>JBAQHW010000036.1:0-21275 GCA_049288525.1 Xanthobacteraceae bacterium
CGGCGACGCGCGAGGCGGCGCCATTCGGCCCGCGGAAAACGATCGACAGCTTCACCTGCCCGCCGGACATGTACTGAGTCTTGGCGGCGGAATTGATCAACTGATCCATCGCCTGCATGGCGAAATTAAATGTCATGAATTCGAGGATCGGCTTTAGTCCGGCGAGCGCCGCGCCGATGCCGACACCGGCGAAGCCGTGCTCGGTGATCGGCGTATCGATGACGCGCTGCGCGCCGAACTCATCAAGCAGCCCTTGGGTGACTTTGTAGGCGCCCTGATATTCGGCAACCTCCTCGCCCATCACAAACACATCTTTGTCGCGGCGCATCTCCTCGGCCATGGCGTCGCGCAAGGCTTCGCGCATGGTCATGGTTACAAGCTGCGTGCCTTCGGGTACGTCGGGCTCCGGCATGATTTCGGCCGATGGCGGCTTGGCGGTGCCGGTCTTGGCCGGCGCCGGCGCTTCGGCTGTTTTCGCCGACTCTTTCTGCTGTGCGGGTGGCGCCGACTCGGCGGCCTTTTCCTGGCGCGACGGCTCTTCGGTCTTGGGCGCCGGCTTTTGCGGGCTGGCGCCATTGCCCTTGAGGCTTGCCGCATCCTCGCCTTCGGCCAGGATCATGGCGATGGGCGTATTGACCGCTACGTCGTTGGTGCCTTCCGGCACCAGAATCTTGCCGAGCGTGCCCTCGTCGACCGCCTCCACTTCCATGGTGGCTTTGTCGGTCTCGATCTCGGCGATCACGTCGCCGGATTTGACGCTGTCGCCCTCTTTCTTGAGCCACTTGGCAAGATTGCCCTTCTCCATCGTCGGCGAGAGGGCGGGCATCAATACCTCAGTCGGCATGGGGACTCACTTGGGGCTCGGGCTCGGTGCATCTCTCTGGCGCGCTCGCGTGGCGCCCTGATCCGGCGCCACAGCAACCGCGTTTCAGCGGTAAACGTCGGTGTACAATTCGGACGGATCGGGCTCGGCATCGTGGGTGGCGAATTCCGAGGCTTCGTTGACGACGGCACGGACCGAGGCGTCGATCTTCTTCAACTCGTCCTCGCTCGACCATTTCTTGTCGAGGAGCCGCTTGCGCACCTGTTCGATCGGATCGTGCTCGGTGCGCACTTTGTCGACTTCCTCCTTGGTGCGGTATTTGGCCGGGTCGGACATCGAGTGGCCGCGGTAGCGATAGGTCAGCATTTCCAGAATCGTCGGCCCCTTGCCAGAGCGACACCAGGCAAGGGCCGTTTCAGCCGCGGCCTTGACCGCGCGGACGTCCATGCCGTCGACCTGCGTGCCGGGGATGTTGAACGAGACGCCGCGCTTGGAGAAATCGGTCTGCGCCGAGGAACGCGTCACCGAGGTTCCCATGGCGTAGCGGTTGTTTTCGATGACATAGACCACCGGCAGCTTCCACAGCTCGGCCATGTTGAAGCTTTCATAGACCTGGCCCTGATTGGCGGCGCCGTCGCCGAAATAGGTCACGGATACCGCGTCGTTGCCGCGATATTTATTGGCGAAGGCCAAGCCGGTGCCAAGCGGCACCTGCGCGCCGACGATGCCGTGGCCGCCGTAGAATTGCTTCTCCAGCGAAAACATATGCATGGAGCCGCCTTTGCCCTTGGAATAGCCGCCGCGGCGCCCGGTCAGTTCCGCCATCACGCCCTTCGGATCCATGCCGCAGGCCAGCATATGGCCGTGGTCGCGATAGCCGGTGATCATCTGGTCGCCGTCGCGCATGGCGAGTTTCATGCCGACCACGACTGCTTCCTGGCCGATATAGAGGTGGCAGAACCCCCCGATCAGCCCCATGCCGTACATCTGCCCGGCCTTTTCCTCAAAGCGCCGAATCTGCAGCATCTGGCGGAGCGCCTGCAGCTCCTGTTCCTTGCTGAATTCGGAGAGCATCGAGGACCCGGTCGAGGGCCGGTCATCCATCGCGAGGTCCGCGGAGGGGAGCAATCCTTCCGCGCTGAGCGCCGTAGGCTTGGTTTGGGCGACGGCCATTATGGTCCTCGAAACACCATTGTCATTGAGAGGTTCCGGCGGGAGTCAACCCTTAGCCGAAAACCGAACCATGCGAAAGTCTGGAGAACTCCCGCCGGCCATTGAGCGTTAGCGGCCAACATATTGTCGGAAAACTAATTTCGGGTCCGGCCCAGCCGAGTTCAAGGGCCTTGTGCGGACCTTGTGCGTTACGGGGACGGCGAAACAGCGCGTGCGGTGCCGCTGTCGTACATCAAGGTCAAATCGCGCGGGTCGACATAGTCAAGCAGTGCACGGGCGCGTTCATCGAGCATGTCGGGATCGATGGCGTCGGATCGGAGCAGCGCGATCCGGCGGTCCCATTGCTTATGCTCGATTTTGAGCCGGTCGAGCTCGGCCGTCAGCGTCGCCGACTGCCGGTCGATCACCTCTTTGGCTTTGAGTCCCCGGTTGCCGCTATAGGCGTTGACGCCGAAATAGCCAATCAGCAGCGCCGCCAAGGCGTAAAGCGCCAGCGCATTGAGGATGGTGCGCAGCCGTTTTCGGGTGACCATGCGGTTAGCATGTCAGTGCGTCGCTTAAAGCCGGATTAATGAGGGTCACGGCAACCGGTTGCGGACTTCGCTGAGCACGAAGTTGCCGATCCGCTTGCCGCGATTGCGGAAGAAGCGCAGCGGGCCGGCATCGACGAAGTAAGTGAGCAGGATGCTGTCGCGGGTCTTCACTTCCGCCTCGACCGCATCGGCCGAGTGCCAGGTATCGGTGCCGACCGCGAAGGCGTAGCCCGAATTCGGCGCAAACGACATCTGTTTGGCTTTCGCACCACAACCGCCGTCGGCATTGTGGTCATGAAAGATGGTGCCGATATCGGTGTGGGCGCGATCAGGCGACTGAGAAACACGCGATGCAGCAGCACACACTGTTCACAAGCCCAGCCTCCGGGGCCCATGCCGCTGCAACGCCGAACGCTACTGTCGAGAAAGACGTCGGAGGATGACGTCACATGAATGGTGTGTTCCGGTTTCGCGCAAACAATTTGCGAATGGAACTTTCCGTAACAAACAATGACTTGGTAAGCGATTGGCAAATAGCGAAACAGGCGAGCAAAACCCGCAAAACGCCGGGCCGCCGACCGCGATAAACCCTTCTGTTGCGCCGAGAGAGCCGAATCGTCGAGCCGGCGATCGGCCCGCTTGCGAGGTCGCGCGCACTTACATTAAATTCTTGAATGCGCCTCGTCCGGCGTAGACCGCCTGGTCGCCGAGCTCTTCCTCGATGCGCAAGAGCTGATTGTATTTCGCGGTGCGGTCGGAACGCGCCAGCGAGCCGGTCTTGATCTGCCCGCAATTGGTGGCGACCGCGAGATCGGCGATGATCGAATCCTCGGTCTCGCCGGAGCGGTGCGACATCACCGCGGTGTAGCCGGCCTTGTGCGCCATTTCGACCGCCGCCAGCGTCTCGGTCAGCGTGCCGATCTGGTTGACCTTGATCAGGATCGAATTGGCGTAGCCTTTGGCGATGCCGTCGGCGAGCCGTTTCACATTGGTGACGAACACATCGTCGCCGACGAGCTGGCATTTGGCGCCGATGGCCCGCGTTACTATCGTCCAGCCCTCGATATCGTCCTCCGCCATGCCGTCCTCGATCGAAACGACCGGATAGCGACCGATGAGTTCGGCGAGATAGTTCGACTGCTCCTGCCGCGAGCGCGTCTTGCCTTCGCCCGCGTAAGCGTAAGAACCGTCCTTGAAAAACTCGCTCGAGGCCGGGTCGAGCGCCAGCGCGATGTCCTTGCCGGGCCGATAGCCGGCCTTCTCGATGGCTTTCATCACGAAGTCGATTGCTTGCTCCGCCGAAGCCAGATTGGGCGCGAAGCCGCCCTCGTCGCCGACATTGGTATTGTGGCCGGCGGATTTCAGCGCCCCACGCAGCGTGTGAAAGACTTCCGAGCCTGCGCGCAGCGCCTCGGCAAACGTCGGCAGGCCGAGCGGCACGATCATGAATTCCTGGAAATCGATCGGGTTGTCGGCATGCACGCCACCATTGATGATATTCATCATCGGCACCGGCAAAAGCCGCGCCGATGTGCCGCCGACATAACGATACAGCGGCAGCCTATTCGCCGCCGCAGCGGCCTTGGCTGTGGCCAGCGAGACGCCGAGGATGGCATTGGCACCGAGCCGGCTTTTATTGGGCGTGCCGTCGAGGCCGATCATGGTTTCGTCGATCTTGACCTGCGCCTCGGCGTCCATGCCGGATAGCGCATCGAAAATCTCGCTATTGACTGCCTCGACAGCGGTCTTCACGCCTTTGCCGAGATAGCGCTTCTTGTCGTTGTCGCGCAGCTCGACCGCCTCGTGCGCCCCGGTCGAGGCGCCCGATGGAACCCCGGCGCGGCCGCGCGAGCCGTCCTCCAGGACCACGTCCACTTCGACGGTCGGATTGCCGCGGCTGTCGAGGATTTCGCGGCCGATAATGTCGACGATGGCGGTCATGCGCGCTCCCGGGTTGCCCGGGGGTTCTACAGGATCAGACCCGCTGTTGTCATACTGGCCGAAGGCGCGGTGCCGGCGGTTGAAACCGTCTAATCGCGTACCGGACTTTTCTGGGGGAACATCGGCATGTTGTGCTGTGCGGCCTGCACCTTGAGCCAGGCGTCACGTCGCGGGTCGCGTTTCTGGCCTGTCAATTTGAACAGCCCATGCAGTTGATTGCCGATCGTCATGCAAGAGCCGCGAAGATTCGGCGTAACGATTTCCAGTTCGCTCGTCATGATTAATCTCCTCTATTCATTTGCTTCAATTGCCGCTTATCAGAAGCGTTCCGGGCGGCTATCGGCATGGTCAATAGAAGATTAATGCCGCCAGCGGCGGCGATTGCGATCGCCTCACTGCTTCAGAATTTTGCTCGGGCTTACCACGAATATTTCAGCGTCCCGGTGCCGGCGTAGGTTTGCGCGCCGGAGCCGAAGTCACCGTCGAATTTCGCCATCGCCGTCCAGTTGGCGTTGAGGTGCAGTTCGGCCGCTGCCGTGGTGAGCACGGAGTTCTTCGGCGGCGCCGCGCCGTTGACGGTGAAGTTCGACCCGGGCAACGCCTGGAACACCGCTCCGAGCGTCGGGTCACTCACCCAGTCGTGCGCCCAGGCCAAGCGCCCTCGTAACACAAGCGGCATGCCGTCCCAGGCGGTCAGATTGTCGAAGCGGGCGCCGAGTTCGCTGCGGGTGTCGGTGGCATTCATCGCGGCATAGGTCAGGCCGAAGCCACCGCCGGTGAGATCGGTCTCGCTGTAGCCCGGAGTATGAAAGTCCTGCACCTGGAGGGCCGCGTAAGGCGTGACGCCGATGATGTATCCGATAATCGGGAGGCCATAGCGATAGCCCGCCTCGCCGCGCGCGGCATAGCTCTGACCTTGGAAGCTGGCGGTAAGATTATCGCCGAGCGCGATGCGGCTGGTCGAGAACCAGTGATTGGCGAAGGCGAGCGCGCCGGACAGATAAGCCGGCCCGAAATGGCTGGTGCCGTAGACGCCGGCCTGGAATGAATCGCTCCTCCCGCTGCCGAGCGATTGCGCCAGATTCCAGTTAGTGCCGCCTCCGGCCAACGCAAAGCCGTAACTGGTCGAAGGCGTGGCGTGATAGGTCATGCCGGCGGCGTAACCGTAGTCGGTCGCCGTCACGTTGCTTGAGCCGACCGTGGTATTGCCGTCGATGGTGCTCGAGCCGCCGAAGCCGGAAGCCCAGGCGCTCCAGCGCTGTTCGAAATCTTGCGGCTGCGACGACGGCGTCGGTTTCTGATGCAGCGCATGAGCATAAGCCAGCGCGATGTCGGGCGGCAGGCTTGCCTGGTCGTCCGGCGCAAACTGCTGCGGGCCGCTGGTCCCGCCATCTCCGCCGCCTCCCGCCGTCGGATCGGACAGCATGTTGAGGAAGTCCTGCATCAACTGGAAAGCGCTTGTCTGTGCCCCGGTGCCGTCCTGGCCATCGAGTTCGGTCAGCGCATTGCCCAGCGCCGAACCGGAAAGATTGCTCAGGTTCAGGAAGGCGGGCAACAGCGGCACGTTGGCTGGACTATCGAGAATTCCGCCATTGATACCGTTGAGCGCGTTCTGCTGGTTCTGATTCAGGTTTGTGCCCGCTGGCGCGCTCACCAGCGAGAACCCGGTGACATCGAGGTCGACGTCGTTGGGGCCGTTGGTTGCGTAGTCGAGCGTCGGCGTACCGTCGACGAAGGTTCCGGTCACGGTCACAGTGGGAACAAACGTGCCGTTTCGCGTGGTCGGCGATAGGATTGTGTAGATCGCGTCGTTGTAATGACCGGGCTCCGGCGTCACCACGACTGTGCCGTTGCCATTGAGATTTGCCGTTCCGTTGACGATTGCGCTCGAATTATTGCCGGCCCCGGGCGCGATATTGATGGCGTAGAAGCTGCCGGCATCGAAGGTCAGCGTGCCGGCGATTGTGAAGGTGCCGAATCCGCTCGGTGTGCCCGGTGCGAAGATGCCGCCGGATTGGATTTCGACAACTGTCGTCGGTAAGGGATCGATGCTGCCGGTGCCGGCGAGCGTGCCGCCGTTGCTGACCGTCAGCGTGGCCGCGCTATTACTGGCACCGTTCAGCACGACGGTGCCGGAATCGATGCTCACCGCGTCGAAATTTTCGAAGCTGCTGTTGTAAGTGAAAGTCTTGCCGGTGGTGAGCGCGAAGTCGAGGGTGTCGTTCGATGCGAGCCCGGCGCCTAGCATATTGCCGTTGATCGCGCCGCCAGCGATGGTGACGGACACCGGACTCGTCGCCGCGCTCGCATTGATCGCGACGCCGCCGGTGCCGGTGATGACTCCGGTGTTCACGATGGCGCTGGCGGCGTCAAATGTCACGGCGGGGCCGATGACGATTCCGGTAGCGCCGATGATTTTGCCGGCATTGCTGATATTGCCGTAGAAGGTGTTGACATCGCCAACGATGACGGCGGTTTTTCGCGCCGACGAAATCGTGCCGAAATTGGTAATGCCGCCGCCACCCGGTGAGCCGAACTGGGTGACTTGCTCGATGACGACGGCGTCGCCGGAGGTGTCTACGCCGCTTCCAGACGCCGCAATCAGGCCGGTATTGGTGATGCCGCCGAGGAAGGTGTTGACGAGTACGATATCAATGCCGCCGAGTGGCGCTGAAATCGTCCCGTTATTGGCGATGTTGCCGGTAAAGACCCCAATATTCGCGAGCCAAATACCGGCACCGCTAGCAGCCGATACCGAGAGCATACCGTTATTGGTGATCCCGCCAGCAAACATAGAAATATTGGAGAGATATATCGCGGTCTTTGACGACAAAATGGTGCCAGAATTGACGACATTTCCGGTGAAGGTCGAAATCGTCGATGTTGAACCACCCGAGGCTGCGCCGACAAAGATACCGTAGCCGGTCGGTGCGGCGATCAGTCCATTATTGGTGATGCCGCCCGTGAAATTTGAAATCGTCACGGTCGAGGCAGAGATGGCGCCGACGAAGATGCCGTAGTGGCCCGCTGAGATCGTTCCTGAGTTGCTGATGCCGCCGCCGAAGCTAGAGAGATTATATGTGGCGTCGGCAGTGGCGCCGACAAAGATGCCGGCGTATCCAGCCGAGATCATGCCGCTATTGGTAATGCCGCCATTGGCGGTACCGCCGCCGAATACCGCATTGGTGACGGCGATCGCGCTCCTGGTGGCGGCGCCAACCAGGATGCCGATACCGGCCGAGATCGTGCCGCTGTTGGTGATGTTACCGAGGAAGCTTGTAACGTTCTCGACAAAAATGCCGATAGCGGAAGATCCGGCTGTTATTTTCCCGCTGTTACTAATGCTGCCTGCAAAAGTGGAAATGCCGCACGTGCAGCCGACCGCTATGCCGTCGAAACCTGCCGCAATCGTGCCCGAGTTGCTGATATTGCCGGTGAAGGTCGCGGTGTCGTCGACACGAATGCCGCTGCCGAACAACACGGCAATCGAACCGCTGTTGATGATGTTGCCGGTGAAATTCGTTACGCCGCTGACGATGATGCCGTTGCTGCTGCGCGCTGTGATCTTGCCGCTGTTGCTGATATTTCCGGAAGTGAAATTCACAAGATTATTGACGGCAATGCCCGCAAACGCTGCCGAGATCGTGCCGCTATTGGTGATGCCGCCGGAGAAAGTCGAAATCGTAACGGATGCGTAGGTGCCGGTTGCGAAGCCGCCAACCACGATGCCGCCTGCGAAGCCGCTGATCGTGCCGCTATTGGTGATGCCGCCGGAAAAGGCCGAGATCGTGACGGCCGCAACAAGGCCGAACGCGCTGCCGCCGACCAGGATGCCGTCGTTGCCGTTGTGACCGGAAATCGTGCCCGAATTGGTGATGCCGCCGCCAAAGGTCCCAATCGTCACCGACGCGAAGGCGCCACTGGCCTGACCGCCAACGACGATGCCGCTGTCGCTGCTCCCGACGCTGCCGCGAACGGAGATCGTGCCGGCATTGCTGATGTTGCCGGCGAAGGTCGATATCGTAACGGATGCGACAGTGCCGGACGCTTGGCCGCCAACCAGAATTCCCGTGGCAAACGATGCACTGATGGTGCCGCTATTGGTGATGCCGCCGCCGAACCCTCCAACTGTCACCGATGCGAAGAGACCGTTGGCCTCGCCGCCAACCACGATCGCCGCCGGGCCGGAAGCGGTGATCCGGCCCGAATTGACGATATTGCCGCCGAAGGTCGAGACGCTGACGGAGGTGCCGGTGCCGCTGGCCTCACCGCCGACAACAATGCCGGCACCCGCGGCGGCGATCACGCCGCCGTTGCTGATACTGCCGGCAAAGGTAGAAACCGTAACGGCTGACGGAGTGCCGAAGATTCCGACAAGGGATTTGCCGCCGACTATGATCCCGTTGCCGCTGGAAGTCGCGATTTTACCGCTATTGGTGATGCCGCCGCCGAGATTGGACACCGCGACCGACGACCCGGACTGCGCCGTCCCGCCGACCATGATGCCATTAACGTTCGCGGTAATCGTGCCTGAATTGCTGATGCCACCGGCAACGGTGGCATCGTTGGTGATGAGAATGCCGTTACCCGAGGCCGAGATCGCGCCGGCATTCGATATAGTGCCGGTGATCGTGCTGTTGGTGACCGTAATCCCGGTGCTGCTGGGTGGGCCGGCGGTTGTAGCGATAGTGCCGCCGACGGAATTTGTGACGCTGCCGCCGATCGTCGAATTGGAAATATAGATGCACGAGATCGGACCGGGGTTGCTCACGCTTCCCTGAGAGGCGCCGACAATGGCAATGCCGCCGGATCCACAGGGCTGGGCGTAAGCGGCCGGCGCGCCAGTGCCGATCAGCAATGCGGCGACCGAACTCGTCGCCAGCAAAGCGCGCGGCCCTGGTCCCTTCAGCGCTGACCTTCGCATTCAAACGATCCTAGATCCGGTCACGCGTTGCGCGGCCAAAGCACCCAGCCCTTCCGACTGCGGCCAAGATTAGCCGACGGCACCGCGACGGAGGCTCGCCTTTCTTGCTTTTGCCTGTCATCTCAGCGGGTTCCGGGCGATTTTTCGAGCACGTGGCGAAAATACCACAAAACCTGCGTAATCTCACCGGGCCTGCGCGTAGCGCGGCATTACGCTACCGCTTAGAGTTGGAGCCATGCCTGCAAAATCCCCCCAACTCGGCCGCCCTGCAACGATCCCCGCCTCGCCCGCCGAAGCGGTGCTCGATCGCGTCCGTAATCCGCATCCGGAAACGCAGTACGTCGCCCGTTTCACGTTTCCGGAATTCACCTGCATGTGCCCGGTCACCGGCCAGCCGGATTTTGCCACGCTGGTGATCGACTACGTGCCGCAAGGCTGGCTGGTGGAATCGAAGTCGCTAAAGCTTTATCTCAACAGCTTCCGCAATCACGGCGCCTTCCACGAGGACTGCACGGTGAGCATCGGTCAGAAGCTTGTCGGTTTGCTCAAACCCAAATGGCTGCGCATCGGCGGCTATTTTCATCCGCGCGGCGGCATGCCGATCGATGTTTTCTGGCAGGCGGGCAAGCTGCCGGCGGGCGTCTGGGCGCCGGATCAGGGCGTGCGTACTTATTCCGCGCGCGGATAGCCCTGCAAGGTCGCAAGAAGCGCCCTCACCTCTTGCCCGGGATCGGCCGCGCGCATCACGCCGCCCATCACCGCCACGCCGGCACAGCCTGCCGCCATGACTTCGCCAAGCCGCGCGGTATTGATGCCGCCGATGGCGAGCACCGGCACGCGCGCGGCGCGCGCGATATCGGCCAAACCTCTGCGGCCGATCTGCGGGCCGTAACCCGGCTTGCTCGGCGTCTCGAAGGCAGGCCCTGCCAGCGCATAATCCACGGATCTCAGATCGATCGCTTCGGCCTCGGTGACGGTGTGGATCGACACGCCGATCAGTTTTTCATGGCCCAGCAGCGAGCGTGCCGCGGAGGCGTCGCTACCCGATTGCAGATGCACGCCGTCAACGCCGGCGAGCTGCGCCAGCCGTGCCTCGCCATGCAGCATGAGTCGCGCGCCGTGGCGACGCGCGGCCGCCATCAGGCTGCGTGCCAGGACAACCTGCTCGTCGTCCGGCAAATCTTTTTCGCGCAGGCTGACCCAGCGGCAGCCGCCGGTCAGCGCTGCCGCGACCAGCTCTTGCAGCGGCCGGCGCGCCTGCGCGCGGTCGGTCACCAAAAGCAGCGGCGGATCAGGCAGCCGCATTGCGCGCTCCTTGTCGGGCCCTGCTCGCTCTTGCTCGCTCCCGGGCGATTATGGGAAGTTTCCCGGTGGAAATGAACCGGGAGCCTATGGCCGTGCTGACGAAATTGGTTGTGACGATTGCGCTTGCCGCAGCGTTCGCCGCGGCGTCGGTGTCTGTGGCCTCGGCGGCGAAACAAGCAAAGCACGCCAAGATGACCGGGGCTTGCGTAAGGTCGTCGGGACGCTGCATTGCCGATTGCGATCAATTGCATTGGTGTCAGGTCTTCACCTGCGTCGGCGGTAAATCGACGCCGGTGCCGTTCTGGCGCTGCTATCAGCCTAGCGGCCTGTGCCTGGCGCCGCACTGCTGACGAACTATCGGGATTGCGGCGCGTAACTCGATACAGCAACGGGCGTTGGCATCGGCACCAGGTAACGCGGAATGACGATGCGCTGGCCCTCAGAGAGCGGCTCACGCTCCGACACCGAATTGAGTTGAGAAAGCGCCCACTGCGGCACGTTGTAAGTTGCGCTCAGCGTCTTCAAGCTGTCGCCGGCATGCGCCTGCACCGCTAGGCCCGAGTCCCACAATTCGATGGCTGCGTCGGCCGGCACTTCCAGGCGGATCGGCACAGCTTCGCCTTCGGCGTCCGCCGGCGTCTGCGATATTTGGAGCACCTTGGCCGCCAATTGCTCCTGGATGCGATTTTCCTTCTCGATATTGATGTGAACGATCTCGGTATGGTCTTTCAGATTGTAGCTCGCGTAATGGCCGTGGAAGCGCGTGCCTTGCACGACATTGCCGCCGCCCATGAAACTCGATGACTGATAAACGTTGATGTAGCGCGCGACATTGGGCGGAACGTCATCGGCGATGCGGGTGGGATCGTAGGTGACGAGCAGGCTGACCGGGATGTGCGCCGCATTAAGATATTCGGCAAAGTCCAAGACTGCGTCGCCGCCCATCGAGTGCCCGATCAGCGTGATCGGCTGCGGGTCGCGGCGATAATCGCGGATCGCGGCGTCGGCGGTCGGACGCCACAACAGGTAGGTATCGATGCTGGCCGGGATGCCGGTGCGCCGGATGCGCGCCGCGAGCTTGTCGATGCCGCGCGAATAGATCAGCCCGGCCACGCCGCGAAACAGATAGGCGCGGCCGCGCGGCGTGGTGATCTTGTCCGCGGCTTGGGGGCCTGGCGTGGTTTGCGGCGCCGGCGCGGCCGGAAGCGCGGTAGCCTCGACGCTGGCGCGTTTGAAGGAGCCATCGAGCAGCTTATCGGGGACAACAGCAGTAGGTTGGGCGATGGTCGTGTCGGAGGCGCGCGCGAACAGGGAATTTCTGGCGCCGCCGTCGGTGGCCGCCGCGGCCGCCGCCGATGCGGTGGCATCGGGATCCGGAGCTTCGTTCGCCGAGCCGTGCCCGCTACCGGTCCAGGCCGCCTGCTTGTTGCCGGACGTGAATGCAGCGCTCGGATCGAACATGGCATAGCTGCCACAGCCGCCAAGCCAAGCGGTCAGCAGCAAAACGACGATATGCCTCCACTGCACCATGTGGCTTAGGAACCGAGTTCAAACGTCGAGACAATACGCACCCGGCAGATCAACCCGCGCCGGTTCCAGCAAATCCGGGTAACGGGATCGCATTTCCAGGAATTTCGCATTTCCAGGAATCAACGCCCACCTTTATGGCAGGACACCGCCAAATCCTTAATTTCCCCCAAAGAGTCGGCGGGTCCAGCTAAAACACACTGCCGGCTCGGCTTTTTCGTGGCGGAAGCCCGTTTAAAGCCCTATCTCCACCAAGCCCGAAGCCGTCGGGCCTAAACACCATGATATGAGCCGCCGCAGATGAACCGGGCTCCCCGTATTTCCTTCGTTTCGCTTGGCTGCCCCAAGGCGTTGGTCGATTCCGAGCGTATCATCACGCGCCTGCGCGCCGAGGGCTATGAACTCCAGCGCGAGCACTCCGGCGCCGATCTCGCCATCGTCAATACCTGCGGCTTTCTCGACAGCGCGCAGGCGGAATCTCTAGCCGCGATCGGTGCGGCCATGGCCGAAAACGGCAAGGTCGTCGTGACCGGCTGCATGGGCGCCGAACCGGAAAAGATCACGGCGGCCCATCCGGGTGTTTTCGCCGTCACCGGGCCGCAGCAATACGAAAGCGTGCTCGATGCGGTGCACCGCGCCGCGCCGCCGGCCCACGACCCGCATAGCGATTTGATCCCGCCGCAAGGCATCAAGCTGACGCCGCGACATTATGCTTATCTCAAGATTTCAGAGGGTTGCAACAATCGTTGCAGCTTTTGCATTATCCCGCGGCTGCGTGGCGATCTGGTATCGCGGCCGGCCGCCGAGGTGTTGCGCGAGGCCGAGCGGCTGGTCGAGGCCGGGGTCAAGGAATTGCTGGTCATTTCCCAGGACACTTCGGCCTATGGCGTCGATGTCAAATACGCCGCCAGCCGCTGGAAGGACCGCGAGGTGCGCGCCAAATTTCTCGACCTGGCGCGCGAGCTTGGCGAATTCGGCGCCTGGGTGCGGCTGCACTACGTCTACCCCTATCCCCCTGTCGACGAAGTTATCGCCTTGATGGCCGACGGCAAAATCCTTCCCTATCTGGACGTGCCGTTCCAGCACGCGAGCCCGGACGTACTCAAGCGCATGCGCCGGCCGGCGGCGCAGGAAAAAACCCTCGAGCGCATTCACGCATGGCGGAAGATTTGCCCGAGCCTGACCATCCGCTCGTCGTTTATTGTCGGTTTCCCCGGCGAGACCGAGGCGGACTTTGCCACGCTCATCGATTGGCTGTCGGAGGCTGAGCTCGATCGCGTCGGCTGCTTTCGCTACGAGCCGGTAGACGGCGCCGTCGCCAATGATTTGGCCGCTCCCGTACCCGCCGGCGTCAAAGACGAGCGCTGGCATCGCCTGATGCAGCACCAGCAAGCAATTTCGCAGAAGCGGCTCAAGCGCAAAGTCGGCGGCCGCGAGCGCGTTATCATCGACGAGGTCGACGCCAAGTCTGCTCCAAACTCTTGGCTCGCCAAAGGCCGCAGCAAAGGCGATGCGCCGCAGATCGACGGGGCCGTGCATGTCGCAAGCCGCCGGCCGCTGCGGGTCGGCGAAATCGCCACGGTGAAAATCGAACGCGCCGACGCTTACGATCTCCATGGCACGGCTGTCGGCTATTGATACGCCGCCGTCGCCCGTTCCCTTGCGTCGTGGCTGCGGTGATGGGATGGTCGCCGCGCAAAATTACAGGACATCCCGATGCCGCTTTCCGACACCATCAAAACGCTGATCCGTAACGCCTGGGACGACGGGTGTCCCTGTCTCGTTGGTACCGCCGGGCCGGCGGGACCGAATATCTCCGTCAAGGGCAGCATGATCGTCTTTGACGACGCCCACCTCGCCTATTGGGAGCGCTCGAAGCGCACCGCGCTTGAGAACCTGTCGCACGACAAGCGGGTGTGTGTGATGTATTCGAACTTCAAGGCCCAGCGCGACGGCGTGCTGGAAAGCGGTTTCCTGCGCTTCTTCGGCAGCGTCGAACTGCACGAGAGCGGGGCTATTCACGACGCGATTTTCGCAAAGCTCCTGCCGCGCGAGCAGACCCATGTCGGTGCCGACACCGGCATTGGCGCGCTGCTCAAGATCGAGAAAGCCATCGATATTCGCGGCAAGCCGATCATGTGATCCGGTCAAGAAGCGGCACTAGGCCCATCCAGGGAGGAACGGCCGATGGAAATGCGGGCTTACGGCCGCACCGGCATGACGCTCTCGGTGCTGGGGTTTGGCTGCGGCGCGGTCGGCGGCCTAATGGTACGCGGCGATCCGAGCGATCAGGAACGCGCCATTGCGCGAGCGCTTGATGTCGGGGTGAATTACTTCGACACCGCGGTGCAATACGGTAACGGCGAGTCGGAAAAGAATCTCGGCCGCATCCTGCAAAGTCTCAAGCCCGCGAACGCGGTCGTCGGCACCAAGGTGCGGCTGCCAGGCACCGGGTTTGGCCGCATTGCCGACACCGTCACAAAGTCGCTCGAAGACAGCCTCACGCGGCTGCGCCGCGATCGAGTCGACATCTTTCATCTGCATAATGCGATCACCGAGAACGGCGGCGAAGGGCTTAGTGTCGGACAGGTGCTCGGCGAGGTGGTGCCGGCGCTCGACCGGCTGCGCCAGCAAGGCAAGACGCGGTTCCTCGGACTCACTGCGGTCGGCGACACGACGGCACTGCAACAGGTCATCGACGCGCGCGCCTTCGATAGCGCTCAAGTCGTCTACAACATGCTCAATCCGTCCGCCGCGACCGGGCTGCCGACAAACTACCCGGCGCAGGATTATGGACGGCTGTTCGATCACACCAAGGACGCCGGCGTCGGCGTCATCGCTATCCGGGTGCTTGCCGGGGGTGCATTATCCGGCTCGGCCGAGCGTCATCCGATTGCCAGCCCGCCGCCCGAGCCGATCGGCTCGGCCATGAGCTACGCCGCCGATATCGCGCGCGCCAGCCGCTTGCTGCCGCTGGTGACAGAAGGCTTCGCCGCGAGCTTGGCCGAAGCCGCCACGCGGTTTGCGATCACCGATCCGGCGATTGGCACGATTCTGGTCGGCATGGCGACGCCGCATCAGTTCGAGGATGCGCTCGCCGCGGTGCAAAAAGGCCCGCTGCCGCCCGTTGCGCTCGAGCGGCTGACGGCGCTGCGCCAGGGATTTGTCGGCGAGCAAAGATAGTTACACGCGTGGGCTGAGTACGCGGCGGATCGCGTTCATCAATTTTGCCAGCTCATCCTCGGCAATGGTGAAAGCCGGCGTCAGATATACGACATTGCCGAACGGTCGAATAAAAACGCCTTCGGCAACAAAGCGTTCACGTAAATTATTCAGATTCTCGATACGGTCGAGCTCGACCACGCCGATGGCGCCTTTGACGCGGACATCGTTGACGCCAGGAAGGTCTCGGCATGGCTCCAGGCCTTGCTTGAGCCGGGCCGAAAGCTTCGCCACCTGATCGAGCCTCAGCTCTCGCTCGAACAGATCGAGCGAGGCATTGGCGGCGGCACAGGCGAGCACGTTGGCCATGAAGGTCGGGCCGTGCATCAGGGCATGCGCGGGATCGTCCGACCAGAACGCATCGAACACCTTTTTGCTCGCGAGCGTAGCGGCGAGCGGCAACGTGCCGCCGGTCAAAGCCTTGGACAGGAGCAGGATATCCGGCGCGACGCCGGCTTCCTGAAATGCGAATAATGCGCCGGTGCGGCCGAAGCCGTTGAAAATCTCGTCGAAGATAAGCAGCAGGTCATATTTCTCGGCGAGCGCGCGAAGCCGGCGCAGCACCACCGGCTCATGAAAGATCATCCCGCCGGCGCCTTGCACCAGCGGTTCGACGACGATGCCCGCCAGCGTTTCGGCTTCCCGCCCCAATAGTTCGTCCAGAGCGGCGAGATCGTCCTCGGTCCGCGGTAGATCGGCGATAAGCTGCTGCGGCAACAATCCGGCGAACAAGGCGTGCATGCCGTGTTCGGGATCGCAAAGCGCCATCGCGCCCGTGGTGTCGCCATGGTAGCCGCCATTGAAGGCGAGGAAACGCCGACGCCGGCCCCTTCCCCGGTTAAGCCAGAATTGCACCGCCATCTTCAGCGCCACTTCGACGGCGACCGAGCCGGAATCCGAGAAGAAGACACGAGACAGATCGGCCGGCGCCGCCAGCGCGGCGAGCCGTGCGGCCAGCCTAAGCGCCGGTTCGTGCACCAGGCCGCCGAACATGACATGCGGCATTACGGCGAGCTGGGCCTCGACGGCGCGGCGGATGTGCGGGTGATTGTAGCCGTGGCAGGCGGTCCACCATGAGGCAATACCGTCGACCAGTTCGCGCCCGTCGGCGAGCACAATGCGGCTGCCGCGCGTTGCGGCCACCGCAAGCGGCGGATTGGTCGTTTTCATCTGCGCGTAAGGCAGCCAGACATGGGCCAGTCCCGGCGCATACCAATCCGGCTGCGCATTGTGCCTCATCCCATTGTTTTCGCTGGCATTGCCCGACATTCGGCGCTTTCATGCAGGTGTTGTGGCGAGATGGCGGCTAAATGATAGGAACTTCAAATCCACCGCACCAGGAGATCATGTGGTTGGCGAGGGTCGGTTAAGGCATGCGATCGCTTGACGAATTTGCCGGGGGCAAGCTCGCTGTGCTGGAACAAGCGGGGCTACGGCGTCGACCCGCCGAGACCGCCCGTTCCGGCATCTGGGCCGAGCGCGACGGGCAACGCTTATTGTCGTTTTCCTGCAACGATTACCTCAATCTCAGCCAGCACCCGGACGTGATCGAGGCCGCGGTCGAAGCGGCCAGGCGCTACGGCGTCGGCGCCGGGGCCTCGCGCCTTGTGACCGGCAATCACCCGCTTTATGCGGCGCTTGAAAGCCGGCTGGCGCGCATCAAGGGCACCGATGCTGCCATTGTTTTCGGCTCGGGATACCTCGCCAACACCGGGATTATCCCAGCCTTGGCCGGGCCTGGCGATCTCATCCTGATCGACGAGCTATCGCATGCCTGCATGCATGCCGGCGCCAAGCTTTCGGGCGCTGCAGTCGAGCGCTACCGCCATGCCGATCCGGCCCACGCCGAGGCGCTATTGATCGCGCATCGCGCAAATGGAAAGCGTGCCCTGATCGCGACCGATGGGGTTTTCTCCATGGACGGCGACCTCGCCCCGCTGGCTGCGCTTTCGGCGCTGGCGCAGCGGTTCGATGCCTGGCTCCTCGCCGACGACGCCCATGGCCTCGGTATTGTCGGCGGCGGCCGCGGCTCGAGCTTTGCCGATGGCCCGGCCGATGTGCCGCTGCAAATGGGCACGCTGTCGAAGGCGGTCGGCGCCTATGGCGGCTATCTATGCGCCTCGCGCGCGGTGATCGACCTCATGCAGACGCGCGCCCGCACCTTCATCTATTCGACCGGACTGCCGCCGCCCGTGGTGGCCGCCGCCGTGGCCGCGCTCGACATCATCGAACGCGAGCCGGCCTATGCCGCGGAGCCATTGCGCAAAGCCAAGGAATTCGCCCGCACGCTCAATCTGCCCGAGGCGCAGAGCGCCATCGTTCCGGTGGTTGTCGGCGGCAGCGATGCAGCACTCGCCGCTTCGGCCCGGTTGCGCGACGACGGCTTTCTGGTGGTGGCGATCCGGCCGCCGACCGTTCCGGTGGGCACGGCGCGGCTGCGTTTTGCCTTCACCGCGCAGCATCCCGACGCCGACATCGCGCGCCTTGCGCAAGCGGTGCGAAACCGCGTGCTGAGGCATTAAATGGCGGCGATTTTCATCACGGCGACCGGGACCGATGTCGGCAAGACTTACGTCGCCGCCTCGCTGATCCGTCACCTGCGCGGGATGGGCCGGACGGTGGACGCCATCAAGCCCGTCGCCTCCGGCTTCGATCCGGCACAGCTTGCCGCCAGCGACGCCGGGGCGCTGCTGCAGGCGCTCGGGTTGCGGGTGACCGAGGAGGAAATCGACCGCATCTCGCCGTGGCGGTTTCAAGCAGCCCTGTCGCCGGACCTGGCGGCCGCCCGCGAAGGGCGCACCATCGACGTCGATTCCGTCATCAGCTTTTGCCACACCGCAGTCGAGCGGCGGCGCGATATTCTGCTGATCGAGGGCGTCGGCGGCATCATGGTGCCGCTGCACGGCGAACGCACCGTTCTCGACGTGATGATGGCGCTGCAATTGCCGCTGATCCTGGTCACCGGCTCCTACCTCGGCACCATCAGCCATACGCTGACCGCGCTCGATGCCCTGTTCCGCCGTGGCTTGCAGGTGCTGACGATCGTGGTGAGCGAGACGCCCGGCTCGACCGTGCCGCTGCCCGATACCGTCGCCGCGATCGCGCGCTTTGCCGAACCGGTAATCGGACTGCCGCGCCCCGCGCCCGGCAACAACACCACCACGACCGACGCGCTGAGCCGGATTTTCGGCAAATGAAACGCTGCAAACGGCAACCTTTATTTGCTGAAAAAATGCACCTGCGCCACGGTTTCGAGAGTGCCTTCGAGATTGAACAAGGCGTGCAGGATGAATGTCAAAAGCGTCGAGTTGGAGCGTAGCCGTGTCCAGCCTAAAAACAGGCCGACGACGAAAATCTGCAGCATGCCGGTCCAGTCGTATTGCACGTGGAGCCCCGCCCACAGCAGCGAAATGACGACGATTGCCGGCCAGGCGCTGCGCTCCGAGCGGACCCAGCCGCGAAACAGAAAACCCCGGAACATGATCTCTTCGCCGGCCGGAGCGATAACGATGGCGGCGAACATCATCGCCGGCAGCCAGCCCTCTGCGGCCGCGGACGTATAGGATTGCAGCTGGAAGTCCGTTACTAGGTCGCGGCCGCTCAGATAGAGCAGCGCATCGCTCGCCGCAATCAGGCCGACGAGACAAATAATGCCGGTGACGACGTCGTTCTGTCGTGGCCGATGCAGAGCGAAATAGTCGACTTGCGAGGCGCCGCGCAGCCATACCGCCAATGCCAGTACGCCGACCGTGACCGGATTGGAAATGACGATGAACAAGGTGACGAGAACGCCGTCGTACGGCGTTTGCACGATCGTGTCCCAGGCTCCCGCATGCGGCCAGAGCACGGCGACGAAGCCTATGAACTGCCCCACCATGAAGGCCAGGACCGCCCAACCCAGCGTCGTCCAATAGCCCCAGGATTTCATCGCGACCTCGTCATTCCGGGGCGCGGGCGAAAAAGCCCGTGCGCCCGAATCCATAAACACGATTAGTGAAGATAAACCCTCGGCGCAAAATCGGTGCGCACCGTGATTATGGATTCCGGGTTCGCTGCCTTGCGGCAGCGTCCCGGAATGACCTTGAGTTACGGCAGCAAGATCGACGAGCCGGTGGTGGCGCGGCCTTCGAGGTCCTTGTGCGCTTTGACGGCATCTTTCAAAGCGTATTTCTGATTGATCGGAATTTTAACGGCGCCCTTGCCGACGACGTCGAACAGATCGTTGGCGATGGCCAGCAAATCCTCACGTTTGGCGGCGTAGGTATTGAGCGTCGGCCGAGTGGCGAACAGCGAGCCCTTGGTTTGCAGGATGTTGATGTTGAATGCATCGATCTGTCCGGAGGCGCTGCCATAGCTGACGAAATAGCCGAGCGGCTTGAGGCAATCGAGCGAGGCCGGAAACGTGGTTTTACCGATACCGTCATAGATAACGTCGCATAATTTGCCGCCGGTGATCTCTTTGGTGCGCGCGGCAAAATCTTCCTCGCGATACAGGATGGTGTGGTGGCAGCCGTTGGCTTTGGCAAGCTCCGCCTTGTCTTTCGAGCCGACCGTGCCGATGACATTGGCGCCGAGATGGTTGGCCCACTGGCAGAGGATCAAGCCGACGCCGCCCGCCGCGGCATGCACGAATACGTTCATGCCCTTCTCGACCTTGAAGGTGCGGCGAAGCAGATATTCCGCCGTCATGCCTTTGAGCATCATGGCGGCCGCCTGCTCATAGCTGATATTGGCCGGCAGTTTTACGGCGCGGTCGGTGGGAACGTTGCGTTCGGAGGCGTAGCAGCCGAGCGCAACGACATAACCGACTCGGTCGCCGACCTTGAGTTCGCTGACGCCTGGCCCGACGGCGGTGACTTCGCCGGCCGCCTCATTGCCGGCGACGAACGGCAGGCCGACCGGCGACGGGTACATGCCCATGCGGAAATAGGTGTCGATGAAGTTGACGCCGCAGGCGTGTTGCTTGACCCGGACGTGGCCCTGGCCGGGCGCCGGCAATTCGATCTCCTCATAGGTCAAAACCTCGGGGCCGCCGACTTTATGGACGCGCACTGCAGCAATCATTGTGTCCTCTCCTTCGACTCTCTCGTTTCAAATTGCCGGTGAAAAATCGGTGCGGATCATAGGCGCAGAAGCGTCGAACACAAGGCGGGGTCGGCCGGACCGGCTACCGCGCGCCCGAAACGTTGAGCACCGTGCCGCTGACATAGGATGCTGCGTCCGACAGCAGAAACAATACGGCTTCGGCGATCTCGTCCGGCTCGCCGGGCCGGCCCATCGGCAATAGCGGCGTGATCCGTTCCAGGCGCCCTGGCTCGTGGATGTCGGTCCTGGTCGGACCCGGCCGTATCGCATTGACGCGCACGCCCTCCCTCGCCACTTCGCGGGCCAGGCCGTTGGTGAGCGCGTCAACGCCGCCCTTGGCGGCGGCATAGAACACGTATTCGCCGGCGCCGCCGGTCAACGATGCAATCGAGGACAAGAACACGATGGCGCCGCCTTTGCCACCATGCGCGGTCGACATCCGCCGCACCGCCTCACGGGCGCAGATCAGGCAACCGAACAAGTTAATGTCGATCACGTCGCGGATGGTGGCCGCGCTCGCGACATCGAGCCGCGAATTCTTGCCGCCGATTCCGGCGCTGTAGACAAAATGGGTGATCGGGCCGAGCGCCTTGGCGGTGTCCTCGAAGATGCGCAAAATGTCGGCTTCCTTGGCCATGTCGCCTTGCAGGGTGACGGCTTTGCCGCCGGATTGCTTCACCGCCGCGGCGACCTCGGCCGCTGCTTCGGCGTTGCGCAGGTAGTTGATGGCGACGTCGTAGCC
>JBAQHW010000037.1:0-12114 GCA_049288525.1 Xanthobacteraceae bacterium
GCCCTATCAGATGGTGAAGGATCTGCGCACCGGCGTATCCACCTCCAACACCCAAGGGGTTCTCGACGGCGACATCGATCAGTTCACCGAAGCCGCCTTGGCGCAAAAGGCCTTCGGCACCGGCCCCAATCACGTCGAGGACGTGGAGTAGCGGGCTCGCCGCATACATTCGGCGACCGCCGTGTCGCTGTGGAAAACGGCTAATCCAAGCTTTCGTTATGGCCCGGGCTGCTTCGGCTTGATTTCTGTTCGGGATCGATGCTGACCGCGTGAATGCCGCCGAACAATTCTTCGCCGGCCGCGAGGAATTTTTCGGGATTGACCGGCTCGCCGTTGATGCGTGTCTCGTAATGCAAATGCGGCCCGGTCGATCGTCCCGTCGTGCCGACCAAGCCGATAACCTGGCCGATACGAACTTCATCGCCGACATGGACGTCGATCTGCGAGAGGTGACCGTAGCGGGTCGACAACCCGTTGCCGTGGTTGATTTCGATCAGATTGCCGTAGCCGCCGTCCCAGCCGGCGATGGTCACTCGCCCGGCCGCCGTTGCATGTACGGATTCGCCGACCTCGCCGCGCATGTCCATGCCGGTATGCATCGCCGGCTCGTGCAGAAACGGATCCTCGCGGATGCCGAACGGCGAGGTCTCGTCGATCTCGCCGGCTAGCGGCTTGCGAACCGGCACGCTGCGCAGCGTATCGGCAAGCTGCTCGGCTTCGGAACGCGCCAGATTGGCGCGAAACAGCGCTCGCTGAAAACCCTCGCCAGCCGGCGGCGGCCGTACCGGGATGAAGGGACCGCCGGTTGCCGCCGCTTGCGGCTTTACGCCGAGCTGGCTGAGTACGCCGCGGATGCGGCGGATTCTGTTGTCGTAACGGTCTTCCAGTGCGCCGAGCGCATTCGATTGCCGCGCTTCGACGCGATCGATCGAGGCCTGCATGCGGTCAAGCGTTTCGCCGATGCTCGATTGGCGGCCGGTGCGTAATGAAGGGACGAAATCGTGACCTTGCTTGCCCGCCGGGCCGATCGAGCCGGTGATCGACGGATCGCCGAAAGTGCTCAATGTATCGGCACGGTGTTCCAGCGCCGCCTGCCGCCGCGTCAGGTCATCGAGCTTTTGCTCGAATTGCTCCTGATCGAGCAGTTGGCGGCTGGTGGTACGATCGATCTGAGCACGCAGTTCGGCGATGCGGTCCTCGTAACCGAATTGCTGTTGCGCCTGCCGGGCAATCAGCGTGCGCAGCACATCGTCGCGGAACGCGAGATAAGTGGCTGCCGTGACCGACCACCCGGCCATGATCACGACGGTGCCAACCGCGATCCAAAAGACAACCGGCCCGAATCTGACCTGACGTCCGGCGTGTGCGATCGTGTAGGTGCTTTTGGCCGGTTCGCCGGCTGTGCGCCGGCGAGTCTCGGCGCGATGTGCACCGTCGCGTGGAGCGTGGTGCGTGACATGCTGCGCCGGGTGTTGCGCTCGCGCAGCCTCAACGGACCGAGACGCTTTCCAATGCGACATTGACGCTCCCACCCAAGCCGGGAGCGGATTTGAGCCACTTATGGTTAATTTTCAGAAAAGCCGAAGCTGGAAATGCCGGCCATTTCGGGAACTTGAGTAAACCGGCGGCAAACGGACGGCTCGCCATTTACAGCGCTTTGACTGCTGCCAGAACTTCGTCGGCGTGGCCTTCGACCTTGACCTTCGGCCAGACGCGGATCACGCGCTGATCCGGTCCAATCAGGACGGTCGTTCGCACGACGCCGAGAAACTTCCTGCCGTACATCGATTTCTCCTGCCAAACCCCATAGGCGTCGAGCACTTGGTGCTTTTCGTCCGAACCGATCGCAATCTGGAGACGGTGCTTTTCCTGGAACGCATTCAGCGCGCTGACGGGGTCGGCGGAGACGCCCAATATGTCGGTCCCGGCCCGTTTGAACTGCGGCTGGAGCCGGGTGAAATCGATTGCCTCCTTGGTGCAACCGGGGGTGTCGGCCCGCGGATAGAAATATAGTACCAGGCTGCGGCCGACAAAGTCGGCAAGCGCCACGGTGTCGCCACCGGCGATGGTGAGGGTAAAAGGCGGTGCCGGGTCGCCTTGCTGGATGCCGGCGAGGGCCTCGTCCTTGGCAGCGTCTTCGGCTTTACGAGTTCGGGCTATCTCCTTGCTTTTGGGCCTATTTTGCGGTTGCTTTCGCGTGTTTTTCGACGCCATATGCCTTCCTTTCGACGCTTTCCCGGCGTCCATTTGTAACTGACAATCGACCCGCGGGCAGGGGTGTAGGACGTCGCTCACGGGTGGTTATCTTGTTCGCTGCATCATCGTTTGTGACGGCGCCTCGCGCGGTGCCGCCAACACTTGCGTACTTCGGGATCGGGACACCAGGGGGGACGCCCGAGCGGGCATGACGAATCAGGACAGGCACAGTGCGGCGCCCCCGCGTTGGGAGTCTGGCGTTCATCCGCGGCGCCGCGGCAATCTCGCTGCAGCTCACCGCGGGGAACGTTCGGGCGATAGCCGCTATCTCACAGCTTACCGGCGGCTTCTCGGCCGGCACCAAAGGCTGATCAGGCGGGTCGGCATTGCCTCGGCGATGATGGTCGGGCTTGTCGTTCTTGGCTGTGCCGGCCTGTGGTGGCGGCTGTCCAGCGGGCCGATCCAGCTCGACGTTTTCACGCCGTGGCTGGTGGCCGCCATCGAAGACAATTTCGGCAGCCACGAGCGCGTCGAGGTCGGCGGCACTCAGATTGAGCGCACCGCGCACGGCGCGGCGGTGCGGGTTCGCGACATCGTGGTGCGCGACCCTGACGGCACCGTGGTTGCGAGCGCACCGAAGGCCGAAATCCATGTTTCCGGATTAAGCCTGTTGAGCGGCCATATGCGCGCCGAGAGTCTCAATCTGGTCGGCGCTACCATGTCGATCCGCATCGAGCCGGACGGCAACGTGACAGTCTTCGCGGCCGACGCCGACAAGCATCCGATCGCGTCCGCGACCGATCCGGCCGCAAGCGTTCCGGTCGCGGGCGGGGCGCTTATCGGGGGCGGTGCGAGGAAGCAGGACAAATTCGAAGCGAACGCACCCGCACCGGCGCAGGGTCGATTGGCGGTGCCGCGGCCGCCGACCGATAATATTGCCGCCTTGTTGACGTGGCTCGACGGCATCGGCCGGTCCGGGCTCGACGGCCATGATCTGCGCGAACTCGGCCTCAAAGACGGTACGCTGACGGTCGATGACGAACGCACCGGCAAGCATTGGACGTTTGAGAATATCAGCCTCAGCCTGCAGCGGCCGCGTGGCGGCGGCATGGTCGTGACCGTGGGTTCGGCCAGTGCCGAGCATCCTTGGGGGCTGACGGCTTCGATCAAGCCGCTCCAAGACGGCTATCGCAGTATCGCGCTGGAAGCCCGGCAGGTCTCCGCCGACGATCTTTTGTTGGCGTCGCGCTTTGGCGACGGCAGCTTGCAGCTCGACATGCCGCTCTCCGCCAGTCTGCGCGGCGTGATCGGTCCCAACGGCGTGCCGCAATCGCTGACCGGGCGTGTGGTCGTCGATTCCGGTCACCTGAGTGACGGCGATGGCGACGACGGCCGTATCGATCTCGACCATGCCGAGTTTAAGATCAACTGGGATGCCGAGAGTCGCGTACTGACGGTGCCGTTCCAGATCCTGTCCGGTGGCAACCGGATCACGCTGCTCGGCCAAGTCGAAGCGCCGGCGCAATCGCCGGGGCCGTGGCTGTTCCACATCGGCGGCGGCACGATCGTGCTCAATTCGTCCGACGAGCAAGGCGCGCCGCTGGTCCTTAACAATATCGCACTGAAGGGCCAGTTCGACCCGGTCAAGAAGCGCTTTGTGGTCGGACAGAGCGAGATCGGCAACGGCGACGTGGGCGTCGCCATGTCCGGCAATTTGGACTATTCCAGCGGCAATCCCAGGCTGGCGGCAGGGCTTGCTGCGACGCAGATGTCCGCCGATGCGCTCAAGCGGCTGTGGCCGGTTTTCGTCGTGCCCAAGGTCCGCGACTGGTTCGAGGATCATCTTGTCAGCGGCAATGTCGATCACGTGGTGATCGGCGTGAATTCGCCGCTCGATGATTTGCGGGCCAGTGGGCCGCCGGTGCCCGAGGGCGGCCTGACGCTCGACGCCCAGGCGACGAATTGCGTAATCCAGCCGGTGGCCGGACTGCCGGCGCTGCACGATGCCGACCTCGCGGTCCATATCGTCGGACGCAACGCCCAGGTTTCGCTCGGCAGGGCGGCCGCCGATCTGCCGTCGGGCCGCAAGCTTTACTTGTCGTCGGGCCTGTTCGAAGTGCCCGATACGGCGCCCCACGAGCCGCCGGCGAACGTGCATTTCAAGCTCGACGGACCGGTGTCGGCCGCGGTGGAGTTGTTGTCGATGGACCGGCTGCGCGACGCTGCCGCCGTGCCGTTCGATCCGGCGACCACACATGGCACGTTGAGCGCGCTGGTGTCGCTGGCCATGCCGCTCAAGCCCGATTTGCCCCCCGGATCGACCGGTTATGCGATCGCCGTCGATGCCGCAAATTTTTCCGCCGAGCACATGATCATGGGGCAGAAGGTCGAAGCGGCGGATCTGAAAGTCAGCGCCAACAACCAGGGCTTCGTCTTAAAGGGCGACGTCAAGATCGGCGGCTCCCCTGCCAATCTCGAATATCGCCAAATGCACGGTGACGCCACCGCCGATGTCCATGTCCATGGCATGCTTGACGAGGCGATGCGCAACAACCTTGGCCTCGATCCGGCCAATTCGATCAGCGGCGCCATTCCGATCGACATTACCGGCCACGTCAACACTTCATCCGACCACGACGGCCGCTTCGCGGTCACTGCCGACCTGACGCCGGCGCACATCGACGGTTTCTTGCCGGGTTGGGTCAAGCAGGCCGGCAAGCCGGCGCGCGCGACCTTCACATTGACGACCAAGGCGCAAACCACGCGTATCGACGATCTGTTGATCGAAGGCGCCGGCGGCGGCGTGAAAGGCACCATCAATCTCGACGGCTCGGGCGCGGTGCAATCCGCCGATTTTCCCTCATACGGGTTCTCCGACGGCGATCACACCAGCCTCAAAGTGAGCCGTTCGCCCGACGGCGTGCTGCACGTCGTGATGCGGGGCGATGCTTACGACGGGCGCGGTTTCATCAAGGCGATGACCGGTGGACCGACCGGCGCGCGCACGGAAAATCGCAAGCCGCCGGACATCGATCTCGACATGAAACTCGGTGCCGTGCTCGGCTTCAACGGCGAAGCTTTGCGCGGCCTCGACTTGAAATTGTCGCGGCGCGGCGGCGAGGTGAAAAGCCTTACTCTGGCCGCCAAGATTGGCGGCGAGGGCTCGTTGAGCGGCGACATGCGCGGGCCGCAAGGCGGTCGGCGGGTGATCGATCTTGAGACCAGCGATGCCGGCGCGCTGTTCCGCTTTGCCGACATTTATTCGCGCATGGACGGCGGGCAGATGACGACGGTGATGGATCCGCCGTCGGCCAACAATCCTATCCAAGGCGGTCGGCTTAGCGTGCGCAATTTCACGGTTCACGACGAGTCCCAGCTCGAGCGCGCGGTCTCCAACGGCAGTCCGCTGCCGCGCAACAATATGTTCTTCTCTGGCTTGAAGGTCGATTTCACCCGCTCGCCCGGACGGATCGCGCTCCATGACGGGGTTGTGCGCGGGCCGGTGCTCGGCGGCACCATCGACGGCCTGATCGATTATGCCTCGAACGGTATGGATTTGCGCGGCACCCTGATCCCGCTCTACGGCGCCAATAATTTACTCGGCCAACTCCCGGTGGTTGGCCTGTTTCTCGGCGGCGAGAAAGAGGGGCTGGTCGGCGTCACTTACGAAGTGGTCGGTAAGCCGGGCAATCCGGTGCTGCACGTCAATCCGCTGTCGGCGCTGGCGCCGGGACTGTTGCGCAAGGTGTTCGAATTCCCGGCCAGTCCGACCGGTCCGGTGCCGCCGCCATCGGCGCCCACCGACGACTCGACCGGCGCCATTGACGCGACCATCGGCACTGTTCACTAGCCGCGATCGTCACACCGGCTTGAGCAAAACGTGCCGCTTGCGGCCGAGCGAAAGCTTGATGGCACCTTCTGCGGTGAGATCGCGCTCGGTGATTTCTGCCGTCTCACTGGTGACGCGCGCATCATTGATGAGAATGGCATGATTGGCGATGGCGCGGCGCACCTCGCCGTTCGAAGCGGCGAGCCCGGCCATGATGAACGCCGCGCGCACGCCGATGCCGGCTTTGAGCTCATCGCGGGAAACATCGACGGTCGGCAGGTTCGCGCCGAGACCGCCTTCTTCGAAGGTGGTGCGCGCGGTTGCCGCCGCCTGGTCCGCGGCCTGGCGGCCGTGGACGAGCGCGGTCGCTTCGGTGGCGAGAACCTTTTTCGCCTCGTTGATCTCCGCGTCCTTGAGCGCGGCGAGCCGGCCGATTTCCTCAAGCGGCAAGGTCGTGAACAGCTTGAGGAAGCGGCCGACGTCGGCGTCTTCGGTGTTGCGCCAATATTGCCAATAGTCGTAGGGGCTGACTTGGTCGGCGTTGAGCCAGACTGCGCCGGCGGCAGTCTTGCCCATCTTGGCGCCCGACGACGTGGTAATGAGCGGCGACGTCAGCGCGAACAATTGCGCATTATGCAAACGGCGGCCGAGATCGATGCCGTTGACGATATTGCCCCATTGGTCGGAGCCGCCCATCTGCAGCACGCAGCCGCAGCGGCGATAGAGCTCGACGAAATCGTAGGCCTGCAGGATCATGTAGTTGAATTCGAGAAACGACAGCTCCTGCTGCCGGTCGAGCCGCAGCTTCACCGAGTCGAAAGCAAGCATGCGGTTGATGGAAAAGTGACGGCCGACATCGCGCAGGAAATCGATATAGTTGAGCTTGTTCAGCCAGTCGGCATTGTTGGCCATGATCGCATTGCCGCCGGCATTTTCGAATTTGAGAAATTTATCGAATACCGCGCGGATGCCCTTGAGGTTGTCGTCAATCGCCTCGTCCGTAAGCAGGCGCCGGCTTTCGTCCTTGCCGGAGGGGTCGCCGACGCGCGTGGTACCGCCGCCCATCAGCGCAACCGGTCGGTGCCCGGTCTGCTGCAGCCAGTACAACAGCATGATCGGCAATAGCGAACCGACGTGCAGGGACGGCGCGGTGCAGTCGAAACCAATATAGGCGGTAATCGTTGATGAACGCGCCAGAGTATCCAGTGCGTCGGGCTCCGACACCTGGTGAATAAAGCCGCGTGCGGCGAGAACGTTAAGAAAATCGGACTTATAGGTGTTCATCGCGGTCCGGCTAATCGCTTCGAATGATGGGGTCGCGCGGCGGCTCGTCGCGGCGGCGCCGTTGGTGTAACAGGTCCCAAAGCTTAATCAAACCGGCGATTACGAGACGTGTCGATAGCGCAAACCGCGGCGGACCGGCAGGAGGGGCGAGCACCCGCCGCCTCGGTCCTGGCTATCGGGCTGATGAGCGGCACCTCGCAGGATGGCGTCGACGTTGCTTTGATCGATACCGACGGGGAAACGATCGCGCAGTTCGGCGCGACTGCGTCGCGGCCTTATACCGAGTCCGAGCGCACGCTATTGCGGCGCGCCACGGCAGCGGCGGTCAACCTCACCGAACGCAGCGCCCGCCCGGCGATCGTCGCGGAAGCCGAGCAACTCATAGACGATGCACACGCTGAGGCGGTGGAGGCTTTTCTCGCCGCCAATGCGCTTGAAAGAAACAGCATCGCCGCGGTCGGATTTCACGGCCAAACGCTGTTGCATCGCCCCGAGCGTGGCTTGACGATGCAGATCGGCGACGGCGCCGCGCTGGCAACGCGGCTCGGCATTCCGGTGGTCTACGATTTTCGCGCCGCCGACGTCGCCGCGGGCGGGCAGGGGGCGCCGCTGGCGCCGATCTATCACCGCGCTCTGGTGCGGCGCTTGGCGTTGCCGCCGCCGGTGGTCGTGCTCAATGTCGGCGGCGTCGCCAACGTAACCTATATCGACGGTGAGACGCTGATTGCCTGCGATACCGGCCCGGGCAACGCCTTGCTCGACGATTTCCTGCGGCTGCGCACCGGCCAGCCACTCGACACCGACGGCCGCAAGGCCGCCGCCGGCAGAGCGGACGAGGCGATGATTGCGAGGCTCCTCCAGCATCCGTTCTTTGCGGCGCCGCCGCCGAAATCGCTCGACCGCAACGACTTTCGCGGCCTCGTCGGCGATACGCTCGACAATATCGGCCTCGAAGACGGCGCGGCGACACTGACCGCGCTGACCGCGGCGGCAGTGGCGCGCATCGTACCGCGCCTGCCGCGGCCGCCCGTCACCTGGATCGTCGCCGGGGGCGGGGCGCGCAATCCGACGCTGATGCGCATGCTCGCCGAGCGGCTCGCGCCGGCGCGCATCGAGAGCGCGCACGAGGCCGGCTGGTCGATCGATTCGCTCGAAGCGCAGGCCTTCGCTTATCTCGCGGTGCGCCGCCTGCGCAGCCTGCCGATCACCTTCCCCGGCACCACCGGCGCCCCGCGCCCGCTCGCCGGCGGAATTTTGGCCAATCCTTGAGAGGATTTTTCGCCTGCGGCGTTTGTAGTCTTCGCGGCTCTGAGTAACTGGATGACTTCCGCTGCGGCACGCGCCGTTTCCTCGCGGGCCAGGGTGTCGCCCGCGGCCGCGTCACGGTCCTTGATCGCGACAAACACCGCGCGCAGGCCGTTGATGCTCTCGCGGGCCCGTGCGGGCGAGCGTTTGGGATGGCTCAAGCCGAGAGCGCGCCAGCGGGCGATGCGCGCATGCAACAGCGCCAGCATGGTCGTGAGCGATTCGCTGGCGGCACCTTCGACCAAAATGTCATAGAAGCGATTTTTGGCTTCAAAAACCAACGTCGGATCGCTCGATTTGTAGCCGCCTATGGTGTCGTCCAGTGCCGCCCGAAGCTTCTTGATCCGTGCCGCGTCGGCATTTTGCACGAAAAGCCGCGCCGCAAGCCCGACCAGTACGCCGCGAATGGCATAGAGATCGGCGGCTTCCGCGGCGCTGAACTCGCGAACGATTGGCCCTTTATTCGCCACGACGGCGACAAGTCCCTCGGTTTCTAGCTGGCGAAGCGCTTCCCGGATCACGGTGCGCGAGACCCCGAGCATCTCGATCAGTTCCCGTTCGACGAGCCGCGAGCCGGGGACCAGACGACCGGCAATGATCCCGTCACGCAGATAGCCGAGCACCTGATGCCGCAATGGGGCATGCGCTTTTCGGATGGGAGATGGTGCAGGGATGTCACGCATGGACTGCTTGCTCCACTCGGATTATCGTAATACCGTATTACGATAAGGAAAAGAACAAGCTTGGAGGCCTCATGAGCGCATCGCCCGTCAAAGTCGGCATAGTCGGGCTCGGCCGCTGGGCCAAGGTCCTCACAAAAGCGAGCCGCGCTTCGGACAAGATCGAGATCGCCCTCGGCTTCAGCCGCTCCGAAGAGAAACGTCAGGCGTTCGCGCAAGAGATGGGTGTACCAGCGGCCTCCGATCTCAGGGCCATGCTCGCCGACCCTGAAATCAAGGGGGTCATCCTGACGGTGCCCAACGAGCAGCACCTGCCCCTGGCGCGCGAAGTCGCGATGGCGAAGAAGCACGTCTATACCGAGAAGCCGATCGCGGCGACGCTTCAGGACGGGCTGCAAATCGAAGCGCTCGAAAGCCGCTACGGAGTCACTGTGACCGTCGGGCACAGCGCGCGGCTGATGGCCGGCATGCGCAAGATTCGGGAAGCGATCGATGCCGGCGAACTTGGCCGTGTCGCTTTTCTGGAAGCAAATTTTTCCAACGAGCGCGCGCTTGAATTAACCCCCTCGACGTGGCGTTGGTACCGAGATCGCGCTCCTGGGGGGCCGCTGTCGCAACTTGCAATCCATCAATTCGACGTGCTGCACTATCTCGGCGGCGAGATCGTCGAGGCCGGTTCGATTGCGTCAAAGTTGTCGCCGGTCGGCGCCGAGGTCGACGATCAATCGATGACGCTTCTGAAATTCGCCGACGGTAAGATCGGTTATGTTGGATCGTGCTGGACCTCACCCGGCGTGTTCGCCGTTCGCGTCTTCGGCTCGAAGGGCCTGATGCATTACGAAATCGATTTCGGCACTTGGGATGTGCCGGCGAAGCTGCACGAAAGCTCGACGCTTTATATCCAGCGTGGCAAGGACGGCTATGCAAAGCGCCAGGAGATCAAAGTTCCGCAAAGCGACATGTTTCGAACCGAATTGGAAATGTTCGCGGGGAGCTGCCTCACCGGCAAAGCCAACGAATTGACCGCCCATAACGGCAATGTAGCCGTCGCTATCGTCAATGCGGCTCTGCGCTCCATCGACAGCCGTGGTCAGCTTGTGTCGATCGCCGATGTCATTGCTGAAGCCCGCGAAGGGGAGGGTGCCCGCCATGTCGCATGACGCGTTGCCCAGCCGTTATTTCATCGACCTGGCGCAGCCGGAGATCGCGGCGCAGCTCAAGGCGAGCCCGATGGTCATCCTACCGGCCGGCAGCGTCGAGCAACACGGCCCGCATCTGCCGACCGGAACGGATATCTTCGCCGCCAACGTGATCAGTCATGCCGTGGCCGAACGCATGGATGCGCTGGTGTTGCCTTCGACGCCGTTCGGCGTCACGCCGATGCACATGCCTTTCGAGGGCACGATCACGCTTACGCCCGATACCTATATGCGGCTGGTGACGGAAACCTGCGTATCGACTGCGAAGCACGGCGCCAAATATCTGCTTATTCTTAATTGGCACGAGGGTAATATTCCTTCGCTTGCCATTGCCGCTGAGGCTTTGCACCGCCAGCACGGTATGACGGTGTTAACGGTGCAGGCCTGTTACGTTGCCGAGGAGATGTATGGGCACTCCTGCAACGGCCTCACCCACGGCGGAGAGATCGAAGCACTCGCAGTACTCGCCTATCGGCCCGACCTAGTTCATCTCGACCGCATCAGCCACTCGTCCGACCACGGCCACGGTCACAAGATGGATAAGCTCCGGCGTACCCGCGGATATCAGCCGGTGCTCACGGATATTCGCTCGATTGCTCCGACCGGCTGGTTCGGCAGCCCACAGCATGCGACCGCGGAGAAGGGTGCGCGCATGCTTACCGAGATCGCGGACGCCATCGCCAGCGAGGCAGCTGAGATTTTCCGGCAGCTCGATGCCGTGCAAGGCGGCACCGCCGAGATCAAACAGCTGCGGCAGGCGGGATGATGGTTCAGCTCGTAAAACAAGCCGACGCCAGGCTCCTCGATCTGCCGGGCCGGCGGTCGCGCGAGGCGGTGTCCGGAGCGCTCGGCTCGCGCGTGAGCTTTCGCATCGTCGAGATTGCGCCGGCGCAACCGGGCGAAGCGCCGCGCGGCCCGCATCTGCATCGCGATTTTGAGGAGTGCATCTATGTTCTTGCGGGTCGCGGCACGATGCACGCTGAAAGCGGCGAGTTCCCTGCGGGGCCGGGCGATGTTCTTCTGGTGCCGCCGGGCGAGAAGCACATGACAACCAATACCGCGCGTGAACCCCTGGTGCTGTTGTGTTTCTTCCCGGTTCCAAATGTGGCGGCGGGCACCACCGAGTTCGCGAGTTTCTGATGTCCCGCCGTGCAATGCAGCCATTATCGCCATGACAACCGTGCTTTGCTTGCGGCCGCGGGCCGATTTTTCCCGTGTTGATGCGCTGCCGCCGCCGTCCTTGTCGGTGCGCTACCACGCGCCGAACGATGCCGAAGTGCCCGAGCTTCTGCGACAGTCGGTGGCGCTGGTCATTCCCGCGGTGGGTCCGAAGCTCGCGCCAGAGCTGTTCGAAGACACCCGCCTGAAACTCATCCAGGTCACCGGCGCCGGCCTCGATCGCCTCGACATGGGAGCGATGACCCGGCTCGACATTCCGGTCGCCAATGTACCGGGCGGCAGCAACGGCGCACTTGCGGAGTATGCTGTGACCGCGGCTTCGGCTTTGCTGCGTCGTTTTCCGTGGGCGGACAGCGAGATCAAGCGCGGCAATTACCAAGCCTTTCGGGCGCGTCTCGTCGCCGACAATCTGGCGGGTCTCGATGGATTGCTTGTCGGCGTC
>JBAQHW010000038.1:0-13262 GCA_049288525.1 Xanthobacteraceae bacterium
CCCCGCTTCACCACGTATAGCGCAGCGTTCCGGTGCCGGCGTAGGTCTGGGCGGAGGAGGCGAGCTCGCTGTCGAATTTGGCTTCGACCGACCAGGTCGAGCTGAAGAACAATTGCCCGCCGGCGGAGAGGAGCGCCGAATTGGTGGGCACCGCCGCACCGTTGACCGTGAACGTAGAGCCGGGCAGCGTCTGGAACACGGCGCCGAGCGCGGTATTGCTCACCCAGTCGTGCGCCCAGGCCACGCGTGCGCGCAGGATCAGCGGCATAGTGTCGATCGTCATCAGATCGTCGGCGCGTGCGCCCAGTTCGCTACGGGTGTCGTTTGCCGTCTGCGAATCGTAGGCCAGCCCGAAGCCGCCGCCGGTGAGATCGGTCTCCGAATATCCCGGCGTATGGAACCACTGGGTTTGCACCGCGGCGTAAGACGTCAGCCCCGAGGTCGGGGTCATCGCAAAGCGATAGCCGCTCTCGCCGCGCAGCCCATAGCTCTGGCCATCGAAGCTGGCGCGCAACTGATCGCCGAAGGCCGCGGTGCGGTTGGTGGTGAACCAGGAATTGCCGAACGCCGCCATCGCCGTAAAATACAGCGGCCCGTAATGCTTGATGCCGTAACCGGCGATCTGCAGCGCGTCGCTGCGCCCGCCGCCGAGATTTTGCTGGAGCGACCAGTTGGTGCCGCCGCCGGCAAGCACAAAGCCGAGCTTGAGGTCCGGCGAAGCGTGATAATCCATGCCGCCGGCAAAGCCGAAGTCGGAGGCGGCGAGATTGTTCGAGCCGATCGCGGCGTTGCCGTTGTAGGAGCCCGACCCGCCATAAGCCGAACCCCAGGCGGTCCAGCGCTGGTCGAAAGTCTGCGGCGCGGATTGCTGCGCGGAGTTCTTCTTCAATACCCGGTTATAGGCGAGCGCCAGTTCCGGCGGGAACCCAGCGTCGGGCTCGGCAAAGCCGCTCGCGGCGCTGCCCGGGCTGGCGCCACCGCCGCCGCCCGTGCCGAGCGCCATGTCGGAAAGCAGATTGAAGAAGGCGTCGAACAGCTGGAACGTGCTGGTGCTGGCGCCGGTCGCGTCCTCGCCGTCGAGCTCTGAATAGGCGTTGAGCAGCGCCGCGCCGCTAAGATTGGTAAGTTGCTGAAAGCCCGCGGGGACGGTGTCGCCGGCAAGAATGCCGTTGTTGATGCCGTTGATGACGTTGCGCTGATTCTGGTTGGCGCCGGGTGGCGTCGCGAGGTCGGCAATCGCATTGCCGTAGGACAGATCGACATTGCTGGGGACGTAGCTGATCGTCGGCGTCGTGCTGAGCCCCACCGCGCCCACATAGGCGACGGCGGGGTTGAAGGTGCCGGTCAGCATGCCGCTATAGGTCAGGATCGAGAAGGTCGACGCCGAATAATGCGTCCCGAGCGTCCCGGCCGGCGCCAGCGCCACGGTACCGCCGCCGGGCGCGAGAATGCCGGCCACCGTGGCGGACGCGTGCGCGCTGGGCGTCAACTGGATTTCGTAATCGGCGCCGGAACTAAACGTCAGATTGCCGGCGATGGTCAGCCGGCCGGTAGTGTTCGGCAGGCCGGGCGCGAGCGTGCCGCCGGAATCGACCATGACGCCGGCGGCCATGATCGTCCCACTGTCGAACAGCGTGCCGGAATCGATGTTGACCGCCTGCATGCCGGTGATCGTGTTGGCGTAGGCGAAGCTGCCGCCATTGAGCGCGAAGTTCACCGTGTCGCCGCTCGTGGTGCCGGCGCCAAGAATATTGCCGCTGATGGTGCCGCCGGTGATGTCGATGATGACAGGAGCGGTCGCGGCGCTCGCATCGATCGCTGAAGTCGTGCCGGTGATGGTGCCGCTGTTCACGATCGCCGCGCCGGCGGCAAAGGTCACGCCAGCATTGATCACGATGCCGGTCGCGCCGGTGATCGTCCCGGAATTGCTGATATTGCCGATAAAGGTATTCACCGAGGCGACGAAGACGCCGTCTCCGGCGACCGAGATCGTGCCTGAATTGGTGATGCCGCCGCCGGCGCTTGCGCTGCCAAATTGCGTGACACTGACGGCAGCAATGCCATAGCCATTGGGCGCGATTATCGTCCCACTGTTGTTAATCGCTCCCAGAAAGGTCGTTGCGAGATTGACATAAATGGCTGCGCTGCCGTGTCCCGAAGTGACCGTGCCGCTATTGGTTATGCCGCCAAAGAATGTCGCGATGTCGTGGAGGTAGACGTCGTAACCGGCGGCCGAAATCGTGCCGGAATTGGCGATGCCGCCGCCGGCGCCGCTCGAACCAAATTGCGCGACGCCGGTCAGCGCGACTCCGTTGCCGCCGGAAAAAATCTTGCCGCTGTTGCTGATGCCGCCGAGAAAGCTCGTATCGTTGACGAGGTTGATAGCGTTGCCGCCCGCCGAGATGGTGCCTGAGTTGCTGATGCCGCCCGAAAAGCTGCTGCCGTCATCGACATAGATGCCGAAGCCAGCCGCCGAGATCGTGCCGGAATTGCTGATGCCGCCCGCAAAGGTGGTGGTTTCATTGACAACGATGCCAGCGGTGCCCGCCGACGAGATCGTGCCGCTATTGCTGATCCCGTTGGAGAAACTGCCGTCGTCGTAGACATCGATGCCGACGCTACCTGCCGAGATCGTGCCGCCATTGCTGATCCCGCCGGAAAAGCTTGTGACGAGGGTGACATCGATGCCGTAATCGCCCGCCGAGATCGTACCGCTGTTGCTGATGCCGCCCGCGAGGGTCGTGACGTAGGCGACATAGATGCCGGTGCCACCGGCCGAAATCGTGCCGCTGTTGCTGATATTGCCGACGAAGTTTTGGACGTTGTTGACATTGATGCCGTTGCCTGAACCCGTTGCGAGGATCGTGCCGGAATTGCCGATGTCGCCCGCGAAGGTCGTGTCGGACCCGACAAAGATGCCGTTGAGGGCCGCGAAGATCGTACCGGAGTTACCAATGCCGTCGGAGAAGGTCGTGACGGATTCGACGACAATGCCGGATGCGCCCGCCGAGATGGTGCCGGAGTTGGTTATCCCGCCGTCGGCGCTGCTGCCGAATTGGACGACGCTGCTGACACGAATGCCATCAGCAACGGATGACATAATCGTCCCACCGTTGCTGATGCCGCCGGTGAAGGTCGATATGGATACAGCAACGATGCCGGTAGGCCCCGAAATCAATCCGCTGTTCTCGATGCCGCCTTGAAAGGTCGAAATTCCGGAGACCCGCAATGCGGTGCTGCCGGTTCCGATCAGCGTGCCGCGGTTGGTGATGCCGCCGGCGAACAGGGAGCCGTTCTCGATCGCAATCGCCCGGTAACCGCTAATGCCCCCGGTCCCGGTATTGACGATGCCGCCGTAGAAAGTCGTGACGTTGGATAAAGAGATGCCGTCGCCGTTCGCGGAGATCGTGCCGCTGTTGGTGATGCCGCCACCGGCGCTGCTCGAACCAAATTGCGCGACGCTGCTGACGGCAATGCCGGTTCGCGCGGCCGTGATCGTGCCGCTGTTGCTGATGCCGCCCGAGAAGGTCGAAATGGTGTCGATTTTAATACCGGCGTTGGCCGCCGAGATCGTGCCCGAGTTCACGATGCCGCCGCCGGCGCTCGCGGTGCCGAAACTCACGCCAGTTTGGACGTCGATGCCGTAGCCGCCCGTCGCGTTGATCGTGCCGCTATTGGTGATGGCGCCCAAGAAGGTCGATGTGCCAAACACGCGAATGCCGCCGCCGCTGCCGCCCGCGGCGATCGTGCCGGCATTGGTGATGCCGCCAGAGAAGGTCGTGACAACAAAGACGGCGATGCCGGTATAGTTCGCCGTCAGGGTGCCGAGATTGACGATGCCGCCCGCAAAAGTCGAGATGCCGTCGAGCTGAATATCGTTGGCGCTGCCGACCGCGATCAAGCCGCCGACGTCGTTGACGATGCCGTTCGTCACCACCGAACCGGCTTGGTCACGAATACCTACGCCGTTGACCGAAATCGTGCCGGCGTTGGAAATCTGCCCGGTGATGGTGCTGCCGATGACGTTGATGCCGATCGGGCTGCCGGGCGAGATGGTGCCGGTATTGCCCAGATTCCCCGTAAAAGACGTATTATTGACGACGATGCAGGCGGTGGCGCCGCCATTGGTATAGCCGCCGGCGAAGGGCCCGGTGTAGCAGGCAAACGCCGCCGGCGTGCCGGCGCCGATCAATAGCGCAGCGAGCGACGAGGAGGCCAATAGTGTACCCAGCCTGCGGTGACCGAAACGCCGAGGCATAGTGCGACTTTCCATTCCCATGCTGCGCCGCCGCCAAATTCAACCGGCCGAAGAGGAAGGGCAATAAGTTTTGCAGCAATGGCAGTGGGTTCCACTGTCCTTTGAAAAGATCGCCGCGACCTGTTGCCGAATGGCAACTCATTCCACGTAACTGGAATGTCGAAATAGCAGGTGCGGCTTCACCTTAACCGCGCGGCCGGCGCGACCGCGCTAGCGCGGGCCGGCAGTTTGGCGATCATGGCGTCGGCAAGCGCGATCACTTTCGCCGGGGCAAGATTTTTCATGCAGGCGTGATCGTTCGGACAGTCGCGCAGCCGCCGCAAATAACACGGCGAACAGGCAAGCTCGACGCGCAGCACCGCATCGCCGCGGCGGTAGGGTCCGGCCCAGATCGGATCGGTGGGGCCGAACAGGCCGATCACCGGCCGCGCCAGTGCGACCGCGAGATGCATCGGTCCGGAATCGTTGGCGATGCAGAGCGTGGCGCGTCGGATGAGCGCCGCGAGTTCCGGCAGCGTCGTCTCGCCGGCGAGATCGACGGCGCCGGGCGCCAGCTTTGCCACCTCTTCGCACAGCGCGCGCTCGCTATCCGAGCCGATCAGGACAACGGCCGAGCCTTTGCTCAGAAAATGCCGCGCCACCTCGGCGAAGCCGTCCTTGCGCCACTCTTTGGTGTCCCAATTGGTGCCCGGCGCCATGACCACGAGCGGCTTGGCTTTGCCGATGTCGTAGTAGTCGAGCAGCGCGTCAATCCGGGTAGCGGCCTGCGGCGGAACCGGCAAGGAAAAATCCGGCGCGGCGGCGTCGAGCCCGAGCATCGGCGCAATGCCGAGATAACGTTCGACCGGATGCAGATCGAGCGTCGGCAGCGGCAGATGATGCGTGTAGGCGAGCCAACTGCCTTCGCGCGCGCCCTGCCAGGCGTGCTTCTTGGCCTCGGCGGGAATTTTCCGCGCCAGCGTCTTCCAGACATGCTTGCGCGGCTTGTCGAAACCGATGCGCACCGGCGCGCCGGCGCCAAACGCGAACACGGCGCTGCGCAGCTGGCCCTGCAGGTCGATCACCAGATCATAGGCCGCGGCGCGCAGCGTCGCCATCAGCCGTGCGGCGTTGACATAGGGCGCCGCCCGCCACGGCGCCGACCAATCGCCGCGGGAAAACACGATCACATTGCTGATCGCCGGATGGTCCTGCACGGCTTCGGCAAATTCTTCCGCGATCAGCCAGTCGATGCGCGCCTTGGGATAGCGTGCGCGCAAGGCGTTGAGTACCGGCAGCGTCTGCACCACGTCGCCGAGCGCCGACAATTTGATCAGCAAAATGTTCTTGAAATCGCGGCCGCGGAGATCTGCCGTTTGCACCGGTTGACCCGCTCCCCATGCACGCTTGAATAACCGGCACTTATCTAGCACCATGGCCCGCGGAATGTAAGCAACGGCGTCGAACGGGCGGCTGGCCGCAAGCCGGTGGGAGGGGACCTTGAGAATAGTTGCGGCCATCATCGCGTGTGCGGGCTTGATCATCGCCGGGGGGCTGGCGCGCGCCGCCGAACCTGTGCCGGTGACGATTGTGGTGTTTACGCCGCCGTCGCTCGGCGCGATTTTTCCCTCCGTCATCAAGCAGCAGAAGTTCGATATCGCCAACGGCGTCGACATCACCTTCGTCGAGCGGCCGCCGGACGCTTACGCCACCGAGTTCAACGCCGGCGATTTCCCGGTCGGCGGCAGCGCTTCGGTGCTGATCGTCGGGCTTGGCGCCACGCGCGGCATCAAGACGAGCTACCTGTTCAACCTGTTCGACTATTGGGGCACGGTGGTGACGAGCCGTCCCGACATCAAGACGCTCGCCGACCTCAAAGGCAAACAACTTGCCGCGGCCAAAGGCACGACGAATTATTCGATGTTCGCCTGGCTCGCCAAGCAGCAGGGAGTGGATCCGAGCTCGTTCCAGGTGGTCAATACGGCGCCGGCCGGTCTTGTCGGCTATGCGGTGGCCGATCGCGCCGACGCGGTGCAAATGTGGGAACCGGCCTATACGCTGGTGAAGGCCGTCATGCCGCAGATTCATACGCTCGATCTCAATATCGCCAAGGTCTGGCATGCCTTCGCCGGAGGAGGCGAGATCCCCTATCTCGGCGTGGCGGCACATCAGGATTGGATCGACGCCCATCGCGACATCATTCCGGGTCTCTATCGCGCCTATAAGCAGGCCGCCGACTGGGTGGCGGCAAATCCGGCCGCCGCCGCGCCACTGGTTGCAACGCTCAAGGACGATGCCCAGCGGGCGGCGATGACCGCCCTGATGCGCGATAATTCCCGGTTGGCGCTGGACATCAAGCCCGCCGGCAAGATCGCCAAAGCGATCCAGGCGACGTACCGCGCCGGAATGGATGTCGGGCTTTTCAAGGACATGCCGCCCGACTCCACGATCTATAACGGCGAGATGGAATGATGGCGGTCGCGGACGGCGGCGGGAGGAGCGCACGCGCGTCCGTTCGGACTTTCGCCTTTACCCGGTTTCGCTACGAGAGCGTGGTCGCGCTCGCCGGCCTTGCCGTCGTCTGGCAGATCGCCTCGCTGTTCGTGCCGCATTTCCTGTTTCCGTCGATACCGGAGATTGCGGCGCGGCTGGTCGAGATTTTCACCTCCTGGCAATCGCTGGCCGACACGCTGGCGACCAGCGCGCGTATCCTCGCCGGGCTCGGCGGCGCGTTCGTGCTCGGCACCATGCTGGCGATGCCGATGGCGCGTTCGGTGACGTTCGAGCGCTATGTCTACCCGTTGCTCAACTTCAATCAGGGCATTCCGGCGCTGTCCTGGGTGGTGATCGCCATCATCTGGTTTCGCGGCATCGAATTTCGCATTTTCTTCATCATGGTGATGACGACGCTGCCCGGCTTCACCTTCCAGGTGCTCGATGCCTATCGCAGCATGTCCAAGGACCTGTTCGAGATGACGGTGTCGTTTCGCCCGAGCCGGCTCGACCTGTTCCGCACGCTGATCTGGCCGACGGTGCTGCCCGGCATTCTCACGGCGTGGAAAGTCAATCTCGGCAACGCGGCCCGCGTCGTCGTGGTCGCCGAGCTGGTCGGCGCCACCGGCGGCGTCGGTTACGAGCTTCTGCAGCAGCAGCAGTTGTTCGACATGGCCGGCGCCATCGCCTGGACGCTGGTGCTGGTGATTTTCGTTCTGCTGGTGCAAGGCGTCATCACCTTGGTCGAGCGGCGGGCGCTGCGCTACCGCGCCGTCGCCGAGCACGCGTTTTGAGCATGGCGCCGGCCATCGTCTTCGAGCGCGTGAGCAAATCGTTCCCGCGTCCCGGCGGCGGCCCGCCGTTCGAAGCGGTGCATGAATTGAGCTTCGCGGTCGGCCGCGGCGAGCTCGTCGCCATCCTCGGCAAGACCGGATGCGGTAAATCGACCACGTTCAATTTGATCGCCGGGCTGATCCGGCCGTCGTCGGGGCGCGTCGCGGTGGAAGGCCGCGATCCTTGTGCCGACTTCGCTTCGTTCCGCGGCAAGATCGGCATCGTGTTCCAGAACGACCGGCTGATGCCGTGGCGCACGGCCATCGACAACGTCGCCCTGGGCCTCGAGCTCAACAAGGTTCCACCCGCCGAGCGGCTCGACATTGCCGCGGCCTGGCTGCGTCGGCTCGGCTTGAGCGGCCACGAACATGACTATCCGCATGCGCTCTCGGGCGGCATGCGCCAGCGCGTGTCGATCGCCAGAGCGTTTGCCGGCAAACCGGATATTCTGTTGTGCGACGAGCCGTTTTCCGCGCTCGACGAGCACACCGGCAACGCCTTGCGCGAGGAGTTTCGCAATTTGCTGCGAGACACCGGCGCCACCTCGATCTTCATCACCCATTCGATCGATGAGGCGCTGTGGTTCGGCGCCCGGCTGATGGTGTTCGAGCGCCCGGCGCGGATCGCCTATGAGACGACACTCGCCGCCGCCATGAGCGAAGTGGAACTCACCGCCGTGCGCGATCGCATCCGCCAAGTTCTTTCCGGCGAACAAACGCTGTCGGACGAAGCTAGGGCATGATTCTCATCGGATGAGCGGCTAGGGCGTGGCATCCTGCTTTTGGGAAACTGCCGATAAGCCGGATGTCGTCGGCCTTCCGTGATCAAGCAGGTATTCCCAGAAGCCTTTCGGCGGAGGCGACGGTGTTGAACAGCAGCATGGTGACGGTCATTGGCCCGACCCCGCCCGGCACCGGCGTAATGTAAGACACCTTCGCAAGCAGCCCGGCGAAGTCGGTGTCGCCGACAAAGCGTCCGTCCGGCAGCCGGTTGATGCCGACGTCGATCACCACCGCGCCGGTCTTCACCATTTGCGGCACGATGAGGTTCGGGTGGCCTGCGGCCACCACCAGGATGTCCGCAAGAATGGTGAATTGGGCAAGGTCGCGCGTTTTGGCATGGCAGATGCAAACGGTGGCATCGCGCTGCATCAGCATCAGCGCCATGGGCTTGCCGACGATATTGCTCGCGCCGACGACCACCACATTCGCGCCTTCGAGCTCTATGCCCTCATGCTCGAGCAATTTGAGGACGCCATAAGGCGTACAAGGCGGGAAGACCGTGTCGCCCAGCACCAGGCCGCCGACGTTATACAAATGAAATCCGTCGACGTCTTTTTCCGCTGAAATCGTGCGCAGCACTTTCGCCATCGCGAACTGGGGCGGCAGCGGCAGTTGCACCAGAATGCCGTGCACCGCCGGGTCGGCGTTCAACGCGGCGATGCGATCGACGACCGCAGTGGGGTCTGTGTCTGCCAAAAAATCGTAGCGAAAGGAGCGAATCCCCGCCTCTTCGCAGGCTCTGATTTTATTGCGGACGTAAACGCGCGAGGCCGGATCCGATCCCACCATGATCACCGCCAGGCCCGGCTGGAGACCCTGCGCCGTAAGGCGAGCCGCGCGCAATTTGATCTCGGCCCTTATTCCGGCCGAGACGGCGACGCCGTCGATGATTTTTGCAGGCATATGCTTTTTCATTCCGCGCGCGGCCACACGCCTGGCGGTGATCAATTTGGGTCGTCCGCGTCTTGCCTGAGGCTATTCGGTAAAGCGAAGGTTCCAAACTTGCAAGACGCGCGTGATTTGTCCCCTGCGGAACGATTCGTCGAGAATTTACTGGGGACTTGGGGCAAGGCCGTGGTAGTGTAACCAATGGATGTAAAGCGGCGTTTCCAGCTCGTTCTCATAAAGCCATCGCACTACGACGATGACGGCTACGTCATCCGCTGGTGGCGAGCCCTGATCCCGTCGAACACGCTGGCCGCGATTTACGGTATTGCGAAAGATTGCGCGGAACGCCTGGTGTTCGGTCCGGACGTCGCCATCGACATTGCGGTGATCGACGAAACCAACACGCGGGTCGATGTGACGGCGCTGCTTTCGCGCCTTAAGTTGCACGATAACTTCGGTCTTGTCTGTCTGATCGGCGTGCAGTCGAACCAATACCCCCGTGCGCTCGATATTGCGCGGCCGTTCCGTGCGGCCGGTGTCCAGGTCGTCATGGGCGGGTTCCACGTGTCCGGCTGCCTGTCGATGCTGGATGGCCGCGCGGTCGAGCTCGATGCGTGCCGCGAGATGGGCGTGTCGATGTTCGCTGGCGAAGCCGAAAACCGCTTCGACGACATCTTGCGGGACGCCGGCGCCGGCCGGCTCGCGCCCTTGTATAATTTCATGAAGGATCTGCCGGCGATGGACGGCACGCCGGTGCCCTTTCTGCCGAAACGCTATGTCGAGCGCACTTTGGGCTTAAGCGCCAGTTTCGACGCCGGCCGCGGTTGTCCCTACCAGTGCTCGTTCTGCACCATCATCAATGTCCAGGGCCGCAAGTCGCGCTATCGTTCGGCGGACGATGTGGAACGCCTGGTGCGCTTGAATTGGGCGCAAGGTATCCACAGATTTTTCATCACTGACGACAATTTCGCCCGCAACGCGGAATGGGAGGCGATTTTCGATCGCCTCATCGAACTTCGCGAAGTTCACGGCATTCCGCTCGGCCTGATGATCCAGGTCGATACGCTATGCCACAAGATCGATAACTTCATCGTCAAGGCCAAGCGCGCCGGCGTCACCCGGGTGTTCATCGGACTGGAGAACGTCAATCCGGAGAATCTCGCGGCGGCCAAGAAGCGTCAGAACAAGATCACCGAATACCGCAAGATGCTGCTCGCCTGGAAAGCACAGGGCATCATCACGCTGGCCGGCTATATTTTGGGCTTTCCCGCCGACACGCCTGCAACCATCCGGCGCGATATCGCCATCATCCAGAAAGAATTGCCGCTCGACATCATCGAGTTCTTTTTGCTCACGCCGCTGCCCGGTTCGGAGGATCACCAGGCATTGTGGAACGGCGGCGTCGCGATGGAAAGCGATCTCAACAATTACGATGCCGAGCACGTCTGCACCGCCCATTCCAGAATGAACGCAAAGGAATGGCAAGCGATCTACCGCGAGGCATGGGCGCTTTATTACACGCCGGCGCACATGGCGACGCTGTTGCGCCGTGCCGCCGCGAGTGGCGTACCGATGGGCAGTCTGGTTAAATTGCTGGTCGCGTTTGCGATGATGGTTCCGCTCGAAAACCTGCATCCGCTGCAGAGCGGTTTATTCCGGCTGATACACCCTTCCGAACGCCGGCCGGGACTGCCCCGTGAAAGCGGCTTTGTTTTCTGGCCGCGCTTCGTCTGGCGGGCCGTTTACAAGCACGCGATATTGGGCGCCATGATCTTCCGGCTGGTCGCTTTGAAAATGTCGATCGCGCGCGATCCCAAGGCGCCGGACTACATGGATTCGGCGCTCACACCGGTCGGCGACGATGGCGATGCGATGCTCGACCTGCTGACGAAAACGACGGGTGCGGCCGCCGCGGTCGCGCATACAAAAAAAGTCGCGGCGCTGACGGCGGTCAACTGACGCCCGGCGCGGATCGCTTATAAGACGACGCCCTCCGCCGCCATGAGCGAGGCGGAAGGCCCGCGAGGTGCGCGATCGCATCCGCAGGGTGCTGCCGGGAGAAGGTTAGGGCGCGGACTGACAAAAGAGGAGGGCGATGTTCGCTCTCAGGGCAATGCGACCTCGCCGTCAGGCAGAGCACTTCGGTTAATGACCCTTCTGAGACATACAATGCATGTGTGTTCGTTCGCCGTGTTGGCGGGTGCGCCGCTGCGTCTCCTCGCCAGACTCTGATGAAATAGGCGCAATTGCGCGTGCAATTTGGCCGAATTCGCCTGCCATAATGGCCGTTATTGATCTGCTTACCTGAAATTAACTTTAAAAAAACTGCCGAGGAATAGCGTGCCGGCCATAGGGACGGATGATGCTTAAACCGTTTAGGCTGAAGCGTGGATGGTGGCCGACCACGTGCGTCGGACTTGCCAATTTTGCAGCGATTTTCGCCGTACTGAAGGTTGTCGGGACCGGCTGGGTCACCGCCGTCATTCTCGACATTCCTGCGACTGTTCTAGTCGCCGTCATTGCGACCGTCGTTGCTCTATTTGCGATGGGTCTGAGCGATGTCCTGCGCATTCGGCAGTTGCGCCGACAAAACAGCCAGTTACGCACTGCCATCGACAGCATGGCGCAAGGGCTGTGTATGTTCGACGCCTCGGAGCGACTGGTTGTATGCAACAAGCAATATTTTGAGATGTATGACCTCACTTCGGATGACGTAAAGCCCGGCTTTACGTTGTCCGAGGTGCTGACAAAACGGGTCGCCAAGGGGACGTTCTCCCGCGATCCCATTCAATACCGAAAAGAGTTTCTGACTGCGGTTGCGCAGGGGCGCACCATTACGCACGAGGTCAAAACCAAAAACGCGGGGATTTTGCTGGTCACGAATCATCCGATGAAAGGCGGTGGCTGGATCGGCACCCATGAAGACATCACCGAGCGGCGGCAGGACGTGCAGCGGCTCCTCGTGATGCAGCAGCAGCAGGAGCGGCACGTCGCAATCGAGAAAGCGATTTGCGCATTCCGCGAGCGCGCCGAAAGTCTGCTGCAAGCGGTCGCCGATCGCGCCTCCGAAATGGGTTCGACAGCGGCGAGCTTATTCAATGCTTTCGGTCACACGTCGCAACGTGCCGAAATTGCAATGCAGAAGTCGAACGAATCCTCGACCAATGTTGAGAATGCGGCATCTGCCGCCGAAGAATTGTCCCAGTCAATCGCGGAGATCGGGCAGCGATTAAGCCAGACTGCCGAAGTTGTACGGATCGCGGTCGGTGAATCCCAGGCGACCAATCAAGGTATCAACACATTGGCGCAGGCCGCGCAGAAAATCGGCGATGTCATCAGGTTAATCCGCAAAATCGCCGAGCAAACCAACCTCTTGGCGCTTAACGCCACCATCGAGGCGGCGCGTGCCGGTGAAGCTGGCCGCGGCTTCGCGGTGGTCGCGTCGGAGGTGAAGTCTCTTGCAGTGCAGACGGCAAAGGCGACCGAGGAAATATCGAATCAGATTCTGGAGGTACAAAACTCGACCGGCAATGCCGTGCAGGCGATCGGACAGATCGCACACCGCATGCATGAGATCGAGAACTATACTTCCGCCGTCGCTATGTCGGTGCAGGAACAGAACGCCGCGACCGGCGAAATCTCCCACAACGTGACAAGTGCTGCCGATGGTGCAAAGCTGATCGTCTCAGTGTTGAATGAAGTCGTTGGCGCTACGACCGACACCCAACAATCGGCGCAGAGGGTTCTTGCCGCATCGGCATCCGTGGAAAAGATCACCGTTGAGATGCGGAGTGAGGTTGACAACTTTCTTTCCAAGGTGGCGGTCTAGCGCTTGATATATTGACGTGCGAGCCTGATTTCCGCTTCCTGGCCCTTAGCCGAAATTCCGCAATGTCCGGTTCATGGTCGCTCTCTGGGGTCCTGTAGACATCGGCCACAGGCGCGCGCGTTATCGCGGTTTCGTCCTCGTTTTCTTCTTCGCAAAAATAGCGTTCCAGATTTTCTTGTAGGCCGGGGTGACCGGTTTC
>JBAQHW010000039.1:0-18221 GCA_049288525.1 Xanthobacteraceae bacterium
AGTATCGCTGCCAGCCTAACGATTGCGACCTATTGGCTACCTCGCCGGCTGGCCGCCTTCCAGACCGCCAATCCCGGCGCGCGTCTTCATGTCGTGATCCGCAATACCCACGACGTCGAGACCGCCGGTGTCGAAGGCGAAGCCAGTGTAGGCTTGGTCGAGGGGCCGACGCAGCACCCGGCGTTGATGCGGCAGCGGATCGATCACGACCGGCTGATGCTCGTGGTCGCCTCGGATCATCCGCCGTTGCCGGTCGACGCGTCGGGTCGCCTCGATTTGCGCGCCATCACTTGGGTAATCCGCGAGGCCGGCTCGGGCACGCGCCGCGGGCTTGAGGATTTGGCCACGGGCGAAGGCCTCTCGCTGGACGATCTCAAGATCTCGCTAGTCTTGCCCAGCAACGAGGCGGTACGTGAAGCCATCGAGGCCGGCGCGGGCGCTACGATCGTGTCACGCCACGTCGTTGCCTCGGCCATTGCCAACGGCACGCTCAAGGCAATCCCGGTGGCCCTGCCGCTCCGGGAATACGCGATGGTGCGTCATCGCGACCGGCACGAAACTTTGGCGCAGCAGACTCTCGTCGCACATCTGACCGCTAGCGTCGATCACGCATCGATGGAGCGCTGCTGACCGCGGCTGGCGTGCATGACAACAGGATGGCCGCAAGCGTAGGCTCGGGCCCTATCGGCGGCCGCAGGAGCCGCCGGAACAAAAAGTACATGGCTGAAACGGGAGGAAATCTTGCTAAGGCTGACCACCGTCCTTGTCGCACTCGTAGCAATTGTTGCCGGCGGCGCCGAAGGGCTAAAGGCCGCCGGCGATTATCCGAACCGGCCGATCATCCTCGTCATTCCGTTGCCGCCGGGCGGCACCAACGACATCATGGCGCGGGCGGTGTCCGACAAGATGAGCGTCACTCTGGGCCAGCGCATCGTGGTGGAAAACCGCAACGCCGGCGGCAGCGGCACGGTCGGAACCCGCGAAGTCGCACACGCCGCCCCGGACGGTTACACGCTCATCCTTGGCTACACCTCGACGCTTGCGACCGGCCCGCATCTTTACAAAGATGTCGGTTACAATCCGCGCAAGGATTTTGCACCGATCGGATTGATCGCGTCGGCGCCGGCGCTTCTGCTCGTTTACAAAGACGTTCCGGCCCGCAGCGTCGGCGAGCTGATTACGCTGATGAAGAACGCCAAAGAGCCCTATCAGGTGGGCACGCCCGGCGCCGGAACCGTGAACTATCTCGCCTCGGTCCTATTCGCGCAACAAGCCGGCGTGAAGGTGGAGCAGATCATCGAAAAGGGATCGAATCCGCTGATCACCGACATGATGGGTGGCTTCGTCAAAGTCGGCTTCAATCCCATTCCAGTATCGCGAGCCGCGCTTGACGGCGGCTTTATTCGGGCGTTGGCGGTCACCTCCACCAGGCATTCCACGCTCATGCCCAATTTGCCGACCCTTGCAGAATCCGGTCTACCTGGTTTCGACGCCACCTTGACCTACGGCCTGTTGGCGCCCGGTGGCACGCCACAGCCGATCGTGGAAAAATTGAACAAGGCTTTAAACGATGCGCTGGCCGATGCCGACGTGCGCAAGCGCATCATCAATGAGGGCGGCGAACCGGAAGCGGGACCGCCGGAGCGTCAGGCCGCAGCCATCAACCACGAGGACACCAAATGGGCGGCCGTGATCGAAGCGGCAGGGCTGCAGCCGAAGTAATCTCGCGCGACCACTTGGCCGCTAGAGACGACGGCCAAAGCCGCCGCGCAAGCCCGTCGACAACAGCGAGATGACGAACAGCACGAGGGCAACGAAAAATACGATCTTGGCGATTCCGACCGCGGCTCCAGCAATTCCGCCGAAGCCGAGGATTCCGGCAATTAGCGCGACGATAAGCAGGGTGATGACGAGGCTCAGCATTTGTTCAACTCCACGAATCCATTGTGGAGTTAAACCCGGAGCTCTCGTAGCGGTTCCGCGGTTCGTCTCCTCCAGGCCTAAATCAGACTTGGTCGGGGTCGTTCTTGGGCGGAAACAGCAGCGCGCCAAGCACCAGCAGCACTGCCAAAGTGGCGTATATTTGCGGTTCGGAATTGTGCAACGCGGTGGCAAACTCCCCGCAGAAACGATCGATGCCGACCAGCATCGCAACGGTGCCGCTCATAGTCCCTCACTAAAACAGTCATGCCCGGATGAATGCTAGTGGAGCGGATTTGACATTCGCTTCCCACCCAGCCGCAAACTCGTGAAGCGAATGTCAAATCCAAAAGCTCCACTAGGACTGACATTTGCTAGTGGTCCTTTGATTCTAACATTCGCATAATGGCATGCCGGAAAGGGGTGCGAATGTTAGAATCGGACCACTAGTGCAACGCGATACGAGCCAAAATGTGACGCCGCGCCCATGAGTAGTCGATTCGCCGTCGCCCAGAGTCAGATCACGCGAATTACGCGTCTGGGTTCCATGGCCGCGACGGTTGTGCTGCTGTCGATGGCCGTTTCCCTTGCAGCCGGCTACCCGTCACGACCGATTACGCTGGTGGTTCCCTACCCACCCGGCGGGGGCAATGACGTGATTGCGCGGCTTGTCGCTGGCGAGATGAGCGTTGAACTTGGAGAGCCCTTCGTCATCGAGAACCGCGGTGGTGCCGGCAGCACCATCGGGACCCGCGACGTGGCGAGAAGCGCTCCGGACGGCTACACTATACTCATCGCCACAAGCTCGCTCGCCATCAATCCATCGCTTTATCCAGACGCCGATTACGATCCACGGAAAGATTTTGCCGCCGTCGGCTTAATTGGCTCGAGTCCCAATCTCGTCGTGGTTACTCCGTCGACGCCGGCACATTCAATCGCGGAGCTCATCGCGCTGGCCAAGAGCAAACCCGAAGGGCTCAATTTCGCGTCCACTGGTACCGGTACGAGCACCCATCTTTCGGCCGAGCTGTTTGCCGAAATGGCCGGCATCAAGCTCAACGCGATACCGTACAAAGGTGTTGCACCGGCAATCACCGATCTCATGGGCGGACAGATTTCGTTGATGTTTTGTCCAACGGCAAGTGTGGTCGGCCTAGTGCGGCAAGGCAGATTGCGGGCTCTTGCGGTCACCGGGAGGAACCGCTCGCCGCTGTTTCCCGATTTGCCCACCGTTGGCGAAGCGGGCGTCCCCGGCTACGTCGCCGAGCTTCATTACGGCCTCGTCGCGCCCGGTGGTACGCCGGCCGACATCGTGACCAAGCTTAATTGGGCGCTTAACGCGGCGCTCGCAGACCCGGCCGTCAAAGCCAAGCTTACCGCCGATGGAGAAATAGTCCGGCCGAGTACGCCCGAGGCTTACACGGCAGACATTGCCAGCGAGGAAACGAAGTGGTCGGCTATCATCAAAAAGGCAGGACAGAATCCGCAGTGAGTGTCGGCGAGGCTGATGAGGGCCAATCATGAATTTCGAATTCACGGCGGAGCAAAGCCAGTTCGTTGAACAGGTGCGCCGGTTTGCACTCGCGCATCTCGCAGCGGGGGCGCTCAAGCGGGCCCATGATCCTGGCTTTCCCTTCGACGTGGCGCAGCTAATGGCCAAACAGGGACTTATGGGCATAACACTGCCGCTGAGCGACGGCGGCCAGGGTGGCAGTCTGCTCGATGCCGTGATTGCCATTGAGCAGATTGCTGCGGTGTGCCCGCGCAGCGCTGACGTCGTGCAGTTCGGCAATTTCGGTCCAATCCGGACTTTTGCCGAATACGGTACGCAAACGCAAAAGGCCTGCTGGCTCGGCGAATTGCTCGCCGGCCGCATGGTGATGTCACTCGGCATGACCGAACCAGACGCCGGTTCGGCGCTGACCGATCTAAAGACCAGCGCGCGGTCGGACGGCGCCGACTATGTCATCAACGGCAGTAAGGTGTTTTCGACGTTCAGCCCCGACGCGCAGATTTTTCTCGTTTACGTACGCTACAGCCCGGGTCTTTCCGGCATTGGCTCGATAATCGTAGAGCGCGGCACGCCGGGGTTCACGATCGGCGCGCCTTCTGCCTTCATGAGCGGTGAGGAATGGTGCGAGTTGCATTTCAATGATTGCCGCGTTCCGGCGGGGAACCTGCTGCTCGGTCCCGGAGGGTTCAAGAAGCAAATGGCTGGCTTCAATGTCGAGCGGCTCGGCAACACCGCGCGCTCGCTGGCCTATGGCCGCTATGCCTTCAATGCCGCGCGCGATTATGCGGCCAAGCGCCGGCAGTTCGACCGGCCGCTGTGCGAATTTCAGGGCCTGCAATGGAAATTCGCCGACATGGCGGTCAAACTCGACGGTGCGCAGCTTCTGTTATATCGCGCCGCAGTCAATGCCGATCGCGGCTTGCCTTCGGCTTACGAAACCGCGATCGCCAAAGCGGCCTGCAATCAGGCCGGCTTCGAAGCCGCGAGTGAGGCGGTACAAATCATGGGGGCTCTGGGCTACAGCCGTGAGACTTTGGTCGAATATTGCATGCGCCGCACCCGGGGCTGGATGATTGCCGGTGGCTCAATCGAGATGTTGAAGAACCGCATTGCCGAGCACGTCTTCGAGCGCCGCTTCGACCAACGCAATCGATCGCCGGCCTCGGTGGAGTGAACGCCGCCCGCGTAATGCTTCTTCATTTAATAGTTTGGCGCTCTAGTCGGGGCGCGAAGGGTAGACTGTATTTCTCGTCCGCTGCCTTTCGCTACACCAGTTTTTCCTGCACAGAATCATAATCGGCACGAGATGCAAAAAGTCCGATGACGCTCCCCGCGGCACCTTCACTGGGTCTCGCCATGAGGCGGCGTAGCTCCTTCTGGCGCACAGTCAATTGGTTCCAGCGGGGGGGGTGGCAAGATCCCGACATTGATAGAAAGTGTACTTGCGAGGGTCCACCCAAATCGCGCCAGGACCGTCCCGGCTGCGGCCACAATTGGCGATTGGGAGGCAGGCGAACAAAATGGTGGGAGAAGATTGAGCATGACCTGTTTTTTCCCGGAAACAGGGAGATTCTCCAAGAAAACAGGCCAGCTCGATTGCGCGCAACGGCCAATCATCGAGAGAGAAAACAGCGATTTAGCTTGATTTTGCAGAAGCAAATAACACAGCGAAATCGAAGCGATCGGGTCAGCTGTTTCGCTCTCATGACCCTGAAGGCTGGCCAGCTTGTCCGCGAAAGCATCTTCCACGCGCTGCGCGTCGGCTGCCGTCAGCCTATTCTTGACGGACAATTTATCGTGGGCCCAGGCCGCCGCCGCATCGGAGAAGCGATGGTCTGCAATTCAGTGGGCATTTTCTCGCATAGCGTCAGCGACCCGCTCGCCTCCCACATGGAGCTTAAGAGAGCTGAGCCGTCCTTGGTAGCGCGCCTCACTGTGATTTTCGCTTTCGTCTGTGATCGGGTGCCGCTGAACCGGCCATTGCCCTTCTTGTTGGCCGAAGATTCTCGTTGTGTAGGATCGCAGGGCCTGGATGGTCGAGGTCAGGGGCATCGAGATCATCCTCCCCGGCGATTCCGACTAATGTGAACAAGGCGTAGCGGCGCGCGTAGGTGAGGGCCGCGCCCATTTTGTGGGGGTTGCCGTATAGGCTGGGGCGCAAACCGGCCAATCCGAGGCAATCCATTCCGCGGAAGAGTAGGCCAGCATGTGGTCAAGTTGACGACGCCGGCGGTGTGATCGATCGCGGTGGTCTGAACGGTGGCGATCTCGTGCTGGCCTGAGGTTTTGTGCACGATATCGAGCCCGCTCGACAGTGGCGCATAGCGAAACGATCATGCGCGGCCGGCCAGGGCTTCCGGATCGAGGGTCGCGACCAGTGATTTCTCAGGGTTGATAGCGCCAGGATAACCGCCCCATGTCGAACGGCGAACTGGTGGTTTTGGCAAGCTGACGCTCGCCAGCAAACCGTCCGTGAATTTGGAAGCTACTGGCAATGCCATAAGGTTTCGTAGTTAATAGATGCGCAGCCTGTCTTCAAACCTTACGAACAGATAGGCCCCCATGGCCTGAGCAACAATCACAAAACAAATCAACATGCATCCTGAGGTAATATGCATCTGCGCTGACCGGATTTGCATTTCGTGGCGAAGGACGCACACACCGACTCAACGTGGAAATCACTCTCGGCTTATATGGTTAATGACCTGTTAATCTTCTCGGTCTTGTGGCATTCAAACCAGTGTTTTCTACGACGGCAATTCCAAAATCCGCGCCGCCTTGTATCGGCCCTTCGCGGTCAGCTTGCCCTGCTTCACCTGGAGCTGCAAGGCATGGATCAACTTACATGCGATGGATTTGGCCAACACCTTATCTCCGGGATTGAGGCCCCTGGCTTTGATGGCCGCGCGCGCAAAGCTGGCGGGTATCCAATGGGCCATCGGCCGACGCCTGTTTGTAGATCGCCACGGCCTCGCCGCGCTTGAACAGGGGGTGAATATCGACGTAGGCCGGGGAAGCCTCTGAGATCGCCGCTGGCCTCGAAATGGCGGCATTGATCGCAGCCGGGTCGGCTTCGGCTCGCGCCAGCCGCTGTAGTTCTCAATCGGGCGAGGATTTCGGAATGCTTGTGCCGCAGCGTCGTCACGGTTCGGATTACGGCCATGTGAGCCGATCGGAAAAGTTGGTGAGAAAACAGTGTCGTTCTCCCGACTGTTTATAAAATATTCGCCAAATGTTTTGTGCGCTTGTGGCGTTGCGCCACAATACCGCTCTAGCCCCGACCTTGGGGGGAACGAAATAGCTGAAGATAAATGCCTACCGCTTGCTACGCGCGAAGGCAGCAAGCAGCCAGCTCACCAGTGCGACGCCACAGAAAAGCGCTGCAATACTGGTTAGAAGGGAGGGAAATAATACGGTCGCCAACGCGAGGGCTGCTAGCACGAGGTTGACAGCAAAGACTCGTGCTACGACGTCGAGCACTGAAAAGCCGCGGTCGATGGCGCGCTGGTAGAAATGCGAGCGGTGCGCGTGCCATATCTTTTCGCCCTTGATTGCACGTCGGACTAGCGTGATGGATGAATCGGCAAGATAATAAAGGGGCAGTAGAATTGCCGCCACGCAGCCGCCATTTCCGGCCAGCAAAACGAGGAGCCAGCCGAGGAGGAGCCCGACGGGCAGGCTGCCGACGTCGCCAAGAAAGAGTCTTGCAACTGGGCGGTTGAAAAAAGCAAAGCCGATCATGGCGCCGCACAGCGCAAGACTGAGGACAAGGGCTGCCGGCGGCAGCATGCCGAGCCAACCGATGACCGCCAGCGCCGAGCTAATGGGCACGGTCTCGGCGACCATCATCCAGTCGAGGCCATCCATGAAATTGACGAGATTGACGAACCACAGCCCGCCGACCACTAGGGCAGCGCGCTCGAGGGGCAACGGCACGACCGGAAGGACGCGCAACTGTGGCGGCATCACGAAGATCACCGCGGCGACCGCGAGCGTCTGCAGCAATAAGCGTGGGATGAAATTCGCCGGATGAATATCAGCCAGCACGCCGACGCAGGCGATCAAAAGCATGGCGATGCAGACGATCGGGAGTTGCAGCGTGATTGCTGTCGCGCCGAATGGGGCGAATTGCAGCGCCCCGTAAGAGACAATGATCGTCGCTACAATCACGGGAATACCGCCACCCTGCTGGGTCGGCACAGTGTGCGACGACCGGGCATTCGGCCGTGCCAAGGCGTAGCGCGCGAATAGCGGCCGCAGGAGCGCGATCAAGCCGGCGCAGAGCAGAGCGGAGACAGCGGGAACCAGGATGCCCCATGCCCATGAACCTATCGGCGCTTTATCAATGAGGTCGGTATACATGTACTGCGTTATTGGGGACCTCTGATTGGCCCTCCCGGTGACAACATTGCCTATTTACACAATATCACGGATGGTGCTGTCTTCTTCAACATTGACGATTCATCGATGCTAATGTCGGTTACATCCGGTCGCCTCGATCGTACCTTCTTCGCAGACTTGGCTGAGTGGCTTGTTATTGCGGTCGCAGCTGCTTTGCCATGGTCTACATCGATCGCTGGCATTTGCATCGCGGCATGGCTAATAACGTTATTACCCACCTTGCGTCCAATAGCGATAAGACGCGAAATCCTCACGCCTGCCGGCGGAATTCCAGTTCTTCTATGGTGCCTCGCTGCCATAGGCATCTTTTGGTCTCATGTGGATTGGTACTCCCGCTTTGCTGGCCTTGGGAGTTTTAATCGACTCTTGTGCATCCCCTTGTTGTTCGCTCAGTTCCGTTTCTCCGGACACGGTATACGGGTTGCCTTTGCATTTCTCATCTCATCGAGTCTGCTATTGGTGGCGTCCTTCATACTAGTCCTCGCTCCGGGCTTAGTGTGGAGAGGAATTTATAACGGCGTTCCGGTTCACGACTATATATTTCAAAGCTCCGAATTCCTCGTTTGCGGATTTGGTGCGTTGGGTCTCTTCAAGCGGTCCAAACGGTCCGGTGCGCTTGTGAATTGGATCATTGTTTCGCTTGGTTGTCTGTTCCTGCTCAATTTCGCCTTTTCAACCATCAGTCGGGCGTCTTTGGCAGTAGCTCCTGTTCTTCTTTTGATGCTGGGTTGGCGATTGGCAGGCTGGAAAGGTACCGCAGGAGCATGCGTCGTCGGCGCGATAGTTGGCTCGATTTATTGGGTCGGGTCGCCAAGTCTGCGTAGTCGCCTAGAGCAATCCGTTGCAGACGCCCGAAGCTTCCAAGCTGCGGATACGATTTCTCCGACTTCGCTCCATGAAGTCTTCCTCGAAGAATCAGCAGCAATCATATCATCGGCGCCTATCTTCGGTTACGGCACTGGATCAATAGCCAAAGAATTTCGTCTTATCACTGCCGGGCAGACAGGCGCGAGGGGGGTCGCTACTGTGAACCCCCACAATCAGACGTTTGCGGTTGCCATCCAGATAGGTCTTGTGGGTGCCGGGCTTCTTTGGGCAATGTGGATCGCGCATTTGCTCTTGTTTCGTGGAGGTAGCGTAACCGCATGGATCGGAGCGGTTGTGGTTGTCGAAAACGTAATTTCCTCTGCCGTACATTCCCACTTATTTGATTTCAGCAACGGGTGGCTCTACGTTTTCGGCGTTGGTGTACTTGGGGGAACTGTGAAGTGGAGAAACCAAAATTGCCAGCTCGAAAAGGGTACGTCACAATCTTCGGCCCGGGTCCCCGGCAGTGGCGTGACACAGCGGCTTGCGGCCGGCGGTCGATGATACAGCAGTAAGGCCGGGTTGTGATACACAGCGTCACTGTTGTGCTCTATAAACAGCTATGGGCCACATTATACGGGACTAGCCTTGTTTGAAGATCAATTCCGAACCTAACTGTTGATTGCTCGGCGGCAGGCTGGGATGACGAGAGTTACAATGTCGATGATAACTGTGAGCCATAGAAAGAGTGCAAGAGTGCTCGGCGCAACATAGTAGATTGATTGCTGACTAAATCGTCGAATGGTGGGAGCCTGTCCGGATGTACATCTACCGCGGCGAAAGGCTGGGGATGCGCATCTGAATGGCGAAGATCCTAGTGTTCGGCGCGGAAGGGCAGCTCGGCCGAGAACTGGCGAAATGTGCGGAACTGCGCGAGATTCCGATGCGCTTGATTGGGCGGGACGAGGGAGACGTTACAAACACGGGCATCGTCATGCGACTAATGGCAGGCACGGCTCCGGGTCTAGTTGTCAACGCGGCCGCCTACACCAGGGTTGATAAGGCCGAAAGCGAGGCGGACGAAGCTTTTCGTGTCAATGCGCTCGGCCCCCATATTCTCGCCAGCGTCTGTGCGAAGCAAGGGATTCCTCTTTTGCATCTGTCGACTGATTATGTGTTCGATGGTACGAAAACTGGAGCCTACGTCGAAACCGATCCAATTTCTCCCCTTGGCGTCTATGGGCATTCCAAGGCAAAAGGTGAGAGCGCCGTCCGTGCGCAGCTCGAGCACCATCTCATTATGCGAACGTCATGGGTCTATGGTGCTTACGGTACAAATTTCTTAAAGACGATCCTTCGTCTTATAAAGGAGCGCGATGAACTTCGCGTGGTTGCCGATCAGCATGGCTGCCCGACCGGGACCTCGGACATCGCCGATGCGATCCTTGCGATCGCACCCGTCCTGATGGCGCGCGAACCAGTTTGGGGCACTTACCATTTTGCCGGGCAGGGGGTAACAACATGGCACGGCTTTGCCAGCGAAATCGTGAATGCACAGGTGGGGATGACCCACAAGCGACCGCCGGTCATTCCCATCTCGACTTCCGAATATCCGACGGCGGCGCGTCGACCGTTAAATTCTGAACTTGCTTCGGCACATTTCGCCACCGTCTTTGGCGTTAAAGCCAAAGATTGGCGCGACCGCGCTCGCGAAGTGATTGCTACGTTGCTTAAGGACGAGCAACATAAAAACCACATATATTGATTTTGTAGTGGCCTGAAACAAACAAATACGATGGAAAATTTTACCTTTGAATCTCTTGCTATTCCAAGTGTGACTTTGGTGCAAACTCGCAAATTCGATGACACTAGAGGATATTTCGTTGAGACATTTAACCAAATGGATTTCGCGCAGGCAGGGATCAGGTGTAATTTTGTTCAGGATAACCAATCACTTTCGATTCGCCCGGGGACAATCCGAGGTTTGCACTTCCAGGTACCGCCTCATTCGCAAGCGAAACTTGTTCGGGTGCTCGTCGGTTCAGTTTTCGATGTGGCGGTCGATTTGAGACGGAGTTCGCCCAGCTTTGGCCGGTGGTGTGCCGCGACTTTAACGGCTGAGCAAGGCAACCAGCTTTTTGTTCCGCGAGGCGTTGCTCATGCGTTCTGCACGCTCGAACCCAACACACAAGTCGCCTATAAGGTAGACGACTATTACGCACCCGAATGCGAAGCCGGCCTGCTCTGGAATGACCCTGATCTAGGAATCGATTGGCCGGTAGAGGCCCGGCAGGTTGCAATCTCTAAAAAGGATGCTGCGCTGCCTCGGTTTGCCGATTTCGAAAGTCCGTTCGTATATCGCTGAATACGCGACGAAGCGCTTCATTGTCCCCGCAAGAGCAATCGGGTCGCGAGCGTCGCCCGTCCTCTAGGCTGGGGATGAATACGCCGCTAAATCTTCCTGGCCAGTATTGCGAGCGCTAGTCCCAGATTCCCGAGCGTAGTTTGACGGTACACGCCAGTCCCGAGAAAGCCGAATGGGCGCCCGATAAAGCCGCGTTGTCGCGACTCGATAAACAAATCAAACACCGCGCGATTATGCGATGTCATCCGCAATCTAAAGGGCTTCAACGCCGCAACATTGAGATCGGTCCATCGCATTAAGCCACCGGTTGCGAGCGTGCGAATTCTGCGTATGCGATTGATCCAGCCAACGTTCGACCCAACCACATTGTCGGAGTGCACGCGATAGCCGACTTGCGGCACGGGATCGTAGAAGACGTTCCCGCCGACGGCGCCGGTCAACAAATAAGTCCACCAATCGTGAGACGGCACTTGCACTGAGGGCCCGCAGTATATGAGCAATTCCCGTGCCGCATTGTTGAATACAATAGTGTTTCCTCCAGCGATGCTTTGTACCAGCGCATTGCGAAATCCGGGTTTTTGGCGAAATAGGGGTGAGAAGCCGCATACGCGTCCGTGGTCATCGATCAGCCGGGTGCGTCCGCAATACATAGCTGGCACGCCGTCAGGCTGCTGTTGCAGCCAATCGACTGCACACAATAGTTTTTCGGAATTCCAGACGTCGTCCTGATCGGAATAGGCGTAGTAGTCCGCCGTTATCGACTGGTTGCAGACGAGGCTCAAAAAATTGGCAACAAAGCCTTTCCGCGGACCATTGCGAATATCAACGCGATCCTCGCCGAGGTTGCTCTGATAGTTCGACAGGAGAGTCAGGGTCCCGTCCGTCGATCCGTCGTCGGAAGCAAATACGCGCCAGTTGGACAATTTCTGATCTTCGTAGGACGCGAGTTGAGCGGGCAGGAACTTGGCGCCGTTGAATGTGCAGAGCAGGATGGCGACGCCAGGCATTGGAGAATTGCCCGCTTGGTTTCGATGTAGGTTAGCAATATAGGGTGACATTCGCGCGGACGTCTAGTATCCGCGGTAAGTTTCATACGACCGTTGCGGCGACAGATTCGGAGTGCTAGACCGCGCTCGCGAGCGCATCACCAGATGTTATGCTCGTAATCGCGGCAAAACCCTTGTTAGTGACGATTGCTATGCTTGGTGAACTGCCGATCCGGCTGTGAGAGGGCGAATGACAAAGCGCTTTCTTGTGACCGGCGGAGCAGGCTTTATCGGTTCAGCCGTTGTGCGGCATCTGATTGCCAACACGGATTATGAGGCCGCCGTCGTTGACAAATTGACTTACGCGGGTAGTCTCGCTTCGCTGTTGCCCGTCAGGGATCATCACCGTTTCAAGTTCGTCCGTGCCGACATTGCAGACGCCTCGTCTATACGCGATGTCTTTCAGGGTATACAGCCGGACGTCGTCATGCATCTTGCGGCCGAAAGCCACGTCGACCGGTCGATCGATGGACCAGGGGAATTCGTCCAGACTAATATCGTCGGTACTTTTGTGCTGCTACAACAGGTCTTGGGCTATTGGCGTGAGCTTCCCACGCGCAAAGCCGAGCATTTCCGCTTCCATCACATCTCGACTGACGAAGTGTTTGGATCGCTGGGGATGAAGGGTTCGTTTGACGAGGAGACACCGTACCGACCCACTTCGCCATATTCGGCATCCAAGGCGGCTTCTGATCATCTTGTGCGCGCTTGGCATCATACGTACGGGCTACCTGTAGTTCTTTCCAATTGTTCAAACAATTACGGGCCCTATCACTTTCCTGAGAAGCTCATTCCTCTGACCATTCTCAATGCGCTGGAAAGGAAGCATCTGCCGGTCTACGGCAAGGGCGAGAACGTACGGGACTGGCTTTATGTCGAGGATCACGCGCGCGCACTATTGTCGATCGTGGAGGGCGGCCGTAACGGCGAAAGCTACAATGTTGGCGGCAACAGCGAGCGATCGAACATTGCTGTCGTTCGCGCAATCTGCGCGCTGATCGACGAGTTTGCGCCCGATTCGACGGGATCACGCGAGCGGCTGATCACTTTTGTCGGCGATCGTCCTGGCCACGATCTGCGCTACGCCATGGACGCGACGAAGATCAGTCGCGAACTGGGATGGCAACCGCAAGAGACGTTCGAGAGTGGACTGCGCAAGACTGTCGAATGGTATCTGAACAATCGGCATTGGTGGGAACCTATCCGTGCCAATGTCTATCGTGGCGAGCGGCTGGGCGCAAAGTTCTGAGGGAGCTGGCGCTAGGCCAAGATTTGGAACCGGCAGGTGGAAACATGAAAGGCATCATTCTCGCGGGAGGGGCGGGAACAAGGCTTCACCCGGTCACGCTGGTGCTGTCAAAGCAACTGCTCCCAGTGTATGATAAACCGATGATCTATTATCCGCTCTCGACGCTGATGCTTGCCGGCATTCGGGAGATACTGATCATCACCACGCCGCAAGACCAGGCGTTGTTCCGTGCGCTGCTGCAGGACGGCTCCCAGTTCGGATTGTCGCTCACCTACGCTGTTCAACCACAGCCCCGCGGATTGGCCGATGCATTCATCGTCGGCCGAGCGTTCATCGGTTCCGACAAAGTGGCGCTCGTTCTTGGTGATAACATCTTCTACGGCCACGGCTTGCCGGAATTGATGACCAAAGCAGCAGCGCGCTATAGCGGTGCGACCGTGTTTGCCTACACCGTTTCGGATCCCGAGCGTTATGGCGTCATCGAGATGGATTCGCGCGGCAAGGCAGTGTCGATCGAGGAGAAACCGCTGAAGCCCAAGTCGCAACTCGCCGTGACCGGTCTCTACTTTTACGACAATGCGGTCGTCGAAATTGCGGCTGCAGTTAAACCTTCGGCGCGCGGCGAGATCGAGATCACCGACGTTAATCGTGCCTATATGGAACGCGGACTTCTCCACGTCGAAGTGCTGGGGCGGGGTTATGCGTGGCTCGATACGGGCACGCATGCCTCGCTGATTGAGGCATCTCACTTCGTGCAAATCATTGAGCAACGTCAAGGGTTACGGATCGCCTGCCCGGAGGAGATCGCTTTTCGCAGCAGCTTCATATCGGCGGAGCAACTGCGGACGGCCGCTAAGGCGCATGATAAATCAGGCTATGGACGGTACTTACAGGCGATTTATGATGCCGAAGCAAAGGGCCACTAGGCCTGCCACTGGGTATTGCGGCATAGTCTTGCCAAGCGGCCGGAGCGCAAATCTACGAAGATTGGCTCCGGCGTGTATATCGGCCTTAATGCACTGATCCAGATGGGCGTGGCCATCGGTAATCGAGCCATAATCGGAGCAATGGCATTCGTGAACAAAGATGTTCCAGCAGAGGCACGACTATACGGGGTCCCAGCGACAATCACGAAAGGAAGCAGTTTGCCGAGGGATCCTTGATGAGCAGATCCCACAAAAGTTGGCGTAGCTTAAACTGTACTACTACCCTCTCGGGGAATGGCTTGACGTTCACGTACTGAACATTATAAAAGCCGTGCCGTTGGAGAGGGTGGCGTGGCGCTTCCGACAGAACGTGGCAAGGACGGATGGTTGGTACTGGTGCTGACCCGGTCCGTCGGACTGGGCGGTTCCAAATCGCTACGGCGTCTGGCGACCGAGCCCGTCGTCGCGCTCGGCCTCGTTCACGCCTATTTCAATTGTTGCATTCGGAAAGGTCTGGTGGCGGTGACTCAAGCGCAGTGCCGGCGCTACGCCTACTACCTGACGCCTCTGGACTCCCTCGAAAAATCCCGCCTCTCGATCGAGCATGTCACCTCTTCCTTTAGGTTCTTCCGGGAAGGGAAGCTCGATTGTGTCTGCTGCTGAGCGCCGACGCCGTCGCCGCGGCCTGAGCGGCCAACAGGGCGGAGAGCGCCGCTCAACCGGGGACTGATTCACCCGGACTGCGGTAGCCTGCCGAAAATTTGGCGGTGATCGGGCGTTAGCATCAAGATCGCGCTCCGGGGGCATGTGGCGACTCCCTCAGCGGTGGCCGCGTTCTCGGAGTGCTGGTCTTTCCCCGTTAATCACGAGGACCTGCCGGAGTATGTGACGGCAAGTTAGCCGTCAGATCGCTCCTTGATCCATAAAGAGAAGTTTGGATCCTTTGGTGGCTTCACCGACATTCATCCTTTCGCTGCCAGCACGCATTTGCCGGCTGGTGGGAATAGCTTCGGCAAGGTGCGGCCTTATCGGCATCGGCCCCCAACGAGTTGTCGCGGAGACTTGTTGCCCTCGGCTTGCACGGAAGGGGTCTGCGAGCGGCCTTTGCCGCAACCGCCGCCCATGGGGAAAGTGGAGTTCATGGTTTTGCCTTCCTATTGCACGAAAAGCAACTGGATTACGGCGGTTATGCTGCTTTGGCAGTATCCTGCTTCCAGACTGCTCGAAAACATTCAGGATTGTCGGAGTAGACGGCGTGGCAATCGGTAATCATGCAACGCGCCAGTTGCCGGTCCCTCCCGATAGGCAATTAATGCCCTATACTCGCAGCCGAGTGGCCGATTTCGAAGCTGACAATTCGGATTCCCTACGCAGCCTCTCAAAGAGCGGATTCCATGGTCGATATTACCGCTGAACCCAAGTTGATCAAACGAGGCGCTGCCGCGGCGCAGAGCGGCTTTGGAGTGGTTCGGCTCCTGCGCTCGTTGCTACGTCATCGTTCTCTTCTGATCGAGATGGTTCGCCGCGAGCTCACGGATCTCCACGCAGGTCAGATGGCGGGCGTCATTTGGCTAGTGGTTCATCCCCTGCTGCAATTCTCGGTCTATGCGTTTCTGTTTACTATCGTCTTCAAGGTTCGGATCGCCGGCCGTGGACCGAGCGATTATCTCGTCTATCTTTTTTCCGGACTGGTTCCATGGTTGCTGACGCAGGATGTTCTCGCGCGAGCCTCCCAAGCCCTCATCGCCAATGTCTCGATCGTGAAAAAAGTAATGTTCCCGATCGAGGTGCTTGTTGCAAAGACGCTTGGCTCATCGGTGGCCGTGCAATCCGTTCTGTTTTTGGTTGTGCTGATTTATATCGTCGTCGCGCGACATACGATTCCGGCGACTTTCCTGTTGCTGCCGGTCCTGGTTTTCTTTCACTTGTGCCTGCTCTGGGGGCTGGCGCTGCTGCTCGCTTCCACTACGCCGTATTTTCGGGACGTTCCCGAACTGGTGCGGGTTTTCGTGACCATCAACATCTATCTGATCCCGATCATGTACCTGCCGAGCATGGTGCCGGGGCAATTGCGGATCATCCTCGCCCTCAATCCCTTCAGTTCGCTGATTTGGTGTTATCAAGATTTGCTCTATTTCGGGGCTATTCGCCATCCCGCCGCATGGCTCGTGATGGCGGTCATGTCCGTTGCCACGATGACCGCGGGCTCGTACGTGTTCGTTCGGTTGCGGCACCATTTCGCCAGCGTGCTATGAAGGTGCATTTGCAATGAGTGGCGTCGCAATCCGCGTCACCGATCTCGTCAAAGAGTACGAGGTCTATCAGAGACCGCTTGATATTGCGCTGGAGGTGTTGACCCGCCGCCCGCGCCATCAGGTGTTTCGCGCGCTCGACCGAGTGAGCTTTGAAGTGCCGCGCGGCGAAGTGTTTGGCATCATCGGAGCCAACGGCGCCGGCAAATCGACACTGCTGAAGATTATTGCCGGCGTGTTGGACGCGACCGCGGGACAGGTCGATATCGCTGGGAGGGTTACGCCCATTCTTGAGTTGGGCCTTGGGTTCAACCCTGAGTATTCCGGGCGCGAGAACATCTATTTGAGCAGTCTCCTCTACGGCATGAACAAGGCGGAGACCGATAGCAAGATCGATAGTATCATCGAATTCAGTGGGCTCGGCGAGTTCATTGAGCGGCCAGTGAAGTCCTATTCCAGCGGCATGCATTCCCGCCTTGCATTTTCCATCGCCACCGCGGTGGATCCCGACATCCTCATTATCGACGAGGCCCTTGCCGCCGGCGACGCCATGTTCGTGCAGAAATGCCTTCGCCGCATCCGCCAGCTTTGCTCGGGTGGTCGTACGGTGTTGATGGTTTCCCACGGCACTGGTCTCCTGGCGCAATTATGCCGTCGCGTGATGTGGATGGATAACGGCGCCGTCCGCATAGTCGGTTCGGCAATGCAGGTCGTCCAGGCCTATGATCTTGCCGCGCATCAGGGCGCGGATACGGCCAGTTGGATCGAGACGGTTGACGACGATCTTGCCACCGGCCAGCGGCTCGCGCCGGACTTGCCGGGCGTGAGCGGGTCAGCGCCGGCGGCACACGCCGCCGTCGGTGCGACGGTGCCGTACGAAACGTCTCCGAAGTTGGTCGTTACCGCTTCGCCGGCGCAAGCTCCGGAGTCCGAGGCTGCACGTGCATGCGTGGGAGCAGAGATCACAGGTGCCGCGCTGGGAAACATCTTCCAGCAGGGCGCCGAGATCGGCCGTCAGGTCTTCCGCCGTGGCCCGGTCCTTATCGACCACGTCGAGCTTTTCGATGATCGCGATCAACGCACGGCCCGCCTCACGCTTCTGAAGCCATTTACCCTGAAAGTACATTACCGTGTCGAGGGACCGCTGCCGAAAGCCACGCTCGGGATCGCGCTGGCGGTGAACAATAAATACGATCTTTCGCCGGTGGCGCAGTTCTTCACCCAGAACATACGGCCGTACGAGACGCGTGAGACTTATGACCAAGCGCCAGACCGGCATCGTGCGGCGTCCAGAGGCGCCCTCACCCTCGCCTTCGGCTACGTTCCATTTCGAAAAGGCGAGTACATTCTGTCGCTCGGCCTTTTGCCCAACGAACCGGGAATTTGGGAGTTCTACGAGTATCGGCACTTCTATTACCCGTTCAGCGTGGACGATGCCGGGATGGATTTAGGCGCCCCGATTGTGCTTAACCCGGCGATAACCCACACCGGCGAGCCTGAGAGAAAGAATGCCCCGGCGAAAAAGCCGAGTGGACCTGCTTTAGTCGGCTCCGGCAAAACGACGCTGCGGGGTGAAATCGAACAGATTTGCATCGCGGAAGGCGGCTATCCCGAGAAATGGCCGCGGCACGATTGCTGCCCGGCATGCGGCGCCGGGCCTCTGATTGACGCCTTCGCGAAATACGGCTTCCGCCATGTCCGTTGCGGCACCTGTAATTTCATCGCCGTCGATCCCTATCCCA
>JBAQHW010000040.1:0-9926 GCA_049288525.1 Xanthobacteraceae bacterium
CGCGCCGGGCCATGACTGAGCGTCATAGACGCCCCGGGCGATGGCGCGGGCGACAACATTGGCGGCGAGCGTCCCGAGCTCCGTCAACGCCACGACGGTATCCGGCAACGGCCGGCGAGCCGTCGCGGCGGCAAACAGCACATCGCCGTCGAGCGGGCTATGGACCGGGTAGATGGCGCGCGACATGCCGGTTTGGGCCATCACGGCTAGGCGCTTGGCCTGCGCCTTGGTCAGAATCGCGTCGGTGGCCACCACCACCAGCGTGGTGCTGACGCGCGCGCTGCCTTTGGTGACGGGATCGAGCGCACCCGGCGGAAACGGATTTGGCAGTCCGCGCCCGCCATATTCGCTTTCGACTTCGAAGGGCGCCGCCCAGAACCACGGCCCGCCGCCGACAATCACGCTGCCCGCGGCATTGACGGCGGCCAGCGCTCCCACCGTGCAGCCGTCGGCCGTCCGGGCAGAGGCAGAGCCGAGCCCGCCTTTGCAATTGACCGTGGTTGCGCCGCAGCCGGCGCCGACGCTGCCAAGTGCGAAGTCCGACTTGGCGTCGACCGCCGCGGCGTAACCGAGATCGCGATAAGGGGGGAAACGGCCCCAGTCCTTGTTGCCGCCGCTCAAGAGATCGAACAGCACTGCGGCCGGTACGATCGGAACGCGGGCGGTGCGCACGGCAAAGCCGCGGCCTTGCTCGCGCAGCCAAGCCTGCGTGCCGGACGCGGCATCGAGCCCGAACGCCGAGCCGCCGGATAACGTAATGGCGTCGATACCCTCGACCGTCTGCGCCGGGTCAAGCAGCGCGGTTTCGCGCGTCCCGGGTCCGCCGCCGCGCACGTCGACGGACCCGACCGCGGGCTCGTCGAACACGACCACGGTCGAGCCGGAGCCAAGCCGGCGGTCATCGGCGTTGCCGACCCTTACCCCGGCGACATCGGTGATCAGGTTGCGCATGCGGCATCATAACGTTTCTCCGCGATGCGGCGAGGGGGAGAGTGCGCCTTGCAATCGCCACGCCGCCCGGTGCATGTCATCCGCCATGAACGTCACCATCGCGGCCGCGCTTCTTGCCGGAATGCTGAGCTTTCTGTCGCCCTGCGTCCTGCCGCTGGTGCCGCCGTATCTCGTCTATCTCACCGGCAGTTCGCTGGAACGGCTTGGTGAAGCCGAGCCGCAACCGCGAGTGCGGCGCGAGACCTTCGCCGCCGCCTGCCTATTCGTGCTCGGCTTCTCGACGGTGTTCGTTGCGCTCGGTGCGAGCGCTAGCGAGATCGGCGCGCTGCTGCGGCTTTACTCCGAGCCGCTGTCGATCCTGGCGGGCGTCGTCATCATCGTCATGGGTCTGCATTTTCTCGGCCTGACGCCGGTGGCGTGGCTGATGCGCGAGAAGCGGCTTTCAGTCGCCAAGCCGGTTGGCCTGTGGGGCGCCTATCTGATGGGGCTCGCCTTCGCGTTCGGCTGGACGCCCTGCATCGGACCGATCCTCGCCGCGATTCTTGCGGTCGCCGCCTCGCAGGAAAGAGTGGCGGAAGGCGCGAGCCTGCTCGCGGTCTATTCGCTCGGGCTCGGTGTGCCGTTTTTGATCGCGGCGCTGGCCGTCGAGCCGTTCGCCGCCTTTCTGGCCCGCTTTCGCGCCCATCTGCGGCTGGTCGAGAAGGCGATGGGCGGATTGCTGATTTTGACCGGCATTGCCTTTCTGACCGGCAGCGTCGGCGATGTCAGCTTCTGGTTGCTGCAGACGTTCCCGGCGCTGGGAAAGATCGGGTGATTCGTCAGTTCATTTTTTCCCGGACGCGGTGCAGCGCGTTCGCGATGCACCGCTGAACCGGGATCGTTCCAGACTCGGCGTGCGAGACGATCCCGGTTCTGCAGCGCATCAGTTCGTGCTGCGCTGCGCCCAGGAAACGCTCAATTGGTCTGCGAACCGGGCAATTCCACGTAGGTGATCTTGCCGTCAGGTCCCTTGACCCATTTGTACACGACATAATCGAGCCGGGTGATGTCGCCCTTCTTGTCGTAGGAAATGTTGCCGATGACGGTTTTGAAATTCATGCCGGAATGCATCTTGTCGGCGACCTTCTTGGGATCGAGCGAGTTCGCCGCCGTTGCCGCCTGCTGGATGATCTGCACGGCGGCGTAGCTGTAGAGCGTATAGGCCTCCGGCTCGAAATGCTTGGCGCGGAATTCGGCGACCACGGCCTTGGCTTCGGGGCGATCGCGCGGGTCGGGGCCGTAGGTCATCAGCGAGCCGACCACGCCCGGACCGCCGACCGAAGCGAATTCGTCGGAGGTGATGCCGTCGCCGCCCATCAGCGGCGCGGTGACGCCCTGATCGCGCATCTGCCGGACGATCAGTCCGGCCTCAGTGTAAAGGCCGCCGAAATAGACGAGGTCGGCGCGCGATTCCTTGATCTTGGAAACCAGCGCCGAATAATCCTTCTCGCCGGTATTGATGCCTTCATAGAGTACCGAGTCCATGCCGCCGGCCTTGATCGTCTTCAAGGTCTCGTCGGCGAGCCCTTTGCCGTAGGTGGTTTTGTCGTTGACGAAGGCGATACGCTTGCCTTTGAAATGCTTGAGAATGTAATCGCCGGCGACGCGGCCCTGCTGGTCGTCGCGGCCGCAGACGCGAAAAATATTCCACATGCCGCGCTCGGTGACCGTCGGATTGGTTGAAGCCGGCGTGATCTCCAAAATGCCGTTCTCCTGGTACACTTCCGAGGCCGGGATGGTGACGCCGGAATTGTAGTCGCCGACCACGAAATTGACGCCGTCTGCGGCGAAATCGTTGGCGACCGAAACGCCTTGCTTGGGATCGGAAACGTCGTCGCCATATTCGACCTCGATCTGGTGGCCGAGAATGCCGCCGGCTTTGTTGAGATCGGCGGCCGCCTGATCGACGCCGTTCTTCATTTGCGCACCGGTCGCCGCATTGGCGCCGGTGATCGGCCCGGCAACCCCAATCTTGACCTGAGCCGCGGCGCTTGCCGCAGTGGCTCCCGCAAAAATCATGGCAAAGCCCAGTGATACACCCAGTAAGGCGATCTTCTTCATTGCCCGTTCTCCTTTAGGCCGGCCGGCCACTCGCAACTCTGGGGGACGATCTTAAATCAGTGCATCTTGCGGCGCCAGCGCAGCGGTCCGGAAGGCGCGTTGAGCCAATGATATTGCTCGACCATTTGCTTGACGCGGGCGGCACGAAAGCCGAGCACGCCGAAGGCAAGGCAAAATGCGGCATCGACCAGGTAATAATGCGGCGACAACAGCGTGCCGTTGAACAGGCTGAAGTGGATGAAGCGCACCGCCGCTCCGAGAACGAGCGAATAGGTCGCGACTTGCCACCATGGCCGCCAAGTGAGCGCTATGGCGCGGCCGGCAAGCCACGCGGCGCCGCCGCCGAGGACGATCGTGACCAACAGGAAAATACCCAAAGCATTTTCCTCGTAGAAGACATTGGCGAGAGCGCCGGCCATGCCGTTCGTAACTCCTCTTGTCTTGCGCCCCTATCGCCCGCCTTCGAGATAGGCGGCTTTGATCTCCGGCCGTTCCAAGAGCTCGCGGCCCGGCCCTGACAGTGTGATCAGGCCGTTCACCATAACGTAGCCGCGATGCGCCAGGCGCAGCGCATGAAACGCGTTCTGCTCGACCAGGAAAACCGTCAAGCCCTCCCTGGCGTTGAGCGTTTTGATCGCGTCGAATATCTGACGCACGATTAGCGGTGCAAGCCCGAGCGACGGCTCGTCAAGCAGCAGAAGCCGCGGCCGGCTCATCAGCGCGCGGCCGATCGCCAGCATCTGCTGCTCGCCGCCGGACAGCGTGCCGCCGCGCTGCGCCAGCCGCTGCGCCAGCCGCGGAAACAGCGCCAGCACCCGTTCCAGGTTTTGCCCGAAGGTCGCCGGCTCGGCGGTCATGGCGCCCATCTGCAGATTTTCCAGCACCGTCATGCGCGGGAAAATGCGGCGGCCTTCCGGCGCTTGTGCGATGCGCAGCCGCGCGATCTCGTGCGTCGGCAACGCGGTGATGTCGCGGCCGGCGAATTGGATCGAGCCTTCGCGCGCGCGCGGATCGCCGCAAATCGTCATCATTAACGTCGATTTCCCGGCGCCGTTGGCGCCGATCAAGGTGACGATTTCGCCGTCATTGACGTCGAGGTCGACGCCTTTGAGTGCCATCACGCGGCCGTAAAACGTCTTCACGCCGCGGACCGAAAGGAGAGCCGCCGTCATAGCCCGGCCTCGGCTTCGGCGGTGCCGACCTGGTCCTCCGCGACGCCGAGATAAGCGGCGATTACCTTGGCGTCGTTGCGCACCGCTTCCGGTGTGCCGTCGGCAATCTTCAGGCCGTAGTCGAGTACGACAATATGATCGGATATTTCCATCACCACCGTCATGTCGTGCTCGATGAGCAGCACCGAGATGCGGAACTCGTCGCGGATGGTCCGCAATAGCCGGTTGAGCTCGGCGCTTTCGTGCGCATTGAGGCCGGCGGCGGGCTCGTCGAGGCACAGCAGCACTGGATCAGTGCACATGGCACGCGCTATCTCGAGCCGGCGCTGCGCGCCATAGGGCAATTCGCCGGCCGGATCGTCGGCACGCTCGGTAAGCCCGATGCGTTCGAGCCAGGCCCGCGCTTTGTCTATCGCCGCGCGCTCGGCGCGCCGGTAGGTGGGGAAGCCGAGCACGCCGAGAAGCGTGTAGCCGGAGGCGAGCATCAGCGGGTTATGCTGAGCGACCAGGAGGTTTTCCAGTACGGTCATGCCGGGGAACAGCCGGATGTTCTGAAAAGTGCGGGCGATGCGCGCCTGCCGCGCGACGAGGTAATCCGGCATGCGCTCCAGCAGATAGAGCGCGCCGTCGCCGCGCCGCGCGCTTCTGGCGGCGGAATCGGTGAGCGTTTCGACCGCGCTCCACGCCTCGCCGTCGCCATGACGCAGCGCCAGCCGCCCCATGCTCGGCTTGTAGAAGCCGGTGATGCAGTTGAACACGGTCGTCTTGCCGGCGCCGTTCGGTCCGATCAGGGCGGTGATGGTGCCTTCGGCCACGTCGAAGCTGAGATCGTCGATGGCCACCAGGCCGCCGAAGCGCATGGTCAAATGCTCGACGCGGAGCAAAACCGCGCGCGACATGCTAACCGTGACCTTCCTTGACCAGATCGGCGGCAATGGCCTTGCGTTCTTTCAGGACGACGGAGGGCTCGCGGGTCGAAATCAATCCGCGCGGCCGCCACACCATGATAACCACCATGGCGAAGCCGAAAATGAGCATGCGGTATTGGGTCGGATCGAACGTCTGTCCGAAGATCCTTTTCAGGAAATCGAGGTCGCGCATGATCTCGGTCCCGCCGATCATGACGATCGCGGCGATGGCGACGCCGACCTGACTGCCCATGCCGCCGAGCACCACGATCGATAGGATGGTGGCGGATTCCAGAAACGTGAACGACTCGGGCGAAATAAAGCCTTGCCGAGTGGCGAAGAACGAGCCGGCGAAGCCGGCAAACATCGCGCCCATGGCGAAAGCGGTCAGCTTGGTGTTGGTGGTGTTGATGCCGAGCGAACGACAGGCAATCTCGTCCTCGCGCAGCGCCTCCCAGGCGCGGCCGACCGGCAGCCGCCGCAGCCGCACGGTGACGCAAGCGGTGAGCAGCGCCAGCGCCAGAATGACGTAATAAAGAAAAATGACGCGATAGGCCGGGCTGAACTGCAGTCCGAACACCGCGGCGAAGCCATTGTCACCGGCGGTGAAGGGGATGCCGAACAATGTCGGCCGCGGAATGCCGCCGATGCCGGCATAGCCGTTGGTGAGCGCGGTCCAGTTGATGATCACCATCCGGATGATCTCGCCGAAGGCGAGCGTAACGATGGCGAGATAATCGCCGCGCAACCGCAGGACCGGGAAGCCGAGCAAAATCCCCCAGAACGACGCGAGGATGCCGGAGATCGGCAGCAGGACCCAGAACGACAGCCCGAAGGTCTTGGCGAGAAGCGCATAGGAATAAGCGCCGACCGCATAGAACGCGACGTAGCCGAGATCGAGCAGCCCGGCGAGCCCGACCACGATATTGAGGCCCCAGCCGAGCATCACATAGATCAGAATCTGAATGCCGAAATTGTCGATCCATTTCACGCTACCGCGAAAGCCGACCGTGGCCAGCACGATCGCCGGATAGGCCACAACAAAGGCGATGGCGAAAGGCACGAACCATCGGCCAAGGCCGGCGCGCCACGCCGGCGGCGCGGTGGCGACCGGCCGCAGTCGGCGCCGCTTGAGACGCGGCTCGACGATCAGCGCATAGGCCAAACGGCCGGCGCCGACGGCGGCGACGATGGCGAACAGCAGCGGCCAGCGGGTGGTCAGGATCAACTGGTTGTCGCCGTTGACGCCGGTCTTAAAGCCGATCAGCGGCAGGAACACGCCGAAAGCGATCGCGGCGGTGATGGCGGCGTCGCGTAGCGCCGCCATGACGTCGGCATCGGCATGGGAGGATCTTGGCGGCATGGCGCCAGGGCCACGATCGCCGCCCGTGGAATTGGCCAGCGCGGTCACGTCAAACCTTTTCGACGTCGGGCCGGCCGAATAATCCCTGCGGCAGGAAGATCAAGGTAATCGCCAGAATCGAAAATGCGGCGACGTCCTTGTAGTCGATGGAGAAGTAGGCCGACCACATGGTCTCGATCAGGCCGATCAGGAGGCCGCCGATGACCGCGCCCGGCAGCGAGCCGATGCCGCCCAGCACAGCGGCGGTAAAGGCCTTCACGCCGGGCACGAAGCCGTCGGAAAAAGTGACGACGCCGTAATACATCAGGTACATGGTGCCGGCGACGGCGGCGAGCGCTGCGGCGATGACGAAAGTCGTGGCGACCGTGCGATCGACATTGACGCCGACGAGCGCCGCCATCTTGCGGTCCTGCTCGCAGGCGCGCTGGGCGCGGCCAAGCTGGGTCCGCGACACCAGGTACCAGAACGCGGCCAAGAGCACCGCGGTGACGCCCCAGATAATGAGCTGCTTATAGGACAGCGTGACCGGGTAGTTGTCCTTGGTGAACAGCACGAACTCGCCGCTAATCATGGGCGGGATCGATTTGTTGCGCGGGCCCTGCGTCACCTGGACGAAATTCGACAGTAAGATCGACATGCCGATCGCCGAGATCAGCGGCGCCAGCCGGAACGAGCCGCGCAACGGCCGATAGGCGACGCGCTCGATGACCCAGTTGATCAGCGAGGTGAACAGCATCGACACGATCAGGACGATCAAGAGCGCCAGCACGATCGAGGAAATGCCGAGCCATGTCGTCAGGATGAGAAAGGCGATCAGCGCGATAAAGGCCGACACCATGAACACGTCGCCATGAGCGAAGTTCACCATGCCGATGATGCCGAATACCATAGTATAGCCGATGGCGATCAGCCCGTAGATCGCGCCGAGCGTGATGCCGTTTATGAGCTGCTGCAAGAAGACTTCCATGCGTCTTTATCTGCCTCCGCATGGCTGCCCGAGCCGACAACCGTCCGAATCCACCAGCACCGCTAGGCTTAACAGGGGTGGTCCGGCGCGGCAACGCCGTGGGCTCTCTGCCGCAGCTTGGCCCGGTGCAGGGCGGTATTGCCGTGATCGGTGGCGCGGGCTACCCCATGCGGGAGAGCCTGCCCCTCGCAGATCAGGGAGTGACCGCAATGGACCGGGTCAAATCCGAAGACGCCATTGCCGATAAAGACCGGCCGTTCACCGGCGCCGAATATATCGAAAGCCTTCGCGACGGCCGCGAGGTCTATATCTACGGTGAGCGGGTCAAAGACGTCACCACGCACCCGGCGTTTCGCAACGCGGCACGCTCGATTGCGCGGCTGTACGACGCGCTGCATGCCGAAAAAACGAAGCCGCTGTTGACCAGCCCCACCGACACCGGGTCGGCGGGCTTCACCCACAAATTCTTTCGCGCCGCCCGTTCGCGCGAGGATTTGGTGGCGCAGCGCGACGCCATCGCGGCGTGGGCGCGTATGTCCTACGGCTGGATGGGACGCTCGCCGGATTACAAGGCGTCCTTGATGAACACGCTCGGCGCCAACTATGATTTTTACGGCAAATTCGCCGACAACGCCAAAGCCTGGTACCGGCGCGCGCAAGAGCACGTGCTGTTCATGAACCACGCCATCGTCAATCCGCCGGTGGACCGGGCAAAGCCGGTCGACCAGGTCAAGGACGTCTTCATCACCATTCAGAAGGAGACCGACGCGGGAATCTATGTCTCCGGCGCCAAGGTGGTGGCGACTTCGTCGGCGCTGACGCATTACAACTTCCTCGGCCAGAACGCCGCGGTGCCGCTGCACGATACCGATCTGGCAGTCATGTTCATCGCGCCGATGAACGCGCCGGGCGTGAAATTGTTCTGCCGCACCTCCTATGAGATGACGGCCAGCGTGATGGGAACGCCGTTCGACTATCCGCTGTCGTCGCGCTTCGACGAGAACGACGCGATCTTCGTCTTCGATAACGTCTTCATTCCCTGGGAAGACGTGTTGCTGCATCGCGACCTGGAAAAGCTGAAGGTCTTCTTTCCGCAATCAGGGTTCTTGGCCGGCTATCAGTTCCAGGGCTGCACCCGGCTTGCGGTGAAGCTTGACTTTCTCGCCGGCATTCTCGCCAAGGCTCTGCGGGTCGCCGGTTCGGATGAATTTCGCGGCAATCAGGCGATGCTCGGCGAAGTCATCGCCTGGCGCCATCTGTTCTGGGCCCTGACCGATGCGATGGCGATGAACCCGACGCCGTGGGTCAACGGCGCGGTGCTGCCGAACCTGCAATCGGGGTCGAGCTATCGGGTGTTCGCCGGCGACGCCTATGGACGGGTCAAGGAAATTGTCGACAAGATCGTCGCCTCGTCGCTCATTTATCTGCCGTCCTCGACCAAGGATTTCAAAAATCCGGCGATCGACCGCTATTTGGCGCGCTACGTGCGCGGCTCCTACGGCATCGATTATAAGGAGCGCATCAAGGTAATGAAGCTTCTTTGGGATGCGATCGGCACCGAATTCGGCGGGCGGCACGAGCTTTACGAACGCAACTACGCCGGCAACTACGAGGATATCCGCATCCAGGCGCTATGGAGCGCGCGGGGCTCGGGAATCTACGATCAGATGACCGCGCTCGCCGATCAGTGCATGGCGGAATACGACGAGAATGGCTGGACCGATCCGACATGGCTCAATCCGGACGATGTCGCCTATCCGGGATTGCCGGAAGAACGCCGCGCGGCTGAATAGGACCACCATGAGCTGGATCGATCAACGGCCAGACGATGCCATGGACGGCGCTTTCACTGCCGTGGCGCCAAGCCCGGTGACGACGGTTGCGTCGCTTGAGTTCCGCGAGGCCATGGCGCGTCTCGGCGCTGCCGTCCATGTCGTCACGACCGCCGGTCTCGCCGGCACATCGGGCTTCACCGCGACCGCGGTCTGCTCGGTTTCCGATGCGCCGCCGACGCTTTTGGTCTGTCTCAACCGCCGCAGCAATTCGGCGCCGCTGCTGGCGCAGAATGGCGTGTTCTGTATCAACACGTTGCCCGCCAGCGAGGAGAAGCTTGCCGATCTATTTGCCGGTAGGAGCGGCGTGCATCTGGAGGAGCGCTTTACCCAAGGCCAATGGATGATGCTCAAGACCGGCTCCCCGGTATTGGCCTCCGCGGTGATCGCGTTTGATTGCCGCACCATCGAGACACGTGCGGTCGGCTCGCACAATGTCGTCTTCGGCGCGGTGGAGGCAGTGCGTCTGGGGCCGCCGGGTCCGACCCTCGTGTATCACGACCGCGCCTATAAACCTCTCTAAGCACGTCGTAATCACCGCAAAACGGCGCTGTTCCAGCGGCACAATTCCGACATTTTTCGCTTTAATTTCAAGCCTTTGCTCATATTTGCAGCAGCAAAAGGGGGAACCCC
>JBAQHW010000041.1:0-9960 GCA_049288525.1 Xanthobacteraceae bacterium
GTCGAGGCGCGATTGAAGCCGTTAAGATCGAGCCATTGGATGATGCCGGCCATCGGCAGGATATTGCCCGGCGCGGCCGAGAGCGATTGCCTGGCAATGAGTTCGCGCCCCGGCACGCGCTGCAATATTGCGTTGACGGAGACGAGCAGAACCGAGGGATGCTCGCGGCCGCGGACGCGCGCGAGCCGCGCCAGTGTCATCATGCGTGCGGCGACCACCGCCGCATGCGGCGACACGCGATCGTAAGGCAGGCAATCCCAGGCCGGGAACTCCAAAACCTCGATATCGGGCGCGAAAAAAGCGAGTGCCCGGTGCAGCATCGCCATCCGCGCGGCGTCGCGGCAGACGACCGCGAGCGAAATCGCCGGCGGTTTCGCTCCCGCGGCGATGGCGCGGGCAAGGTCGGCCAGCACCAGGCCTTCGGCGCCATCGGCGACGCCGGCGAGCGTCAACGGCCGCCCGGCGGTAAGCCGCTGCGCCGGTGAGTGGGCGAGACGTGACGCTGCGGTCACGCGCCCTCTCCCGCGGTCTCGGTCTTGGCGTGAAAGCTGATGAGCGCGCGCAGGACCGCGCTGTCGTAGTCGGCCGGCGCGTGCTCGTCGCCGGTGACCCATGCGTAAAGCTCGGCATTGGGGGCTTCGATCAGCCGCTCGAAATCGTCCAGGGCAGCATCGTCGAACTTGTCGATATGGACGTCGGCAAAGCGGCCGATGATCAGGTCCATTTCGCGCACACCGCGACGCCAGGAGCGGAACAGAAGCCGCTTGCGCCGCGCATCCAGGCCTTGGCTCGATCGCTCGGTCATGGTCTTCCATTGTTGCTGGCGCATGATCCTTTTCCGGGATCACGGGCAACGCCAAAAGCCCGGACGCGGCCGGGCCCGGGGTATATAGAGGGCGACCTTGCGCTTGTCATGGTCCGCGAAAGCGGATCATCCAGTATTCACCGCAATCGATCGCAAATTACTGGATCATCCGCCTGTGCCGATGACGACGGTGTAGGATGGGCCGATGCGCCCGCCGGTCCTCAATCCGTTATTCGCGTCGATTAGGGCGCTCCCCGGCATCGGGCCGAAGCTGGATAAGATCTATGCGCGGTTGCTGAACCGCGACGCCGAGCCGCCGCGCGTCATCGACGTTCTGTTCCATTTGCCCACCGGTTTCGTCGACCGGCGCAATCGGCCGAAGCTGTCCGAAGTCGTGCCCGACACCGTGGCGACCGTCGCCGTCACCGTCGAGCGTCATCGGCCGGCGCCGCCGAACCGGCCACGCGCGCCCTACAATATCGACGCCGCCGACGACACCAACACGCTGACCATCACCTATTTCAATGCGCGCGAGGATTATCTGCGCAAGCTCCTCCCCGAGGGCGAGGTTCGTTACGTCTCCGGAGTGGTCACGCGTTATGACGGCCATCTGCAAATGCTGCATCCCGATCGCGTGGTGGATGAGGCCGGCTTGGCCAGTCTGCCGCTGCTCGATCCAATCTATCCGTTGACCGAGGGTCTCGGCCCGAACCAATTGCGCAAGGCGATCGACAGTGCGCTCGATCGGTTGCCGGCGCTGCCGGAATGGCAGGACGAGGCCTGGCTCAGGCGCAACGGCTTTCCCGGCTTTGCCGACGCGCTGCGCGCGATCCACCGCCCGGCGGCGCCCGACGACATCAAGCCGGACAGCGTGGCCTGGTCGCGGCTCGCCTACGACGAATTATTGGCGAACCAGCTCGCACTCGCGCTCCTGCGCGCGCATATGCGTACCCGCGCCGGCCGCGGCATCGTCGCCGAGGGAGCCTTGCGCGCCAGCATCGTCAAGGCGCTGCCCTATGCGCTGACGCCGTCGCAGGCCCGCGCCGTCGAAGATATCGTTGCCGACTTGGCCCAACCGACCCGTATGCTGCGGCTGCTGCAAGGCGACGTCGGCTCCGGCAAGACCGTGGTGGCGCTGCTCGCCGCCGCCCATGTGATCGAGGCCAAACGCCAAGCGGCGTTCATGGCGCCGACCGAGATTTTGGCGCGCCAGCATTTCGCAACCGTTGCACTGCTCGCCAAGGCCGCCGGCATCCGGCTTGCCATCCTCACCGGCCGCGAGCGTGGCCGCGAGCGCGACGACATCCTCGCCGGTCTTGCCGCTGGCGACATCGATCTTGTCGTCGGCACCCATGCGCTGTTCCAGGAGGACGTCGCCTTCCGCGATCTTGCTCTGGCGATCGTCGACGAGCAGCACCGCTTCGGTGTGCATCAGCGGCTCGCTCTGGCCCGCAAGGGCGAAGCTGTCGATTTGTTGGTGCTGACCGCGACGCCGATCCCGCGAACGCTGGTGCTGACCTATTTCGGCGACATGGAAATTTCCGAATTGCGCGAAAAGCCGGCCGGCCGCAAGCCGATCGATACCCGCGCGGTGCCGCTCGATCGCCTCGCCGACGTCATCGAAGCCGTGGCGCGGGCGCTCGATGCGGGGCGCCGCGTCTACTGGGTGTGCCCGCTGGTCGAGGAATCCGAAAGCGTCGATCTCGCCGCCGCCGAGGACCGCTACGCGGTGCTGCGCGAGCGGTTCGGCGACACGGTCGATATCGTCCACGGCAAGATGCGCGGCCCCGACAAGGATCGCGCCATGGCGCGCTTCGCCGCGGGCGAGACGCGGCTCCTTGTCGCCACTACCGTGATCGAGGTCGGCGTCGACGTGCCGGAGGCAAGCGTCATGGTGATCGAGCACGCCGAACGCTTCGGGCTCGCGCAACTGCATCAGCTGCGCGGCCGTATCGGCCGCGGCGCCGCGCGTTCGACCTGCATTCTCCTCTACCGCGCGCCGCTCGGGCCGACGGCCAAGGCGCGGCTGGCGATCATGCGCGAAACCGAGGATGGCTTCCGCATCGCCGAGGAGGATTTGAGGTTACGCGGCGAAGGCGACGTGCTCGGAACCCGGCAAAGCGGCGATCCCGGTTTCCACCTGGCGCGGCTCGAATTCCACGGCAAGCTTCTGGCCGCGGCGCGCGACGACGCCACGCTCATCCTGGCGCGCGATGCGAAGCTGAAATCGCCGCGCGGCCAAGCCTTGCGCGACCTCCTCTATCTGTTCGCCCGCGACGAGGCGATCAGGCTGCTGGAAGCGGGTTGAGGTACCCTGATTTATGGACTTGGCGCCTTATGAACTTGAGGCTTTATGGGCTCGTCGTATGTCCCACCGTCGCCGAATTGTGCTAAAATGCGGCGATGCAAAGAGGATAGAAATGGCACCCCTCGATTGGTCTCAGTGTCCGGCCGTTGAAAGCATTCCCGGCAAAGTCAGTGGCGCATGGGTCTTTCGGGGAACCCGTTTACCCGTTGCGACAATTATTGAGAATCTGGAGGATTTAAGCGTCGAGGAAGTGATGGAGCAATTCGACGTGACCCACGAACAGATTACGGCGGTCCTTGATTTCGTGGCGCGGAGTCTCAAAGAGTCAACGCCGAGCGATCAATCCCTCCCTGTCGATGCTCATTCTCTTTGACCACGGAACGCCAAAGGGCCTCATCCGGGCGTTGGCCGGCCACAACATAGTCACAGCTCAAGGCAGAGGATGGGACAAGCTCGACAACGGGGCGTTGCTCGATGCCGCGGAAGACGCCGGGATTGAACTATTGCTCACGACCGACAGAAGAATCCGGTACCAGCAGAATCTTGCGGGGCGGAAAATCGTCCTTGTTGTTTTAACCGGCACCACAAAATGGTCGAACGTCAGACTGCATATGCAGCGGATTGCCGCCGTGCTGGATGCTGCCACGCCTGGTAGCTACACCGAAATCGACATTCCATTTCGCTAGAGCATGTCCCGCAAAAAGCCTGCCCTCGGACTTGATCCGAGGGTGGAAACCGGTTTTGTGAAAAGGACATGCTGAAACAAACAGCTAGGAGCGTATCCCGATTCTGTTAAATCGGGATACGCTATAGGTGCGCCTCATTTCGCCGGCGCGGCTTCCGCCTGACGCGCGGCTTGCGCGGTGTGCGCGGTCTGCGCCAAAACCGCGAGCTTCTCCTGCGCCGGTGCGGTGCCTCCGGGCTGCACCATGCCCGCCGACATGATCAGCGTCATGGCCTCTTCGACCGAAATGTCGAGATCGATCACGTCACCGCGCGGCACGTAGAAGAAAAATCCCGTAGTCGGGTTCGGCGTGCATGGCATGAAGGCCGACACATGCTCGGCCGCCGGCAGCTTGCCGGAAATGGCCTGATTCGGCGGCTGCGTCAGAAACACCAGCGACCACATGCCGGGCGACGGAAATTCCACCAGGCCGACGCGGCGGAAACTCGACTGCGATTTGGAGAACAGCGTCTCGAAAATCTGCTTGGCGGTGCGATAAATGGGCCGTACGATCGGCATGCGGCTCAACAGGCTTTCGCCGAAGCCGACGAGCTTGCGCCCGATCAAATTGGCGGTGAGGAAGCCGAGCAGCGTCAGCGCGGTGAAGGCGATGATCAGGCCGGTGCCCGGGATATTGATCGGCAGATAGGTTTCCGGCCGGTACGCCACCGGGATGATCGGACGCACCAGGTTGTCGACCCAGGTGACGAACCACCAGATCAGCCACACCGTCACCGCGACCGGTCCGGCCACAACCAGCCCGGTGAGGAAATAAGTGCGGATGCGGCTCATCACTCCCGGCGATTTCGCCGGTGCGCCCGGTATTTTCGCAGTGCTGTCGTTCATCATCTCGTCCGCCGTCCCGCAATTGCTGCAATATATGGGCCACCGGGGGCTTTGCACAGCGCGCCGGCAGCAGACGCCGCGTGATCGCCGTGCTACTCGACAGTGACCGATTTCGCCAGGTTCCGCGGTTGATCGACGTCGGTGCCCATGATGACCGCGGTGTGATAGGCGAGAAGCTGCACCGGCACGGCGTAGACGAGCGGCGCGACCGCCGCGTGGACCGTCGGCAGCGTCAGCGTGACGATCGACTGGCCGTCTGCCGCGCGGGCGGCCTCGGCACCGGCGGCGTCGGTCATCAAAATGAGCCTGCCGCCGCGCGCGGCGACTTCCTGCATATTGGATACGGTCTTCTCGAACACCTTGTCATGCGGCGCGATCACAATGACCGGCATGTTCTCGTCGATCAGCGCGATCGGCCCATGCTTGAGCTCCCCGGCGGCATAGCCTTCGGCATGAATGTAGGAGATTTCCTTCAATTTGAGTGCGCCCTCGAGCGCGATCGGAAAGCTGGTGCCGCGGCCGAGATAGAGCACGTCGCGGCTCTTGGCGAGATCGCGCGCCAATTGCTCGATCTGCGGCTCCAGCGCCAACGCCTCGTTCAGATGCCGCGGCATTTCGATCAGCCCGCGCACCAGCGCCGTCTCGTCGGCTGGCGCGAGCACGCCGCGAGCGCGGCCGGCGGCGATTACGAGCGCGGCAAGAGCCGCGAGCTGACAGGTAAAGGCTTTGGTCGATGCGACGCCGATTTCCGGTCCGGCGAGAGTCGGCATGACGATGGAGCTCTCGCGCGCGATACTCGAGCTCGGCACGTTGACGATCGACAGCACATGCTGTTCGTGCGCGCGGGCATAGCGTAGCGACGCCAGCGTATCCGCCGTCTCGCCCGATTGCGAAACGAAGATGGCGAGATTGCCTCGCTTGAGCGGCACGTCGCGATAGCGGAACTCGGAGGCGATATCGACCTCGACCGGCAATTGCGCGAAGTTCTCGAACCAATAGCGCGCCACCATGCCGGCGTAATAGGCGGTGCCGCAGGCGGCGATGACGACGCGGTCGAGCTTTGCGAAATCGAACGGCAAAGCAAACGGCAGCGTTACGCGTTCCGCGGCCATGTCGAGATAATTCGCCAGCGTATGACCGACGACTTCCGGTTGCTCGTGAATCTCCTTGGCCATGAAGTGGCGATGGTTGCCCTTGTCGGTGAGCAGAACCGAGGCCTGCGATTTCAGCACGGGACGCTCGACGATTTGGCCGTCGCGGTCGTGAATCTCCACGCCGCGCCGCGTGACGATCGCCCAATCGCCGTCATCGAGATAGCTGACGGTGTCGGTGAACGGCGCCAGCGCGATGGCATCGGAGCCGAGATACATGGCGCCCTCGCCGTAACCGATCGCCAGCGGCGAGCCCTGCCGCGCGCCGATCAGAAGATCCTCCTCGCCGGCGAACAGGAAAGCGAGCGCGAAGGCGCCGCGCAATTTGGGCAATGCCGCTTTGACGGCGGCGACCGGCGAGGCGCCACGCTTCATCTCTTCGGTGACGAGATGGGCGATGACTTCGGTATCGGTGTCGCTGGCGAACGTGACGCCGTTGCGCTCCAACTCGCGTCGCAGCTCGCTGAAATTCTCGATGATGCCGTTATGCACCACCGCGAGCTTGTCGGTGGCGTGCGGATGCGCGTTGGCCTCGGTCGGCCGGCCGTGCGTCGCCCAGCGGGTGTGGCCGATGCCGATGGTACCAGAGAGCGGCTCCCGCGCCAGGCGGGTTTCGAGATTCTTCAGTTTGCCCTCGGCGCGCCGGCGCACGAGCTTGCCGCCTTCCAGCGTGGCGACGCCCGCGGAATCATAGCCGCGATATTCCAGCCGTTTGAGCGCATCGATCAGCTGCGGCGCCGCCGGCTCCTGGCCGATTATTCCGATAATGCCGCACATGGCGCCAAAACCACCCCTGCCGCGCCGCGAAAGCGCCGTTAACGTTTAAAGCGGAACCATTGAGACCGCGATAATCAAAATAGTTTTCGTTTGGTGACGCGGGCGCCGGCAAAAGCCTAATCGCGCGCATGCGCCTTGTTCTTGCCGAGCAGCTTCAGTCCGCGCAAGCGCGATGCCCAGCCTTCCTTAACGCTTTGGCGGCCACGCCCGAGCGCCAGCGCGTCCGCCGGCACGTTCTTGGTGATCACCGAGCCGGAGCCGACATAGGCGCCCTCGCCGATCTCGACCGGCGCCACCAGCGCCGAGTTCGAACCGATGAAGGCGTTCTTGCCGATCGTGGTGCGATGCTTGTCGGCGCCGTCGTAATTGCAGGTGATGGTGCCGGCGCCGATATTGGCATTGGCGCCGACGAAAGCGTCGCCGATGTAGCTTAAATGATTGGCTTTGGCGCCGGCCTCGATCACCGCTTCCTTGACTTCGACGAAGTTGCCGATGCGTGCGCCCTCGCCGAGCCGGGTGCCCGGTCGCAGTCGCGCGAACGGGCCGACCGACACGCCCTTGCCGACATGCGCGCCGGCAAGGTGCGAGAACGAGTGAATGACGGCGCCGTCCTCGACCGTGACCTTTTCGCCGAACACCACATAGGGCTCGACGATCACGTCGCGGCCGAACGTGGTATCGGCGCAGAGAAACACCGTCTCCGGCGCAATGAGCGTGACGCCGGCTTCCAACGCCGCGCGCCGCAGCCGCTGTTGCGCCGCCGCCTCCGCCTCTGCCAGCTGACTCTTGTTGTTGATGCCGCGCACCTCGTCCTCCTCGACTTCGACCGCAACCGCGCGCAGCTTCATGCGGCGCGCGACCTCGACCGCATCGGTCAGATAGAATTCATGCTTGCGATTGTGGTCGCCGATCTGTTCGAGGATCGCCAGCGCGCGCTCGCCTGAAAGCGCCATCAGGCCGCCGTTGCACAGCGCGATGCCGCGCTCGGTGGCGCTGGCGTCGGCGTCTTCGCGAATGGCGGCGAGTTCGTTGTCCTCGACGATCAGCCGCCCATAACCCGACGGATCGGCGGGACGGAAGCCGAGCACGGCGAGCGCCGCGCCGTCGGCGAGCGGCGCGCGTAACCGCGACAGCGTCTGCGGTCGGATCAGCGGGGTATCGCCATAAAGGACCAAAATGTCGTCCGCTCCCGCGGCGATGGCCGGCCTTGCGGCGAGCACGGCCTGCGCCGTGCCGCGCCGTTTGCGCTGCACGAAAATGGCGGCGTCCGGGGTGACGCGCTTGGCTGCTGCCGCCACCGCGTCCTGGCCGGGCCCAATCACGACGGCGGTTGCGGTAACGCCGGTTTTTGCGGTCGCCTCGAGCACATGAGCCAGCAAGGTTTTCCCGGCGACCGCATGCATCACTTTCGGCCGCGCCGAATGCATCCGCGTGCCCTCGCCGGCCGCAAGCACGATCGCGAGACAGGTCCGGCCGGACGTTCGGCTTTCCATTTGCAACCTCCGCGGCGCTGTCTTAGCGGACGTGAGCCGGCGCCGAAAGCCCGCGAAACCGGCCGGCGAAGGCGGCCGCCGCTATCCGCGACGATGCGCCGACGAGGCCGCTTACGTCGGAATCTGCTAGGTTTTTAGCACTGATTCGACTGACCGTTGATTCGCCTGGAATTCGCTTGGAACCTGTGCATTCGACCCGTGGCGGGCGCCGCATGACCGATCTCACCGATGCGTTGCGAGCGGAACGGCCGCCGCCGCCGCCGGCGCCGCTTCCCGGTATGGTGCGTCCGGAGATGCTGGTCGCCCCGAAGAAGCGTTTCACCATCGAACGCTTGCGGCGCGTAGCATTATGGGGCGCGGCTGCTGCGGCGACGTTGCTGATCGTGGTGCTGACCGGCCAAAGCCAAGTTGCGGAAAATCGTATCGCGCTGATTTTGCACCGGCCAAGGCCCGCCGCCGCCGCACTATTCGATGCCCAGGCCGAGACCGCGCGCCTTGGCGCGGCACTGCGGCAACTGTCGGTCGCCGACGATCAGATTGAATCGCGGCTTGCCACCGTCGAGCAGGACATGCAGGACGTCACCGGCTCGATCAGCAAACAGCTCAGGGCCGTCGACGAAAGCCAGCGTGCCGACGACGGACCCTCGGTTGCGGCCACCGCCGCGGTGTCGGCTTCGGTGCCGGCGCTTTCGCAAATTGCGGCCGAGCCGCCACCGGACACCATCAGAGTCGCCGCCGAGACCGCAGCGCCGCCGCCGCACATGCAATTCGGCATCGATATCGGCTCCGGCCTGACCATCCAAGCGTTGCGCCTGCGGTGGGCCGCGATCCGTACCTCGCATCCGCAATTTTTCGTCGGATTGGAGCCGATCATCAGCGTCAAGGAAATCCCGCATACCACGCGTATCGAGTTGCGGCTGATAGCGGGTCCGATCGTGCAACCCGGCGCGGCGGCGGCGCTTTGCAGCCAGCTTACGCTCGCGGGCCTTTACTGCCAGCCGACCATTTTTGACGGTCAGCATCTCGCGCTGCGCTGATGCCGCGCCGCAGCCGCCGACCGCATGGACGGCGGTCCATACTGTTGCATGATCCGGCCTGACGTGGTTTGGCTGATGGGCGGGATTATCGAGAGCAACGATGCGCCGTCCGTTATTTCTACCCACCGCGCGTCAGACCAATTGGCTCCTTGTCGTCGCCTTCGCCGCGGTCGGCGAAGCGCTCTACATCCGCTACATGGCGATCGAGAACACCAATGTGGAATTGGCCTGCCAGGCCGGGCTGCAGACTTGGCTGTGCAGCACGTTCCGGCTGTCGATCCTGTTGTTCCATTACCAAGTGTTCGGCGGCGTGGCGCTGATCGCCGCGCTTCTCAATCTGTTGCGGCCGTCGCTGGTGCTGGTCACGGTGGCGCTGGCGGCTGCCGGCTTCGGCATCGTCCTGCACAATGCCGAAGCCTCTGCGCTTGCCGCCGGGCTTCTGATCCTCAGCCTGGCGCGGCCCGCGCCCGCTCCAGAATGACGGCCAGCGTCAGGAAGCCGGCACACAGCCAGATCGCCTGCCAATTGGCGAAGGTCTCGTTGACAGCGATATAGAGCGCAGCGAGCGCCAGCACCGCCGCCGCCATCGTTTCCGCCACTGCGCGGGCGCCGAAGCGTGACGCCGACGGAAAAGCCAGCAGTAGAAATGGCAGCGCCGCGCCGCTTTGCGGCGCGAACGGCAGATCGCGGTAGCGCGGATCGAACACCAAGCCGAGCGCGGTCTCTATCGACAAGAGCGTCAGGACGATCAGGATTCCCCCGAGTGCAAGGCTCAATCCGTCCAAACTCGCGCCCGAGCGTGACAGCACGGCCGCGAAG
>JBAQHW010000042.1:0-27637 GCA_049288525.1 Xanthobacteraceae bacterium
CATCAAGCCCGGCGACGAGATCGTGCTGTCGATCATGGAGCACCACTCCAATATCGTGCCGTGGCATTTTCTCCGCGAGCGCCAGGGTGCGGTGATCAAATGGGCGCCGGTCGACGATGAAGGCCACTTTCTCCTCGATGAGTTCGAGAAACTTCTGACGCCGCGCACCAAGATGGTCGCCATCACTCATATGTCGAACGTGCTCGGAACGATGGTGCCGGTGAAAGAAGTGGCGCGGATCGCCCATGCGCACGGCATCCCGGTGCTGTTCGACGGCGCTCAGGGCGCGGTCCATCTCGACGTCGACGTGCGCGACATCGATTGCGATTTTTACGTCTTCACCGGCCATAAGCTGTACGGGCCGACCGGAATCGGCGTGCTGTACGGTAAATACCATCATCTCGCCGCCATGCCGCCGTTCAATGGCGGCGGCGAGATGATCCGCGAAGTGTTCGAGGATCGGATCACCTACGGCGAGCCGCCGCATAAATTCGAGGCCGGCACGCCGTCGATCGTGCAGGCGATCGGGCTCGGCGCCGCGATCGACTACGTGGCTTCGGTCGGCAAAGCGGGTATCCGCGGCCACGAAGCCGGGCTGATGCACTATGCTCACGATCGGCTGCGCGAGATCAATTCGCTGCGAATTCTCGGCACGACAAAGAACAAGGGACCGATCGTGTCGTTTGAGATGAAGGGCGCACACCCGCACGACGTCGCGACCATCATCGATCGTTCCGGCGTGGCGGTGCGGGCCGGCACCCATTGCGTGATGCCGCTGTTGTCGCGCTTCGGCCTCACCGCAACCTGCCGCGCCTCCTTTGCCATGTACAACACGCGCGAGGAGGTCGATTGCCTGGCGCAGGCGCTGCTCAAGGCGCAAAGCATGCTTGGATGATGGCGCATGACCGATGACGTGAAATCCGAACTGACCGAAGCCCCGGCCCCCGCCGCCGAGAAGCCGACGACAATTCCGGCCGACGAAATGGCGCGGCTGACGGACGAAATCGTTACGGCGCTGAAGACCGTGTACGACCCGGAAATTCCGGCCGATATTTACGAGCTCGGGCTGATCTACAAGGTCGACGTGGACGACGATCGCATGGTCAATATCGACATGACGCTCACCACGCCGAATTGCCCGTCGGCGGCGGAACTGCCGAGCCAGGTCGAGAATGCGGTCGCCGGCGTTGCCGGCGTGCGCGAGGCCAAAGTCACCATCGTCTGGGAGCCGCCGTGGGATCCAAGCCGCATGTCGGATGAGGCCCGCACCGTGCTGAATATGTGGTGAGTGCGAATCTGTGCGTAAGTTGCGCGGCGCGCACGCGGATATTACATGCGAAGATGAGGATATGACGATGCCAGCAGCCCGACCGAGACCTCAGCTGATGCGGCTCACCGACGCGGCGGCGGAGCGCATCAAGGCGGTGATGGCGAAAGCCGAGCGCCCGATTGCGGCAGTGCGCGTCGGCGTCAAGAACGGCGGCTGCGCCGGCATGGCCTACACCATGGAATATGCCGAGACCGTCAATCCGCACGACGAGGTGATCGAGGATAAGGGCGTGCGCCTCCTGATCGATCCGAAGGCTGTGCTGTTTCTGCTCGGCACCGAGATGGACTACAAGATCGATAAGCTTTCCGCGCAGTTCGTCTTCAACAATCCGAACCAGATCTCGGCCTGCGGCTGCGGCGAATCGGTGCAGATCGAGCCAGCCAAGGGCGAGGCCGGCGCCGAGGCGCGGTCGTAATTCGCATTCCAGGCCGAAGCGGTTACGCCACGCGCGTCGCCGGAGCGGTCGAGTCGGAATCGGCTTCCGGATCGGCCTCGCAGACGACGCGGTTGCGTCCGTTCCGCTTGGCGGCGTAGAGGCATTTGTCGGCGCGTTCGATGAGAAGCTGCGTGCTGTCGCCGGGCCGCAACATCGCGGCGCCGATCGAGATGGTCACGTGGCCCAGGCGTTCGCCGTTTGATCGCCGCATCAATTCCTTGGTCATGACGGCGCGCCGGATGTGTTCGGCGACCGTGATGGCCGATTGCAGCGAGGTGTTGGGCAGCGCAATGATGAATTCCTCGCCGCCATAGCGCGCGGCGGTATCCTGCCCCTTGACGTTCTGCTTGATGGCGAGTGCGACCAGCCGCAATACCTGGTCACCGGTGAGATGTCCGTATTGATCGTTGAAGCTCTTGAAGTGATCGATGTCCGCCATCAGCAGCGAAAATGGCTCGTTCCGCTCTTTTGTCTCGGCGAGACCCTTGGTCAGCTCGTTATCGAAGAACTTCCGGTTGGCGAGCGTCGTCAGCGGATCGGTCAGGCTTTCGAGCCGGACGGCTTCGAGACTTTGCTGCAATTGCGCGATTTCCTGACGCGAGGATGCCAGACCGGCCTCGAGCGTCCTGTTATTGAGTTCCATCTCCTTGGCGCCCTGGACCATGCGCTCAATCACCCCGCGCAGCGCTTCGCCGTCATTGGCGCTGGCGAGCTCCTGGCTCGCCAGGTTCAAGCGCTTGGAATAGCCGCTCGCCGAACCGGCCGCGGCGTCGATCGTGGTAATGACCTGATTGATCTCGTCCAGCACGCGGCTGTTGACCGAATCCATCCGGTCGCCGAGATGGTTGACTCCGATATAGTTGTCGTAAATCTGGTCGAGGTCGGCTTCGCTGAGTGCGCCTTTTTTCGACAGCGTCTCGTTTATCGTTTGATTGAGTGTTTGATTGTAGCCGGTTGCATAATTGTACCATATTTCAAAATTGCGCGGCGTTGCCGGCTGGCCCAAGGCCCGGATTTGTCCGAGCGCGACCTTGGCAAATGCAAGCGTTCTCTCGTGCTCGTCATGGGGCACGGCCAGCCTCTCCAACAGCTCTGGGAATTCCTCAAGCTTGCGCCGGCGGGCGCAGCACGCACCGACAATCGACAGACTACATTAGAGCGCAGCAGTGAAGGAGCGGTAAACGCGCATCGCGGACGACATACAACGACTAGGCGAGTTTACCTAAGCTTTCACGGTGACTGGGCGTAACAGAAACGCCGGAAGGTGAGACTCTTCGGCCTCTTCGTGACGCGGACGCGGCGGCGGGGCGCGCCTCGACCGCGCTTCATCGCTACGTGCGGCGGGACCATGCGGATGCCGGCGCTCCTCGTGATGGCGGGGATGCCGCGCCGCCGGCTGCTGCTGCGGCGCCGCTCCGGCCGCGGGTTGCTTGTCCATGAAAGGAATCGGTTGGCCGGTCAGCTTCTCGATTGCGGCCACCGCCTTGGCGTCATTGGCGCCGGCGACCAGCGTGATCGCCGTGCCGCTTCGTCCGGCGCGGCCGGTGCGGCCGATGCGGTGCACGTAATCGTCGGGATGAATCGGCACGTCGAAATTGTAGATGTGGCTGACGTCGAGGATATCGAGGCCGCGGGCGGCGACGTCGGAAGCGACCAGCAGCGTGACCTCGTTCTTGCGGAATTGCTCAAGAGCGGCCATGCGCGCCGGCTGGTCCATATCGCCATGGAGCGCCTGTACCGAAAAGCCATGCCGCAGCAGCGAGCGGTGCAAGGTTGCGACATCGCGCTTGCGGTTGCAGAAGATGATGGCGTTCTTCAAGCCCTCGGCGGAGCGGAGCAACTGGCGCAGCGTGTCGCGTTTTTCGTGCGGTTCGCGGCCCGATTTGACGAGAAGCTGGGTTGTGGTCGCGACGGTGCTCGCCGGGCGCGAAACCTCGACACGGACCGGATTGTGCAGGAATTGCTCGGTGATGCGCCGGATTTCCGACGGCATGGTCGCCGTGAAGAACAGCGTCTGCCGGGTGAACGGCACCAGTTTACAGATGCGCTCGATGTCGGGGATGAAGCCCATGTCGAGCATCCGGTCGGCCTCGTCGATGACCAGGAGTTCGACGCCGTTCATAAGCAGGCGCCCGCGCTCGAAATGATCGAGCAGCCGGCCCGGAGTTGCAATCAGCACATCGACGCCGCGAGTCAATTTAACGTCTTGATCGTCGAAGGAAACGCCGCCGATCAACAGCGCCACATTGAGCTTATGATTGACGCCGTATTTGACGAAGCTTTCCTCGACCTGCGCCGCGAGCTCGCGGGTCGGCTCGAGAATGAGCGTGCGCGGCATGCGGGCGCGGGCGCGGCCCTTTTCCAAGAGTGTCAGCATCGGCAGCACGAAGGCCGCCGTCTTGCCGGTGCCGGTCTGAGCAATGCCCAGTACGTCGCGCCCGGTGAGCACGTGCGGGATCGCCTGATCTTGGATAGGGGTGGGAGCTTTGTAACCAGCCGCCGAAACGGCGGCGAGAACCTTTTCGGACAAGCCGAGATGAGAAAACGGCATAGACCCTCTATTTAGGACGGCCCTCCGTTGAGGCGCCGCCGGCAGAACCGTTTCGGAGGAAAGCGGCAAACACGCGCGAACGCGGTCGAATCTGCCTGATAACCCGCGCGAAACATAAGATCGATTGGCCGAAAGTCAACCTGAAACGGCCTGCCGTAATGCAGTAAGTTAAGGGATTACCTTCACTTTTTCTCGATGCCGGTTAATCTGGCTGTCATCTGAGAAACGCTGCAAGGGAACTCGATCGATGGCCGCGACCGCAACCGAGAGCCTTCCGATCGTGCTGGTTCCGGGCCTGACCTGCACCGCGCGGCTTTACGCCGAGCAAATCCCTGCGCTGTGGCGGTTCGGTCCGGTCACGGTCGCCGACCATCGCCGCGACGACAGCATGGCGGCGATTGCGCGGCGGATTTTGGCGGCGGCGCCGCCGCGTTTCGCGCTGGTCGGCCTGTCGATGGGCGGCTACATCGCCTTCGAGATCATGCGTCAGGAGCCGAACCGTGTCGCCAAGCTCGCTTTGCTCGACACTGGATCGCGCGCCGATACGCCGGAACAGACAGAACGCCGCCGGGTGCTGATGGCGCTCGCGAAAGAGGGTGGCTATGCCGACATTCCCGAACAGGCATTCCCGGTTTATGTGCACCGCAACCGGCATGGCGACGAGGCGCTCAAGCGCATTGTCTGCGAAATGGCAGAGGCCACAGGGATCGAGGCTTATCTCCGTCAGCAGCAGGCGATCCTGAGCCGACCGGATTCGCGCCCGGGCCTTGGCGCAATTTCCTGTCCGACCCTGGTGCTGGTCGGGGAGGGCGACGAGGCGACGCCGCCCGAGCTTGCCCGCGAGATCGCCGCCGGCATTCCCGGATCGCACCTCGTTTTGATCCCGGAGAGTGGCCATCTCTCCACGCTCGAAGAGCCGGCTGCTGTGACCGCGGCGCTGGTCGAATGGCTGCGGCCATAGCAAGCGACCATAAGGTCGGGTACACGGGGCCGGATTGTGCTAGCTAGAAACCGACCGCGCAAAACAAAGCCGCGCCATGTGGTGCAGCAGAAACATCAATGGGAGAACCTTATGCGTGCCCGTCAAATCACCCGTCGTTCGATCTTATCCGTTGCCGCCGGCCTTATGGCCTCTCCCGCGGTGATCGTGCCGGCACGCGCGCAAGCCGATTATCCCAGCCGGCCAATTCATCTGGTCGTCGGCTTTGCCGCCGGCGGCGGCAACGATATTTTCGCGCGGCTGGTCGGTGCGAAAGTCTCGCAGATTCTGGGTCAGCCGGTCGTCGTCGAGAACAAGCCGGGCGCGGGCGGGCGTATTGCTCCGGAATATGTCACCCAGCAGCCGGCCGACGGCTATACGCTGTTTGTCGGCCCGAGCGGCGCCATGGCGGTTGCGGCGGCGATCTACTCCGATCTCAAATATTCTCCCACCAAGAGCTTCGTTCCGGTCGCCATGATCGCGAATTTCCCCCTGATCATGGTGATCGTGGCCGACAATCCGTCCAAGAACGTGAAGGACTTCGTCGCCTGGATGAAGGCGCATCCGGACAAGGCGAATTACGCCAGTTCCTCGCCCGCTTTCACCATCACCACCGAGTTGTTGAAGCTTAAGACCGGCATGCCCGGTACCATGATCCCCTACAAGAGCAGCAACGAGATGATCCTGTCCGTCATCCAGGGCCAGACGGCGATGACGATTGCCGACGGACCGCCCACGGTGCCGCAGGTTAAGGGCGGCAAGGTGAAGGCGCTTGCCGTAACCGGCGCGGAACGTTCCCCGCTTCTACCCGACGTGCCGAGCATGGCGGAGGCCGGCTACCCGAGCGTCGACGTTCATCTGTGGAGCGGCGTATTCGCACCCACGGGCACGCCGGCGCCGGTTGTCGCCAAGTTGCAGAAGGCGTTCAATGATGCCATCCACGATCCCGGCGTTTCGGCCAAGCTCAGTGCGATGGCGGTCAATCCCGGCGGAGCAACGCCCGACCAATTCGAGAAGATCATCCAGTCCGACATCACCAAATTCCGCGATGTGGCCAAAGCCGCGAATTTGAAATTCGAGGATTAGGCTGACGTTTGCTTTCGAACAGCGTAGACCGGTTCACACGTCCAGCGCCGCTTCGTCGGCGAATTCGGCGCGCTCCTGAATGAACTCGAAGCGCGCTTCGGCCTTGGTTCCCATCAAGCGCTCGACTGACTTTTCGGTGTCTTTACGGTCTTCGGCGATCAGCACGACGCGCAACAGCGTGCGCTTCTTCGGATCCATGGTGGTTTCCTTAAGCTGTGCCGCCATCATCTCGCCCAGGCCCTTGAACCGGCTGACTTCGACCTTGGCGTTGGCGTGGAATTCCTTCTTCAATATCTCGTCGCGATGGCCGTCGTTGCGGGCATAAAAAATCTTGCCGCCGTGGGCGAGCCGGTAGAGCGGCGGCACCGCGAGATAAAGGTGCCCGTGGTCGATGAGCTGCGGCATCTGCCGGTAAAAGAAGGTGATGAGCAGTGAGGCGATGTGGGCGCCGTCGACGTCGGCGTCGGTCATGACAATGACGCGGCCGTAGCGCAAATCCTCGTCGCGGTAATGCACGCCGGTGCCGCAGCCGAGCGCCTGGACGAGATCGGCCAATTGCTGGTTTTGCGCGAGCTTGTCTTTGCCGGCCGACGCCACGTTGAGGATTTTACCGCGCAACGGCAAGATCGCTTGCGACGCCCGGTCGCGGGCCTGTTTGGCCGAACCGCCGGCCGAGTCGCCCTCGACCAGGAACAACTCGGAGCCCTCGGTGGCCGAGTTGGTGCAGTCGGCGAGCTTGCCGGGCAGCCGCAGCTTACGGACCGCGCTCTTGCGTGCGACGTCTTTTTCCTGCCGGCGGCGGATGCGCTCTTCGGCGCGCTCGGTGACGAAATCGAGGAGCTTGTTGGCGGCCAGCGGATGGCCGGCGAGCCAATGGTCGAACGGGTCCTTGATCGCCTGCTCGACGATTCTTTGCGCTTCGGCAGTTGCGAGCCGGTCCTTGGTCTGGCCCTGGAATTCCGGTTCGCGGATGAACACCGACAGCATCGCGCCGGCGCCGACCATTACGTCTTCGGCGGTGACGGCGGCAGCGCGCTTGCCCTGGCCGACGCGCTCGGCGTGATCCTTCAGGCCGCGGGTTAGCGCGGCACGCAAGCCGGATTCATGGGTGCCGCCGTCCGGCGTCGGGATGGTGTTACAATAGGAGTTGAGAAAGCCATCCGCGTCGGCGGTCCAGGCGACGGCCCATTGCACCGCGCCATGCGCGCCGGTCTTGCCGGCGCTGCCGGTGAAAATATCGGGATGAATGAGCGTGGCGCTCGCCAGCGCTTCCGATAAATAGTCCTTCAAGCCCTCGGCGAAATGAAACGTCGCCTGTTCCGGCACGTCGTCGACGCCGCGCAAGAGCTCCTTGGCGCACGACCAGCGGATTTTGACGCCGCCGAACAGATACGCCTTGGAGCGCGCCATCTTGAAGACACGCTCGGGCTTGAAATGCGCCTTGGCGCCGAAGATTTGCGGATCGGGGCGAAAGCGCACTTTGGTGCCGCGCCGGTTCGGTGCCTTGCCGGCATCCTGCAATTTGCCCTTCGGCTTGCCGCGCTCGAACGCCATTTTGTAAAGCTTCTGGCCGCGCGCGACCTCGACCTCCAGCCGTTCGGACAGCGCGTTCGCCACCGACACGCCGACGCCGTGCAAGCCGCCGGAGGTCTCATAGACTTCGGAGTCGAATTTGCCGCCGGCGTGCAGCGTGCACATGATCACTTCGAGCGCCGACTTGTTCTTGAATTTGGGATGCGCATCGACCGGGATACCACGGCCGTTGTCGGTGACGGCAATGAAGCCATCGGCCTCCATCTCTACGTCGATCCAGTCGGCATGGCCGGCCAGCGCCTCGTCCATGGCGTTGTCGATGACTTCGGCAAACAGATGATGCAGCGCCTTCTCGTCGGTGCCGCCGATATACATGCCGGGGCGGCGGCGCACCGGTTCGAGCCCCTCCAGAACCTCGATATGCTTGGCGGTATAGCCGGCCTCGGCGGAACTGCGCGCCGAAGCAGGACTGCGGCCGCGCCCGGCCTCGCGCCGCGCCTTCGGCGTGTCGGCGAATAGATCGGGCGTCTTGGAGGATTTCGTTGCTTTTCCCACGGTGTTTCCCATGTGGCGCACCGCACTCGATCGCGCAACGGCGGCGGACGAATCAACGGCTATTGAACACGCGACTATGCCATTTCGACGAGATACCATCAGCACATTGACGGCGTTCCGGGCGGGGCTTATATCGCGGGTCATGAATAGCTCGTTAGCGACTGTTGCGCCTGCAAAAAATTGCCGCCGCCGTAGCGTCACGGCACGGACGCGCGCGCCCGCGTAAGCTCTTCTGTGCCGCCGGTATCGCGGCTCATTTATCCTGATATCCTGCCCGCGAAATCGGCCTGAGACCTCCTCAAGCCAGAGTTTGCATCATGCCTGATAAAGCAAAAATCGCCGTACTCGGCGCTTCCGGCTACACCGGCGCGGAATTGGTACGCTTGCTCCTTCGCCATCCTGCCGCCGACATTTCGCTCCTCACCGCGGAGCGCCGCGCCGGCAAGACCATGGCCGAGGTGTTCCCGCAATTTTCGCCGTATGCGCTGCCGGTCTTGTCCTCGCTTGAACAGGCCGATTGGGAAACACTTGGGCTCGATCTGGCTTTCTGCGCGCTGCCGCATGGCACGACGCAGCAAGTCATCAAGGATTTGATGGTACGCGCGCCGCGGACCAAGGTGGTCGATCTGTCCGCCGATTTCCGTTTGTTCGATCCCGCGGCTTATGCCCGCTGGTACGGCCACGCGCATTTCGCGCCGGATTTGCAGAAGGAGGCGGTCTACGGCCTGACCGAAGTTTACCGCGACAAGGTCAAGGCGGCGCGGCTCGTCGCCAATCCGGGCTGTTACACAACCTGCGCCGAACTGGCGCTGATCCCGCTGCTCAAAGCCAAGGCGGTCGACCCCGATGAGATCGTCATCGACGCCAAGTCGGGCATGACGGGCGCCGGCAGGGCAGCCAAGGAGGACATGCTGTTTTCGGAAGTGTCCGAAGGTTTCCATGCCTATGGCGTCGGTCGTCACCGCCACATGGCCGAGCTTGATCAGGAGTTCTCGCTCGCTGCCGGCCGCGAAGTCATCGTCAGCTTCACGCCGCATCTGGTGCCAATGAACCGGGGCATTCTGTCGACGATCTATGTCCGCGGCTTCAAGGCGTCGCCGCAGGATCTTCATGCAATACTTTTAAAGACCTACGCGAAGGAGCCGTTCGTCCACGTGCTGCCGTTCGGCACGGTCCCACAGACCCGGCACGTACGCGGCTCCAACATGGCCTTTATCGGGGTCGCCGCCGACCGTATTGCGGGCCGCGCTATCATCTGCTCGGCGCTGGATAATCTGACCAAGGGCGCCTCCGGTCAGGCGGTGCAGAACATGAACCTGATGCTGGGCTTGCCGGAAACGATGGGGCTGGAACAGGCGGCGCTGTTTCCGTGAACGCGGACGTGCTGCACGCATCGGTGCAGGGCCTTCAATCCCGCACCTTGACGTAGCTTCCTGGCGCATCCTCGATGGCCTTGAGGCTGCCGTCGCCCGGAATACGCGCCGGCACTTCGGTCGGGCTTTGCCGCGTCAGCCAGACCAGCCAATCCGGCCACCACGAACCGGGATTTTCCTTGGCCTTGGCGAGCCAGCCGTCGATGTCGGCATTGCGCGGCTTCGGTCCGGTCCAGAACTGATATTTCTGCTTGGCCGGCGGATTGATCACGCCGGCGATATGGCCGGAGCCGGCGACCACGAATTTGACGTCGCCGCCGAACAATTTCGACCCCGCCATGACCGATTTCGCGGGCGCGATATGGTCTTCGCGGGTGGCGAGATTGTAGATCGGCACCTTGATCGCCTTGAGATCGATCGGCGTGTTGCCGACGATCATTTTGCCCTTGGCGAGATTATTGTCGAGATAGCAGTTGCGCAGATAGAAGGAATGGTTGGCCGCCGGCATCCGCGTCGCGTCGGAATTCCAATACAACAAGTCGAACGGGAAGGGCGCCTTGCCTTTCAGGTAATTGTTGATGACGTAGGGCCATAAGAGATCGTTGGACCGCAACAGATTGAATACGGTCGCCATCGACTTGCTTTCGAGATAGCCGCGCTCGGCCATCCGTTTCTCCAGCGCCGCGACCTGCGTCTCGTCGACGAACACCTTGAGGTCGCCCGCATAGGTGAAATCGACCTGCGACGCGAACAGCGTCGCCGAGGCGATGCGCTCGTCATGCCGGGCGGCCATCACCGCCAAAGCAATCGCCAGCAGCGTGCCGCCGACGCAGTAGCCGATGGCATGAACCTTGTCCTCGCCGGTCGCCAGCTTGATGGCATCGAGCGCGGCCAGCGGCCCCTGTTCCAGGTAATCGTCGAAACTTTTGCGTGCGAGGTGGGCGTCGGGATTGACCCAGGAAATGCAGAACACCGTGAGGCCCTGGTCGACGCACCATTTTATGAAGGATTTCTCCGGCGTCAGATCGAGCACGTAATACTTGTTGATCCAAGGCGGCACGATCAGTAGCGGCCGCTTGAGGACGGTCTCGGTCGACGGCGCGTATTGAATGAGCTGCATCAGCTCATTCTGGAAAATCACTTTGCCCGGCGTGACCGCCAAATTGCGTCCGACCTCGAACATCGAGGAATCCGATTGCCGGATCTTGAGGCTGCCGCCGCCAGCCGCAATGTCCTCCGCCAACATGTGCATGCCGCGCACCAGGTTCTCGGCATTCGAGGTCAGCGTTTCGCGCAACAGCTCCGGGTTGGTCAGGACAAAATTCGTCGGCGACATCGCATTGGTGATCTGCCGCATATAGAACTCGGCCTTCTGCTTGATGTGCGGATTAAGAGCGGCATCCGTCACCAGCTTGTCAGCCCAGCCGGCCGTAAGCAGATAGGCCTGTTTGAGAAAATCGAAGAACTGGTTTTGCGTCCATTCCGGATCGCGAAAACGCCGGTCGGCCGGCGCCGGCCGGATGACCGGCGGGCCTTCTTGGCCGGCAAGGCGTTTGGCCGCCGCCGCCCATAGATCGAGATACGCCTTGCCGAGCCGGCTCTGCAATTCGACGGTCCGCTGCGGATCGGCCATCCAGTATTCGGCGACCTGCCCCAGTGTCTTGACCACCTCGGTGACTTCGTCGGCGAATTCGCTGTCGTCGCGGCCCTGTTCGCGCGGCTTGAGGTAAGCGGAAAGGGCCCGGCCGCCTTCTTCGATGAGCCGCGCCAAGTTACGCGAGAACTCCTCGACGTCGACGGCCCCGATCTTCATCGGAGATTGGAACGCCGGTTCATTCACCGGCTCTTGCGATGGAGCCCGCACGAGCGTTTCCTCACTGGCCGAATCGGCCCTTTTGCCAGACATGGCTTGTGCGCTCGCCGTGCACAAGTCATGCCGGCCGAGACGGCCCGGGGGCGTGCGAATTTATGGTCGGCATGGGGGACGACAACGTGCGGTCCTCGTTTAGACATATTGGGATTTTAGTTTCATAGTTTGTGCGTTGTCTCAGGTGATCTACTCAAATCATTGGACTCTATGGTGTTTTAGGATTTTCTGGGTTTGGCGGGCTGGATTTTCGGGCGGGAAAGGTCCGAAATGGGGCGCTTGGCCAGGTGAAGCCAGGTGAGGTCAGGTCGGAGGAAGCGGTGCCGCGCCGCGGGGTCAGGGTTGTTGCCGTTTTGGCGTTGATCGCCCCGGCCGCGCTTGCGATGTCGGGCTGTTCGCCCGTGAGCCAGCCGTCGCTTTTTCCCTCGGTTGAAGAGGCGCCCCCGCAACGCGCCGATACGCCGATGGACGCCAACCAAATTCAGCAGGCCACCCAGGATTTGATTACCGATCGCAATCGGTTGAGCGCCGAGGCGCAAGGGGGCGATCAGCCGGCCGCTGCGGCGGCGGCAACCAAGCCGACCGGCGCGGCACAAAACGCCGTGACCACCTCGGGAATTACGCCAATCGGCGATACCGAAACCAAGTGAGCCGTACTGAAACCAAGTGAAAAGACTGCGATCCTAGGTTAGTGTGTCGCAAGACGATCCGTTGGGACGACCATGGAAGATTTTTATCGTATCCGCCGGCTGCCGCCTTATGTCTTCGAGACGGTCAACCGTGCCAAAGCAGGCGCTCGCAACGGCGGCGCCGACATCATCGATCTCGGCATGGGCAATCCCGATTTGCCGACGCCGGCGCATGTCGTGGAGAAGCTGAAGGAAACCGTCGGCAGGCCGCGAACCGATCGTTACTCGGCCTCCAAAGGCATTGCCGGCTTGCGCCGCGCGCAAGCCGCCTATTACGCCCGCCGGTTCGGCGTGAAGCTTAATCCCGAGACGCAGGTCGTCACCACACTCGGTTCGAAAGAGGGCTTTGCCAATGTCGCTCAGGCCATTACCGCGCCGGGCGATATCATCATTGTGCCCAATCCGACGTATCCGATTCACGTGTTCGGCTTCCTGATGGCCGGCGGCGCCATCCGTTCGGTGCCGGTTGAGGCCGACGACGCGTTTTTCGGTGCACTCGAGCGCGCGGTGCTGTTCTCGATCCCGAAGCCGATCGCGGTGGTGGTGTGTTACCCGTCAAATCCGACGGCGTGCATCGCCAGCCTCGATTTTTACCGGGAACTCGTCGCCTTTGCGAAAAAGCACTCGCTTCTGCTGCTGTCCGACCTGGCCTATGCCGAGGTCTATTTCGACGACAATCCGCCGCCTTCCTTGCTGCAAGTGCCGGGCGCGATGGATGTCGCAGTCGAATTCACCTCGATGTCCAAAACCTTTTCAATGCCGGGCTGGCGCATCGGCTTTGCGGTCGGCAATGAGCGCATCATCGCCGCGCTCGCTCGGGTCAAATCCTATCTCGATTACGGCGCGTTTACCCCCATCCAGGTGGCGGCGACGGCTGCGCTCAACGGTCCGGACGACTGCATCAAGGAGATGCGCGCCATCTATAGGCGGCGCCGCGATGCCCTGGTTGATTCGTTTGGCCGTGCCGGCTGGCCGGTGCCGGCGCCCTCGGCTTCGATGTTTGCCTGGGCGCCGATCCCGGAACCGCTTCGTCCACTCGGTAGTGTGGAATTCTCCACTATTCTGGTCGAGAAGGCGGGCGTGGCGGTGGCGCCGGGCGCGGGCTTCGGCGAGCATGGCGAAGGCCATGTCCGTATCGCTCTCGTGGAAAACGAACAGCGCATCCGTCAAGCCGCGCGTAATATTCGGCGCTTTCTTGAAACAGGCCCGGAAATGCTGCACAACGTCGTTCCCTTGGCGACGCGGCGTTAATCGGGCGTCGCCTTATCCTCTTCAGGCTGGCGACGTTTATGGCTGAGCCGCTCAAAGTCGGGCTTGCCGGACTGGGCACTGTCGGCAGCGCTGTGATTCGTCTCCTCGATGAGGGGCGTGGCAAGCTCATGGCGCGCTGCGGCCGGCCAATCGAGGTGGTAGCGCTCACAGCCCGATCGCGCGCCAAGAAGCGCGATTTCGACGTCAAGAAGTTTCGCTGGTTTGCCGATCCCGTGGCGCTGGCGGCCGATCGGTCGATCGATGTTCTGGTCGAGGTCATGGGCGGCGAGGGCGATCCGGCCAAGAGCGCCATCGAAACGGCGCTGGCGGCCGGCAAACCGGTGGTGACGGCAAACAAGGCACTGTTGGCTCGTCACGGCCACAAGCTTGCCGTGCTCGCGGAACTCCACCGAGTGGCGCTCAATTTCGAAGCTGCCGTCGCCGGTGGCATCCCGATCGTGAAGACGCTGCGCGAAGGCCTCAACGGCGCGTCGTTCACCCGCATCTACGGCATCCTCAATGGCACCTGCAATTACATCCTCACCCGCATGGAGCAGGATCGGCTCGCCTTCGGCGAATGCCTGCGCGAAGCGCAACGGCTCGGCTATGCGGAGGCCGACCCGGCGTTCGACATCGAAGGTCCCGATACCGCGCAGAAACTTGCCATCCTGGCTAGCCTCGCTTTCGGCACCAAGATCGATCCCAATGCGGTGTATGTCGAAGGCATTTCTTCCATTGCGCTTGCCGATCTCGATGCCGCGGCCGAACTTGGCTACCGCGTCAAGCTTCTCGGCGTCGCGGTGAAAACCGAGGCCGGCATCGAGCAGCGCGTTCATCCGACCATGGTGCCGAAGGACTCCGCCATTGCCCAAGTCATGGGCGTCACCAATGCCGTCACCCTGGACGCCGAGGGGCTGGCGCCAATCACGCTGGTCGGACCCGGTGCCGGGGGTGCTGCGACGGCCTCCGCGATTGTCGCCGATCTGGCCGATATCGCTCGCGGCGTCGTAACCCCGCCGTTCGGGCGTCCGGCGGCGCGCATGACCGCGATCCGCAAGGCGCCGATGCAACACCACGAAGGCGGTTACTATATCAGGCTGCTGGCGCGCGACCGGCCGGGCACGGCCGCGACCATCGCGCGGCGGCTGGCGCAGCAGAAAATTTCGCTGGAATCGATCGTCCAGCGTCACCCACCGGGTTCCCGCGGGGCGGCACAGCCCGGCCGTTCCGGCGAGGCGGTGCCGGTGATTCTGATCACTTACGCGACCAGTGAGGATGCGGTGCATAAAGCACTTGCCGCGGTGCGGCACGACCGGGTCTTATCCGGGCGTCCGCAAGTCATCCGCATCGAACGAGCATGACCTGAGGATTTGTTTCATGTCGACGAGCCCAGCATCTTCCAATCGCGCGCTTGAACGTGCGCTAGCACTTGAAATCGGACGCGTTACAGAACGGGCCGCCGTCGCCGCAGCACGGCTTCGCGGACGCGGTGCCGTCAAGGAATCCGATCAAGTCGCAGTGGATGCCATGCGCCAGGAACTCAACTCGCTTGCCATCGACGGGACCGTGGTCATCGGCGAGGGTGAGATGGACGAGGCGCCGATGCTTTATATCGGCGAAAAGGTCGGAACCAAAACCGGACCCAAAGTCGACATCGCCGTCGACCCGTTGGAAGGCACTACGCTTTGCGCCAAAAACATGCCGGGCGCCATTGCTACGCTGGCTGTGGCTGAGGCGGGGACGCTTCTGCATGCGCCGGATATTTATATGGACAAGATCGCGATCGGTCCCGGCTATCCCAAGGGGGTTGTCGATCTCGACGCCCCAGCCGATGAAAACATTCTCAATCTGGCCAAAGCTAAGGGCGTCAAGCCCGCTGCGATCACGGCGATGATCCTCGACCGACCGCGGCACGCCGATCTGATCGCTGCGGTGCGCAAGGCCGGCGCCGCGGTGAGCCTGATCACCGACGGTGACGTGGCCGGTGTGATCCACACCGCCGATGCCGAAAAAACCAGGATCGATATCTATCTCGGCATCGGCGGGGCGCCGGAGGGCGTGCTGGCGGCGGCGGCATTGCGCTGCATCGGTGGCCAGATGCAGACCCGGCTCATTATCGATACCGACGAGAAGCGCGAGCGCATCGCCAAGATGGGCATCAAGGAGGCCCGCAAGAAGTACGAGATCGAGGATATGGTGAAGGGCGATTGCCTGTTCGCCGCAACCGGCGTTACCGACGGCCGCATGCTGCGCGGCGTGCAATTCGGCAAGGGCGTGATCGAGACCGAGACGGTGGTGATGCGTTCGGCAAGCGGCACTGTGAGATGGATCCGCGCCGAGCACCGTAAGCTTGATAAGTTCAGCTAGGTTGATAGCGTCATTCCGGATCGCCGCGTAGCGGCGAGTCCGGAATCCATATCCGCCATCCAAGCGACTCTGGCTCCATCTGTGAGTATGGGTTCTGGGCTCGCGCCAAGTGGCGCGCCTCGGAATGACTAAAATGGCAGAGAATCGTTTTTTCCTCGGCGTCGAGAATTCGGCGACCGGACGCGCTTGGCGCGACCGGCTCGACGAGCGCGGCGCCGCGCGGGCGCTGGCGAGTGCGCAGCGCCACGGCTTGCCCGAGCTTTTGGCCCGCATTCTCGCCGGACGGAACGTCGAGGTCGACGCGGTCGAGGCTTTCCTCGATCCGACGATCAAGCATTCGATGCCGGATCCGCTGGTGCTAACCGCCATGCGGGAGGCTGCGGAGCGCATCGCCGACGGCGTGATGCGCGCGGAATCCGTGGCAATTTTCGGCGACTATGACGTCGACGGCGCCACCTCGGCGGCGCTGTTGGCGCGCTATCTACGCCAATGCGGCGTCGAGCCGATCATCCACATTCCAGACCGCTTGTTCGAAGGCTACGGCCCGAACATCGAAGCCGTCCGCGCGCTCTCGGAGCGAGGCGCGACCCTGCTTGTCTGCGTCGACTGCGGTACGACCAGCATTGAGCCGTTGGCGGAAGCCAAGAAGATTGGCTTCGATACCGTCGTCATCGATCATCACCAGGCCGACGAGGAACTGCCGCCCGCGTTGGCAATCGTCAATCCAAACCGCCGCGACGATCTAAGTGGGCTCGGCCATCTGGCCGCCGTGGGCCTGACCTTCATGACGGTCGTCGCCGTCAATCGCGTACTGCGCAGCCGTGGTTTTTGGACGCTGGAGCGGCCGGAGCCCGATCTGTTGTCGTTCCTCGACGACGTGGCGCTCGGCACGGTCGCCGACGTGGTGCCGCTCATTGGGCTCAATCGTGCCTTCGTGGCCAAGGGCCTGATCACGCTGCGCCGGCGCGAGCGGATAGGCCATGTCAGCCTGATGGACGTGGCGCGGCTCAACGGGCCGCCGGAAGCATGGCATCTCGGCTTTTTGCTCGGGCCGCGCATTAATGCCGGCGGCCGTATCGGCCGGCCCGATCTCGGCGTGCGGCTTTTGATCGAAACCGATCCGATCGAGGCGGCGAAGATCGCCGCCGAGCTCGATCGGCTCAATCAGGAGCGGCAAATCATAGAACAGGCGATGCTGGCGCAGGCGGAAGCCGAGGCAATGGCCGCGCTCGGTATCGAAGACAAGGGCGCGGTTGTCGTCACCGCCGCCGAGGGCTGGCATCCGGGCGTCATGGGGCTCGTGGCCGCACGCTTGAAGGAGAAATTCGGCCGGCCCGCTTTCGCCATCGCGCTCGAGCCCGGCGGCACCGGCACCGGCTCGGGCCGCTCGATTGTCGGCGTCGATATCGGCCGCACGGTGCGGCGCGCGGTGGCCGAGGGTTTGCTGCTCAAGGGCGGCGGTCATGCGATGGCGGCTGGCGTCACGCTGCGCAAGGGGGGGCTCGCCGAATTGCGCGCCTTCTTCGAAGCAACGCTGGCGGCCGATGTCGACAACGCGCGCCGCGCCGCCGGCCTGCTGATCGACGGCGCCGTGACGGCGGCGGGGGCGGACGCAAATCTGGTGGCCATGCTCGATCGCGCCGGTCCGTTTGGATCAGGCAATCCGGAGCCGCTCATCGTGCTGCCGTCGCATACCGTGACCTATGCGGAAGAAGTCGGCCAGGCGCATATGCGCGTGCGGCTGAAATCAGGAGACGGCGCCGCGATCAACGCCATCGCGTTCCGGGCGGTCGGTGGCAAGCTCGGCGCGGCGTTGCGCGACAGCCGCGGCCAGCGCGTTCATGCCGCCGGCACCGTTGCGGTCGACCGCTGGCAGGGCGAGGAGCGCGTGCAGTTCAAGCTGACCGATATCGCGCCGGCCGAATCGTTCAGCGGACCGTAATCGCGGCCGCGGACATCAAAGGTCGTCGGGAGTGAGACCGGTAGGCTTGGCCACTCTTGCCAGCATACGTGGCCCGATTTCATCACTATCGTGAAATGCAAAAACATAGTCCGACGATCCGGGTCTCTGCAGCACGCGGTGTGATCCGGATTGCCTTTTGATCGTCCAGCCCCGCCGTAAGAGTGCTGCGAGAACGCGTTGCGCCTTGGCCGACGGCTATTGGGTCATGCAGCTTCAAAGAACTTGGCGATTTCTTGCGGCAGCAGCTCGCCGTTATCGAGGCGGTCGACGATCACCCGCAGTGCAAGCGCTTTGACTTTGGCGTCCGCTTCGGCCTTGGTCTTTCCGTAGGCCATGACGCCCGGCAACGCAGCGACCTCCGCGATCCAGCGGCCGTCTTCTTCTTGTTCGCTCTCGACCATCAGCATGGAAATCGTACGCTAAATTCCGTTTGGACCGTTATAACGCCTGTGCGCCGACGATACCATATGGCGGCGGCTTGTTATATTACGGGTTTGGCGCGCACCACACGCCGTGGGCCTCGCGGGCCATATCGTTCGGCGTATCAAACGGCCCGAGTGGGCCGAGTTCTTTCTTTCCGGCCTCGTCGTAGAGCCAGTACCAGTCGTAGCTGCCGCCGAGCGCGAAATAGCGGTGCGCCAGCACCACAAGGTCGTCCTTGTAGTTGTTGCGGCAGAAGCTCAGCACCAGCAGGTCATTGGCCGGCATGAGAAAGTGCTCCTCGCCACTGTGCATATCCAGAACGTAAAGCGCTTCTGAAGTCGCCCAGCCCGGCGAGAGGAAATAAAGCCGGCGGCCGTCTGCGCTGAATTGCTTTTGGCGAAAATCGCAAAGCTGATGCTTGGGATCGCCTTTGCGGCCTTTCAGCAGAAGCTTATCGCCGCTGCCGTCGACGTTGATTTGGCGCAGTTCATCCGGCCGCGGCTCGGTGCTGCATTCCTGGCTGGCGTCGTAACCGTGAATGGTGCGGCCGCGGCCTTGCCGGGTGTAAACGACATAGCTTCCGTTCGGCGCCAGCACCGGATCGACATCCATCTCCGAAGCGGTGAGTTTGGTCTTGCTGCCGATCTTTGTGCCGTTCTCGGTGCCATTCTTGCCGCCGGCGCGGTCGATATAGATATTGCCGGCGTTGCTATAGACGTGCGGCGACGCGCTTTGCGCCCGGCTGTGGTCAGGTGTCGCACAACACAGCACGATCGCCACTGCGATCAGCGCGAGGCCTTGCCAATTCATCATAGAATCCCGGCGGTGCGGCGCAGCGTGCCTCAAGCTACCGGGAGAAAAGGCGGCTTGGCACGACACGCCGGACACGGCTATCTAGCGTCCGACCTTTGCGATCCGCAAGTCTTTGACAGGGAAGCGAAATGGCCAAACTCAACCTATCCGTGGCGGTCGGCGACTACGACCGCACCCGGGCGCTCATCGACGGCAGCGTGCAAATCGACGGCGTCGATCCGGTCTACATGACGCTCGTTCCGGAAGAGATTTTCTTTCGCGCCTTTCGGGCCGCCGAATTCGACATCTGCGAATTGTCGTTGTCGAGCTATACGGTCAAGACCGCGCTGAAGGACTCCCCTTATATAGCGGTTCCGGCCTTCGTCTCACGCGCCTTCCGCCACACCGCGATCTATGTGCGCACCGACCGGATCAAGAAGCCGGAAGACCTCAAAGGCAAGAAGGTCGGCGTGCCGGAATATCAGCTCACCGCCAATGTGTGGGCGCGCGCTTTTCTGGAGGACGATTACGGCGTCAAACGCTCGGACATTCACTGGATCCGCGGCGGCATCGAGGAAGCCGGGCGGCCGGAGAAAATTACCGTGAAGCTGCCGCCAGGCGTACGGCTCGACAATGCGCCGGAGGGAACGACGATTTCCGGCCTGCTTGAGGCAGGCGAGATCGACGGCTTTATCGCGCCGCGGCCGCCGACGCTTCTGGAAAAGGGCCATCCCCATGTCGGCTGGCTGTTTCCCGACCCAACGGCCGTGGCGAAGGATTATTACCGGCGCACCGGATTTTTTCCGATCATGCACGTGGTCGGTATTCGCCGCGAATTGGCCGAGAAGCATCCGTGGCTGCCGGGCGCCGTGCTCAAGGCGTTCGAGCAGGCCAAGGAAGCAAGTTTGCGTAAGCTATCCGACACCTCCGCGACCAAGGTGACGCTGCCATTTGTCGAGGAACGCTTGAAGGAAGCGCGCGACTTGATGGGCCACGATTTCTGGTCCTACGGCGCCGGGGGAAACCGCAAGGTGCTGGATTATTTTCTTGCCCAGCACCACGCCGAGGGGCTATCGCCGCGCCGCGTTTCCGTCGACGAACTGTTTCATCCGGCGACCTACGAGACGTTCAAATTGTAGGCGGCCCGGCACCCCCCTTGGCTTGAGCATGCCGTCGAGGCGCGATGAGTCAGTTCATTTTCCCGGCTTTACAAATCCGCTGGCGAACGTGAAAACGAGAACCAGGAAGGCTGAGATGGCGGAGGAATATATGGCGGTGAAGACTTGTCCTTGGACGGCATAGGCCCAGATCACGAAGGCCAACGTAGACACCACGGACTGAACCTGCCACGGCTGGCCTGCGGCCGCCTGCTGGCGCAGATAAATCGGCGTGCCGACAAGAGCAATGACGAAAACGCCGACGGAAAAATAAAATAGGTGGTTGGTGACGAATGCCTCGGCAATGTTAGGATTGATTGCCTGCGCGCCTTTGACGAAGAGCTTGTCCGCCGCCAGATAGAATGCCACCACCTCGGCCGGAATATATTTGACCATGCGCGTGGCGTAGTCATCGGTGTCGGTTTGCTGGTCCGCACCTGCCACGTGGCCTTGACCTGCCACCGTAGGTGCGACCGCCGCGATTTGGGCGCGCACCGGACTTGCTTGCAGGCTGAAAAGCCGGCCCTCGCCGAGTCTTGTGTCCCTTCCGACCAATCGGCTCATTGCTTCCTCCCCAATCTTATCGCGTCGTGATTGCCCCTCACGCAATGGGAGAGGCATCAATACACGTTTTGCGGGAAAAAACCATCGAGTTCTACAATCAATCCGACGGGCCTATTGCGCCCTGAGTCCGGTCATTGAGTTCACGAGGTGAGCAGCGGACGATGCGGACCGAGAATCGCTTTGTGCGCGTCATCCATGCGCGCTAAACCATCCGAAGGTGGTAGCCTCAAAGCTTCGCCGGCTTGAGCCGCACTCGATGTTCCTCCTCCTGCGTTTGAGCGAGCATTTCCTCAAAACATTCCTCGCGGCCGATGCCGGACCGCTTGCAGCCGCCGAATGACGCACCGAGGAAATGCTTGGACACCTCGTTGATCCAGATAAAGCCGGCCTGCACCGCGGCCGCGGTGCGGTGCGCGGTGGAGATGTCATTGGTCCAGATCGAGGCGGTCAGCCCGTATTCGACGGCGTTGACCTGCTCGAGCATCTTCTTTTCGTCGCTCCACTTGAGCACCGCGAGCACGGGGCCGAAAACCTACTCGCGCGCGATGCGCATATTGGGTTGAGGGTCGCGGCGGAGCCTGCATTTGCGGTCTGACTGATGTTTCGCCGTTCCGCAAACCCAACGCGGTGTTGCTCCGAAGACGCATCGGCCAATGGCCCATCTGTTAAACTTTATGTTAACTTTTAACCGTCACGCTTGAACTATTGGGGGGAGCAAACGGAGGAATTCCGATGCTCCAGATCATGCTTGCCTGCGTCCGCACCGGCAGATTTGTGCCGACCGGAATCAAAACCGACATCGACACTTTCGCAGCGTTGCCGGACGTGCCGGCGCGTATCGATTGCCCGGCCTGCGGCTGCACCCACTACTGGACCAAAGGCGAAACGTGGATTTGCACGGCCGAAGGCGGCCCGCGCGCCGCACTGCCGGCGGAAATCTATCTGCGGCACTGATGGGGCCGGTGTGAGTGGGCGGCTGCCGCTCACATCGATACATCACGCCGCTTCATTCGATCACCTCGTTGGCCAGCGCGAGCAAGCTCGGCGGTATGGTGAGGCCGAGTGCCTTGGCGGTTTTGAGGATGATAACGAGGTCGAATTTGGTGGATTGCATCACCGGCATGTCGGCAGGGTTTTCGCCCTTGAGAATCCGTCCGGCATAGATGCCGGCCTGATGGTAGGCTTCGGTAATGCTGGTTCCATAACTCATCAGGCCACCGGCGGCCACAAACTCGCGCAGTTCGTAAATTGCCGGCACGGCATACCGCGAGGCCAGCGCAATGACCTTGTCACGGTTGCTGTTGAAGAGCGGATCGGCGGCGACGAAAAGCGCGCCGGCCTTTTGTTCTGCAAGGCTTGCGAATGCCGCATCGATTTCACTTTCGGTGCTGGCCGCCAGGACAACAAGTTTCAGGCCGAATTCCCGGGCGGCTTCTTCCAGGTCCTTCCTGTTGGAGACGGTGTTTAGGTTCTTGAAGTTGAACAGAGCTGCGACCGTCGTCACCTTGGGAATGAGCTCATGCAGCAACTCCAGACGTTTTGCGGTCAGTTGAGTGACCAAAAAGGCGATGCCCGTGATATTACCGCCGGGCCGATTGAGACTCGCAATATAACCAAGCTTGACCGGGTCGCTACCAGTCGCGAAGACTATGGGGATGGTCGAAGTGGCCGCTTTCGCCGCGAGGGGGGCGACTGGGCTGCCGCCGCACACGATGACGGCGACGTGGCGCTGCGCCAGATCGGCTGCCAGTGCGGAAAGCCGATTGTCGTGGCTGTCAGCCCAACGATATTCGATCGTCAGATTGCGGCCTTCGACATAGCCGGTCTCGGCCAAGCCTTTGCGCACTGCGGTCGCGACGTATGAATAGGTGTCGGCTGACTGGCCGTTGAGAAAGCCGATCACCGGCATCGGCACTTGCGCGAGCGCGGCAAGCGGCCATGCGGCCACCACACTGCCGCCGCGAGTCAAGAATTCGCGCCGTTTCATTCGATCACCTCGTCGGCGAGCGCGAGCATGGTCGGCGGGACGGTGAGGCCGAGCGCCTTGGCTGTCTTCAGATTGATAACGAACTCGAACTTGGTCGGCTGCTCAACGGGAAGGTCGCCGGGTTTCGCCCCATGCAAAATCCTGTCGACGAGCTCTGCGGCGCGGCGGAATAGATCGGATAGATTCGGGCCATATGAGAAGAGGCCACCGCCGTCTGGACCATCGCGGGTCCCAAAGATCGTCGGCAGCCGCGCGGCCAAGGCCAAGCCGCCGATGCGGGCGGCATTGGAACTCACGACCGCGTCGCTGACAATGTAGACGGCATCGACACGATTGGCGAGGTTATCGAAGCGTAGCGGAATATCGTCGGGGCGATGGATTTCCAAAAGAACGGTCTCGAAACCAAGCGTGTGCGCGGCCGTGTCGACTTGCCCCAGTTCTTTCTCGGCCGCGGCGTAGCCGGTGTTGACCAGGATTGCGACGCGGCGGCGGCCGGGAATGATCTCTTGAAGCAATTCGAGCCGCTTGCCGGCAAGATCAGGCCCTTGCAAGGAAAGACCCGTGACGTTGCCGCCCGGCCGCGCCAGGCTGTTCACAAGACCGCTGCCGACCGGGTCGACCGCGAGCGCGAACACGATCGGGATCGTGGTGGTCGCCTGCTTTGCCGCCGCGACGCCGTTGCCTCCGGTCAAAATAACGTCGACTTTGTCGCGGACGAATTCGGCTGCCAGCGCGGCGATGCGGTCGCTGTTTCCCCTGGCCCAGCGATAATCGACCGTGACAGTCTTACCCTCGATCCAGCCGAGCTCGCGCAGCCGCTTATCAAACGCCGCAACCGGCCACGCCGATGGCGTGACGGTTCCGAGAAACCCGATGGTCGGCAAATGGTCCGGCCGCTGCGAGCGAGCGGCGAGCGGCCAGGTTAGTGTTACGGCGCCGCCGATGAGTCCCATGAACTCCCGCCGCCTCATTCGATCACCTCGTCGGCGAGCGCGAGCATGGTCGGCGGAACAGTGAGGCCGAGCGCGTTAGCTGTTTTCAGATTGATAACGAACTCGAACTTCGTCGGCTGTTGTACCGGCAGGTCTGAGGGCTTCGCGCCTTTGAGAATCCGATCCACATAGGCGGCGGCGCGACGGAATATGTTTGCGGTGTCGGGTCCGTAGGCCAACAGCCCGCCGGCTGCGACGAATGGACGGTACACCGAGACTGACGGCAAGCTGTTTTGCGCGGCCAAATGCGCGATCTGCTTGATGAGAACCTGATTGAACGGATCGGGTCCAACGATCAGACCTTTGCCGGGACTTTGGGCAAGTGCCTTGATACCGCTTTCCATGTCGCCAGGCGTTGCGGCCGGCATCGCCGCAAGATGGATCACGGCCGGAGTATCACTCGCTCCTATCTCACGCACCCACTTGTCATAAGTCGGCGTGGTCGCCGGATTGAACAACACGCTGGCTTCAGTGATGTCAGGGGCTGCACTCTTGAGCAACTCCATCCATTTGCCGATCAGCTCCGGATTGACAAAAGTGAAGCCGGTGATGTTGCCGCCCGGATGCGCCAAGCTCTCAACGTGTCCTTGTCCGACCGGGTCTATATCAAGCGCGAATACGATCGGGATGGTGGTGGCAATTCTTTTGAATTCGCCGACAACGGGGGTACTGTTGGCGAGGATCACGTCGGGCGCGAGCGCCACGAGTTCCTCGGCATAGTGGCGGATCAGCTCCTCTTGACCGGACGACCACCGATATTCGATGTGGACGTTGTCGCCGTCTCTCCAGCGGAGATCCGCCAGTCCCTGCCGGAATGCCGTTAGCCGCGCTTGATTGTCCGGTGCGCTAGCGAGGCCAGCCATCAGCACGCCGATGCGGCGTATCGGTTCCGGCTGCTGCGCCCGCGCGACCAACGGCGCCAACAGCGGCGATGCCACTGCGCTGCGGAGCAGCGCAATGAAATCGCGTCGCCTCACTCGATCACCTCGTCGGCAAGCGCGACCAGGGTCGGCGGCACGGTGAGGCCGAGCGCTTTGGCGGTTTTCAGATTGATAACGAACTCGAACTTGGTCGGCTGCAAAACCGGCAGCTCTGCGGGCTTGGCACCTTTGAGAATGCGGCCGGTGTAGAGGCCGATCTGCCGGAAGCCCTCTGGAATGTTCGTGCCATAGCTCATCAAACCACCGCTGGCGGCGAAAGCGCGAGACTGAAAGATTGCGGGGATCGCGTGGCGTAGCGATAGCGCGCCGAGTTGTTTGCTCCGAGCATTAAATAGGCCGGTATTGGTGATGATGAGCCCGCCGGCTTTCATGTTGTCGAGAGCAGCGAAGACCGGATCGAAGTCTTGTTCCGAACTCGCGTGCAGCAAAGGCAATTCAAGCCCAAGTTGCCGTGCCGCAACCTGCGTGCTGCGGATTTCGGCCTCGCTGACCGAACTATTGGTAGGATCGGCCAGCAAGGCTATGATGCCGGCTGATGGAACCAACTCATGCAGCAGCTCCAGGCGCTTTGGCCCGAGCTCGACACTGAGATTGGCGACGCCGGTAACATTGTTACCCGGCCGGTTCAGGCTAGAGACAAATCCGGCGGTGACGGGGTCCACTCCGATTTGAAACAGGATTGGAATTGTCCTTGTAGCCGCAATGGCGGCGCGTACCGATGGCACACCGCCGACGATGATTGCCGCTACTTGGTTGCGAACAAGATCAGCCGCCAGTTCCGCCAATCGATCGCTGTAATCGTCCGCCCAGCGATATTCGATTGTCACGTCCTTTCCCTCGGTGAAACCGGCTTCACTGAGGCCCTGCCGGAACGCCTGCATCCGGCTTGCCCACAGCTTCGAAGTTTCGCCGCTGAGAATCCCTATCGTCGGCACCGCTGGTTGTTGCGCGCGCGCTGCGAGCGGCCAAACGGCCACCGCGCTTCCGCCGAGGAGCGTCACGAATTCGCGCCGCCTCACTGTCGCCACCTCTCGGTAGATTTGCCGCCGTCGCCTATCTGTTCGCCGACTTCAACCTTATGTGAATATTCTTCTCCTGCGTATAAGCGAGCATCTCCTCAAAGCACTCCTCGCGGCCGATGCCGGACTGCTTGTAGCCGCCGAACGGCGCGCCGAGGAAATGTTTCGACACTTCGTTGATCCAGATGAAGCCGGCCTGCACCGCAGCCGCGGTGCGATGCGCCGTGGAGATGTCGTTGGTCCAGATCGATGCTGTCAGCCCGTATTCGACCGCGTTGACCTGCTCGAGCATTTTTCCCTCGTCGCTCCATTTGAACACCGAAAGGACGGGTCCGAAAATCTCCTCACGCGCAATACGCATATTCGGCTGCACGTCGGCGAATACCGTCGGCTCGATGAAAAAGCCTTTGGCCAGCGCCGGGTCGCTCGGCCGACCGCCGCCGGTGAGAAGCCGCGCGCCTTCCTGCTTGGCGCTGTCGATGAAGCCGAGGATGCGCTCGTACTGCGTCTTGGAGATGATCGAACCCATGGTGGTCGCCGGGTCGGTGGCGATGCCCGGCTTGAAGTGTGTGATTTTGGCTTTCACCTTGGCCAGCACAGCTTCATAGATTTTCTCGTGAATGAAGGCGCGGCTGGTCGAACCGCAGGACTGTCCGCACCAGGTAAAGTTCATGCCGCCGATCACGCCATCGGCCACTTCATCCGGGTCGGCGTCGGGATAGGCGATCAGCGCATTCTTGCCGCCGAGCTCAAGCATCACCGCCTTGAGCGTGTCGGAAGCGGCTTTCATCACCGCACGGCCGGTTGGCACCGAGCCGATCAGCGCGATCATGGCGACGTCGGGATGGGAGGCCAGTGCCGAGCCGGCTTCCCGTCCGCCGGGCACCAGGTTGAATACGCCCGGCGGCAAAATATCGCCGATCAGTTCGGCCAGCCGCAGCGATGACAGCGGCGCCTGGTCTGGCGGCTTCATCACCACGGTGTTGCCGGCGGCGAGCGGCGCGCCGGCCTTGCCGGCGCAGAACATGAAGGGATGGTTAAACGGAATGATGCGGCCGACGACGCCGCGCGGTTCGCGGACGGAAAAATTCACCACGCCCGGTCCCATCGGCACCGACGCGCCTTTCATCTCGGTGACCAGCCCGGCATAGAACTCGATCTGCGCCGCGGCGATGGTCGCGTCCTTGACCATCTCGGCAAAAGGATTGCCGCAATCGGCGGCGTCGATCAGCGCCAGTTCTTCGGCATGATCGCGCAGCACATTGGCAATGCGCTTGAGCATGCGCGCGCGTTCGAGCGGCGGCGTGTCGCGCCAGGCCGGGAAAGCGGATTTTGCCGCTTGCACGGCGGCATCGATATCCGCCGCGCCGCAATCGGCTACCGGCCCGAGCGATTCGCCGGTGCCGGGATTGATGGCGTCGGCGGCACGGCCAGACTTCGCTTTATGCCATTTGCCGCCGTAAAAGGCGTCGCGATGCTGCGGCAGGTTGAGCGTCTGGGCTTTCAAGCTCTTCGGCGGAACCGCTTCGTTCATGATGGTCTCCCGGCTGGCAGTTGCTAATTTCCGGCGCGCGTCATAGCCGCCGTCATCACCGCGGTATAGCCGGGCTCGACGCGCACATCGACGACCGCGACCCCACCGGCGTCCACCGCGGCGATCGCCTTCTCCAGGACGCCCGCGAGATCGGCGGACTTGGTGACCGGTCCGAAGCCGACAGCACCCTGCGCGCGGCCCATGGCGGCAAGATCGACTTCGGGGTCGGACATCCGCTGCCCGATCCA
>JBAQHW010000043.1:0-11703 GCA_049288525.1 Xanthobacteraceae bacterium
CGAGCGGGCCGCAGGCCAGTCGGTGGCTGCCGGGGAAGCTGTCATTGTGCTGGTAATTGCTGCACACCGGCGCATCGAGCTTTTCGGCGAGCGCCGTGCATTCGGCGACGGCATTGCCGAGGATGACACCGGCGCCCGAAAGGATGACCGGGAATTTCGCCGCCGACAGAAGCTTGGCCGCCTCCGTCACCGCGTTGGCGCCGCCGGCCGGACGCTCGAAATCGACGATGGCCGGCAAATTGATGTCGACCACCTGGGTCCACAGGTCGCGCGGGATGTTGATCTGGGCCGGGGCCGAGAGCCGTTTCGCCTTGGCGATGACGCGGTTTAAAACTTCGGCGACGCGAACCGGATCGCGCACCTCCTCCTGGTAGCCAACCATGTCGCGAAACAGCGCCATCTGCTCGACTTCCTGAAAGCCGCCCTGGCCGATCGTGCGGTTGGCGGCCTGCGGCGTCACCAAGAGCATCGGCGTGTGATTCCAATACGCGGTCTTGATCGCGGTGACGAAATTGGTGATGCCAGGACCGTTCTGTGCGATCACCATCGCCATTTGGCCGGTCGAGCGCGTGTAGCCGTCGCAGATGATGCCGCCGTTGCCTTCATGGGCGACGTCCCAGAAGGTGATGCCCGCCGCCGGGAAAATGTCGGAGATCGGCATGAACGCCGATCCGATAATACCAAACGCATGCTCGATGCCGTGCATCTGCAGGACTTTTACAAAGGCCTCTTCCGTCGTCATTTTCATCGTTCAAATTCCTTTTGCGGTTTTCGGCTTATAGGCTTCGGCGGTGATTTACGCCGTAGGCTGCTGAGTTTCACGTCCGGTCCTGAAATGTTTCGGCGAGCTCGCTCGCGGCGCTGCGTAGCGCCGGAAGGTGCTCGCGCGCCTTGGCGACGGTCATGCGCGCTTCCGGCGCCTGGATGGCGATCGCGGCGAGCATCTCGCCGTTTCGGCCGACGACCGGCGCCGCAACGCAGACGACCCCGTCAAGGTATTCCTCGCGATCGAGCGAAAGGTGTTCCTTGCGGATTTGCTTGAGCTCGGCCTCGAGCCGCGAACGGTCGGTGATCGTGGTGTCGGTGAACCGGCGCAGTTCCAGACTCGCCAGCAGGCGCTGGCGGCGCCGCGCCGGCAACAGCGCCAGATAGAGCTTGCCGATGGCGCTGCAATGCAGCGGCACGCGCGAGCCGGCGGCGAAATGCAGGCGCAGCGGCCAGTGGTCGGCCTCGACCCGATCGAGATAGACGATCTCGCCGTTGAGGATCACGCCGATATTGCAGGTTTCGCTCACCTGGTGGGCGAGCCGGCGCAACAGCGCGTGGCGGCCGCAGTCCCGCATCGAGGCCCGCATGGCGCCGAAGGCGAGATCGGTGAGTCGCCATCCCACCGTCAGGCGCTTGCGGACCGGTTCGCGTGCCAGATAGCCGGAACTGACGAGACCGTCGACCAGGCGATAGGCGGTTGCCTTCGGCAGCGCCAGTTCCTCGATGACGCTGGCGACTTCGACCGCCGCCGCGGAACGCGCCACAAGATCGAGAATGGCGAAGGTGCGCGCCGTCGCCGTGGCGATCGCTTCGTGCTCGGCGGCCGGCGCCGCCGCGCGGTGTGGTGAAGGGCGATGGAGCGTGTCGGTTATCGCATCGGCTTTCATCGGTGATTACCCGAAATGGCAACGGCCGCCGCGCGGCGGCGGATGGCGAGAAGCTCGCGCAGCATTGGATAGCTCAGCGCAACCAGCGAGGCGGCCATCAGCGGACCGCAGATAGGGCCGGTAAAGAACGCGGTCCAATCGTTGTGGTTGGCGATCATGCTGCGCATGAACGAGCTCTCGCCGATCGGCCCGAGGATCGCGCCGAGTACCATCGGCGAGATGGGAAATTTGAATTTCTCGAACAGATAGCCGAGCACGCCGAAGATCACGATCATCCACACGTCCGACATGTTGTTGCGATTGGCATAGGCACCGACGAGGCAAAACATCACCACGATCGCCGACAGCACGCCTTGCGGCACGGCGAGGACTTTGACGACGACCCTGATCCAGAAAAAGCCGAGCAGACACATGCCGATGACGCTGGCGAACATCGAGGCGAGGATGGTGTAAACGAGCAGCACCGAGGACGGGTCTTCGAGCAGCATCGGGCCCGGCTGCACACCGTGCAGCAAAAAGGCGGCGAGAATAACAGCCGTCGCACCGCTGCCGGGCAGCCCCAGCGTCAGCAGCGGAACCATGTGGCCGGCGACTGAGGCTGTGGCCCCGATCTGCGGCGCGACGATGCCCTCGGGCAGGCCGCTGCCGAGTAATTTGCGGCGGCGGCCGTATTGTTTCTCGATGCCGTAGGCGATAAACGCGGTAATGGTGGCGCCGGCGCCCGGTACGATGCCGAGCACGGTGCCGAGCACGGTGCTGCGAAACAGCGTGGCCTTGATCGCGACGAGTTCGCGCCAGCTCGGAAACTGCGTGGCGACATTTGTGGCGACGCCGTCGATCTTGTCGACGCGCTGGCCCTGGCCGATGCGCGACAGGATTTCGCCAAGCCCATACATGCCGACCAGGACCTCGACCAGTTGCACGCCGTCGCGCAGGATCGGCACGCCGAAGGTAAAGCGTGCCGTCCCGTAGATGCTGTCGATGCCGATGGTGGCGACGAGGAGGCCCACGCACAGGCTGATCAGCGAATTCACCATGGATTTTCCGGCCAGCGCCACCACCGTGGTGAGGCCGAAGAACACCGCGGCGAAATAATCGGGCGAATCGAATTTGAGCGCGAATTCGCTCATCGGCTCGGCGAGCGCCACCATGACTGCGGAAGAGACCAGCCCGCCGATCAGTGCGGCAACCAGCGCCCAGCCCAGCGCCTTCGCCGGCGCGCCGCGCGCGGCCATGGTGTAGCCGTCCCACAGCATCGGCACGTCCATCGGTTCGCCGGGGATACGATACAGAATCGCGGTGAAACAGCCGGCATAAGTGCCGGAGAAATAGATCGCAGTCAGCAGAATGACCGAAGGCTCGATCGGCATCTGATAGGTGAACGGCAGCGCCAGCACCACGCCCATGACGAGGCCCAGTCCCGGCATGATCGAGACCGCCATGCCGACCAGGAGGCCGACGAACAGCATCAACAAGTCGAACGGCTGAAAGACCTGGATGAAACCATGCGCGAGATTGACGAGAATCACGACGATCTCCTCAATGCACGCCCATGGCCGCCATCAGTGCGTAGGACACGTCGCTGAACGGTGCCACGCCGACCGGTAGCGCCACATAGACCACGCGCATGAACATGAACATGAAGAAAAGGCCGATCGCCACGCTCAGCAAAGCGACCGGGAGGGGACGGCGAAATTCCCCGAGCAACATCAGGGCGGCACTGTAGCCGATCGTCGTCAAAAAGAAGCCGAGCCGCGGCAGCAAGACGAGATAGCCGAGTGTGATGATGACCGCGATCCACACCCGAAATGGATGAATCTCCGGCGGCCGGGCCAGATCCTCCGCCTCTTCGAGCCCGGCGTCCTGGTTGGCGGCGAACTTGGCGCCCCACAATGCGCTGGAGCCGACGCCCCACAGCGCGGCGAGCATCATCAGGGTCAGGATCAGCTTCGGCCAGGCGCCCGGGCCGATGCGCCCGGACATTTGCTCGAACTCGAAGCGGTCGGCCGCGACATAGAGGAAAATGCCGACCGCAAGCACCACCAGATAGGGCAGCGCTGCCTGCGCTCGGCGACCCAGCGTGAGGGCAGTATCGGAACTCACTGCGCGCCCATCTTCGTTTCGGCGCGGTATTTCTCGGCTTGCTTGAGCCATGCGTCCATGAATACGCGCGCCTTGTCCATCGGCACGTAGCTGTTCGGATCGGCGTATTGGCTCTTAAGGTAAGTCTTGAATTCCGCCGTTTGGGCGACCTTGCCCAGTTCGTCGGCGAGCTTGGTCACGATCTTGGGATCGGTTCCGGCTTTGACAACGATCGAGCGGAACTGGGGCAGCGTGACGTCGTAGCCGAACTCCTTGCCGATCGGCACGTTTGCGAATTGCGGAATGTCTAGCCGGTGCGGGTAGAAGAAGATCAGCGGCCGGATCTTGCCGCCGTCGAAGTAGCTGCGCACATCGCCGGTCTGCTCGTAGAGCACGTCGGCGTTGCCGCCGAGGATCGAGGTGTAGCGCAGGCCCGGCTTGGCGTAGGGAATCCCCTCGAGCTTCAACCCCTTGGTCTTCAAATAGTTGGTGGTGATGTCGTCGGCGCTGTTGAAGCCGAGTATGGCGACCTTCATCGTTTTTTGTTTGGCGGCGGCGACAAACTCCTGCCACGTCTTCCACGGGCTGTTGGTATTGACCCAATAACCGGACGGCTGCTGGATGAAGATGCCGAGCGGGGTCACCTGGTCCTCGGTGAAGGCCGGGTGGGGGGCCGCCAACAGCGCGTAGGTGTCGCCAATCAAAACCGCGAGCGAATAGCCGTCGGCCGGAGATGTGAGGAGCTTGGTCATGCCCACCATGCCGGTCGCTCCCGGAACGTTGATCACCGGGAACGATGAGCCGAGGTCGTGCTCCATGATCTTGCCGGTGGTCCTTGCCAGGAGATCGGCGCCGCCGCCCGGACCCCACGGCACGATGAAGTTGATCGGGTGATCCGGAAACTTATCTTGCGCTTGCACCGCGCCGGCGCCGCACGTCACGGCCAAAGCTGAAGCGGCCAACGCTAAAGCGGCGAGCGCCGCCAGTTTTTTGCCAATCATCACCCATCCTCCCTGTTTCATTTTTAGTCGCTACGTGCGGGTCGCTTTTTTCGTCCGGCTTCGCCCGAGCAACACCACAGTCTCAAACAATGAGACCTGTGGTTTTAAAAGCACTAGCATAATGCTAGTCCGGCGACAACGAGGCCGGCGGACGCAGTGTCACCGACCGCACGCCGGCGGCCGTCTAGCCGGCGGCGTGACGGCAGGAAGAGCGTGCCAGCTTCTGGGTTATCTGTCGGCGTTGCGTCAGGCGGTCGCCAGCACGACGGCGCAAGTGGTGATGATGTCGTCGACGCTGGCGCCGCGCGACAGATCGCTGATCGGCTTGGCAAACCCTTGCAGGAACGGGCCGATGGCGGTGGCGCCGCCGAGCCACTGGACGAGTTTGTAGGCGATATTGCCGGCGTCGAGGTCGGGAAAGACGAGCACATTGGCGCGCCCGGCCACATCGCCGAGTTCTTTCATCTTCTTTTGCGCAATCGCGGGCACCACTGCCGCGTCGGCTTGCAGCTCACCGTCAACCGCCAAGCCCGGCGCGTCGGCGCGCACCAGATCGAGCGCCCGACGGACTTTGTCGACGCGGGCGTGCTGGGCGCTGCCCTTGGTCGAAAACGACAGCATGGCGACGCGTGGCGTCTCGCCGAGCAAGGTTGCCGCGCTGCGTGCGGAGGCGACGGCGATGGCGGCGAGTTCCGCCGCGTTCGGCTCGGCGTTCACCGCACAATCGGCGAAAACGAAGGCGCGCGGGCCGGCGCCGAGAAAGTTCGGCGCCACGATCAGAAAATAACTCGACGGCAGCGCAATGCCCGGAGCGAGACCGATCGTCATCAGTCCGGCTTCGATGACGCGGCGCGTCGGATTGGCCGCGCCGGCGACCATGGCCTGCGCATCGCCCTGGCGAACCATCATGCCGGCGAAATAGAGCGGCTTCGCCACCAGCCGCGCGCCGACGGACGGCGTCATGTTCTCGCGCATCGCTGCGCAAGCCGCGCCGTAATCTTGCAGACGCCGGTCGGTGCGCGGGTCGACGGTTTCGATGCCGTCAAGCTTGATGCCCGCGCTGTCGGCCGCCTGAGCGATCGCATCGGCGGCGCCGAGCACGATCGGGCGCGCGATTTCCCGGTCACTGAGACCGCGCGCGGCGGCGAGCACGCGAATGTCATCGCCTTCCGGCAAAACGATCTTGAAATGGCGACGACGTGCTGTATCGAAACAGCGCTCGATGGGGTTCATCGTTGAATTCGTTCAAGACGTCAGTAATACGAGGCATAGATGGCCGAAACAAACGAACCGATCAAGATTCATCGCGGCCTGAAGGGGGTCTATTTCGACCGCTCGCCGTGCACCTTCATCGACGGCCGCGTCGGCGAATTGCGCTACCGCGGCTACTCGATCCACGACTTGGCCGAGCATTCGAGCTTCGAGGAGACCGCCTGGCTCCTGCTGCACGGCAATTTGCCGACCAAGACGCAGCTCGCGGAGTTCGACGCCGCGCTGAAAAGCGCGCGCGAATTGCCGGCGCCGATATTCGATATTATCCGTACGATAAAATCGGCGCACCCGATGGACGTGCTGCGCACCGCGGCCTCGGCGCTGGCCGCCTTCGATCCGGATACCGCAGACAATTCGCGCGAGGCCGTTCTGCGCAAGGGCCTTCGCTTGACCTCGCAGGTGCCGATGATCGTTGCGGCACATGCACGGTTGCGCGACGGGCGTGAGCCGGTGGCCGCCAGCAGGGGACTGTCGCATGCCGCCAATCTGTTGTGGATGCTCAAAGGCGAGAAGCCGAGCGCCGACGCCGTGCAATTGATCGACCGCGATCTCGTTCTCCACGCCGAACATGGCTCCAACGCGTCCTCGTTCACCGCGCGGGTAGTGATCGGTACCGAAGCCAATCTGCATGCCGCCGTCACTGCTGCGATCGCGGCCTTGTCGGGTCCGGCCCATGGCGGCGCGGCCGAGGACGTCATGAAGATGGCCGAGGAAATCGGCGATCCGGCCCATGCGGCCGATTACGTCCGGGATAAGCGCAAGGCCGGCGAACCGATAACCGGCTTCGGCCATCGTGTGTACCGCGCCGAAGATCCGCGCGCGCGTCATATGCGCGCCGGCGTCGAGCGTCTGTCGAAGGAAATGGGCCAACCCCGGTGGTATGAGATTCTGCAGGCGGTCGTCGCCGCCATGGCCCCCTATGCGCGCCACGGGGTCAACGTGAATGTCGATTTCTATTCCGGCGTGGTCTACCACCTGCTCGGCGTCAAGCGCGATCTGTTCGTGCCGATCTTCGCCATCGGCCGGGTGCCGGGGTGGGTGGTGCAGGCGCTGGAGCAGATGGAAAACAACATTTTGATCCGCCCGCTGACGCTGTATAGCGGACCGGATGCGCGCGCCTACGTGCCGATCGAGCGCAGGGCAGGCATCCCGATCTAACGGAATCGGGATACGCTCCTAGCTGTTTGTTTGAGCGTGTCCTTTTCGCAAAACCGGTTTCCACTTTTGCGGGATATGCTCTAGCAGCGCGATACGGAAAATGCCTGTCTCCGGATCTGGTCCGAGGGCGGAAAGTGGATTTCCCAAAGGATCATGCTCCATCGAGGCGCTTGAGCGGCAATTGGTTCAACCGCGAGCGCTTGTCCTTTTGTCCACGCGACCAAGCTGTTTCGGCCCCGATGCCGACAGACATCGGGGGGCGAAATTCGGGCTGCACCCTCTACAACTTAAGGTTTATATTGCAAGTAACTCCTCTTGACATTGTACAACTGGGGGCATAGTGAATTCATTATGGATGCACAAGTGCCACCCAGAAGCGTAGTAGACGAGGCCTACAACAGCCTCAAAAAGTCGATCGTCGAGGGCGCTTATCGGCCGGGCCAGCGGCTGCGGGCGTTGCGCGTGGCGAACGAACTCAAGGTCAGCCGCACGCCGGTGAAAGAGGCCCTCGTCCGGCTGGAACAGGAGGGTCTGATCCGGCGCGAGCAAGGCTCGGGCTTTATCGTCCGCGGATTAAGCGTTCGCGAAATCCTCAACCTCTATCGCGTCCGGGAAGTCCTCGAAATCGAAGCGGCCCGCCAAGCATTCCCCAGGCTGACGCCGGCGGCGCTGGCCGCGTTGCGCGAAGCGCTCGACGATGCCGACAAACTCCTGGAGCAAGGCCGCTATCCCGATTTTCTTCGGGCAAGCCGCAGATTTCACGATCTGATCGCTGCCCAAACCGGCAACAGCGTGCTGCAGGAAATACTGGGCAACCTCGGTTCCCGGTTCTGGAGCATCGGTACCGTGGTCGTCTCCAGACATGTGCAGCGCGCCGATCAAATTCGCCGTGAGAACCACGCGATTTTGGATGCGCTTGGCGGCGGCGACCTGAAGGCCGTCGAACGGGCGGTGAAAGCCCACGTCAAAGGCGCGGCCAATGCCGTGCGCTTATTCGTCGAGAACGAGACGCAACATCTTTTCATCGTGGCGGCGTAACCGTGTTCGGGAGCCAGCATGGATATCTTGCGGTCGCTACTGGAAACGCGTGAGGCCGAGCCGAAATCACCCGCACCCGTCTCGTCCGCTGCGCCGGCTGACGGGCTGTTGGGCCGGTGGATTCCGGCGGAAGACCTGACCAAGCCGCGCAAGAGCAAAACCTATCATCCGGTCGTTCTCAAGCTCGAATTGCTCAGCCAAGGGCTGAAAATCTCGCCCGACGCCAAGGCCCAGATCGGCAAAACGCTCAAAAGCGATCATGCGGTCGGCGCCGTCGGCAAACATGCGCTCGACATCATCCTGGATCCCGGAAAAGTATATGTCGGCGTCCCCGTCGGCGAAGCGGTGAGCGAGCATTTGACCGACGGCACGCCGTTCGTGTTGGACGTTGATGACGGCAAATACTTCATCGGCAAAAGGCCCGCAGTGCTGCGCGCCAACGGCCGCTGGGAATGCATCGACGAAGGCGCCAAGCCGGAACGGCTGATGAACGTCACCGTCCCGCCCTATCCTCACTATTACGACCACCACACCTCACGCGGTCATTCGATGCGCAGCATCATGCCGGTTGCAGGCGACTTCGGCGGTGCGACGATTTTTCCGCATTGCCATTACTTCGGCCGGTTTGTCGACGATTACCGCCATACCGAATGTCGCTTTTGCGGCATCGACGAGAATCTCGAATCCGGCCGCGATATCTTTCCCAAGAAGCCGGACGATTTTCTGGAGACCGTCGCGCAGGCGCGCAAATATCCATATTTCCGTCACGGGCCGGTCTTCGCCGGCGGCACCACGCCGCCGCCGGACCGCGGCGCCAAAGCGCATGCCAAGTTCCTGCGGCCGCTGAAAGACGCCTTTCCCGACAATTGGCTGCGTCTGACCATCGCGCCGCCCGAGGAGGAGCGCTACATCGACATGCTGTTCGAGGCGGGCGCCGACCTCGTCGGTTTCAATTACGAGATTTTCGACCCGCCGCTGTTCGCTAAACTATGTCCGGGGAAAGTGCGCGACATCGAGAAGGGCCGGCTCGGCCATGCCCACTATGACCGCATGCTCACCTACATGGTGCAAACTTTCGGGCGAGGGCACGCCAGCGCCAACTTGATCGCCGGCCTCGAGCCGGCGCAAAGCACGGTCGAGGGCCTGGTTCATCTCACTTTGATGGGCGCCATTCCGACGATATTCGTCTTCGTTCCGCTGAAGGGAACGACCCTCGAAGATCAGAAACCGCCGTCGATCCGCGAGATGATCTACATCTACGCCAATCTGAAAGAGACGACCGAGCAGTTCGGCGGCGACACCTATTGCGCGGGCTGCAACCGGATGCTGATCAATACCAAATACTACGACGGCCTGCAGCAAACCATGCCGACGATCACCGAGGACGATTTGCGCTTTGCCGGCTTGCCGCCGGAGGACCTTTACGCCGCGCCGCGCGTGCCGCACATATTGGCGTTGAAATACTGATCTGAAGCGTTGCGCGCTCGGATTTGGAAATGCGTCATGGCCGGGTCATGACGGCGACCGTAAATCACAGGTAGGAGAGAAAGTGTAACCGATAACGGGGGTTGTCATGCGTTATGAAAGTGGCGTGCTCCGATCGATTGCAGGTTGCCTTATCTTTGCGGGAACGGTCGCAGCCGGAACGGCTCTCATGGCCGCACCGGCGCGGGCCTTTCCGGATCGGCCCATCAACATGATCGTGCCGTGGGGCGTTGGCGGCGGCGGCGACCGTGTGGGCCGCATCTTTGCCGGCCTGATGTCGACAAAGCTCGGCGTTTCAGTCCCGGTCATTAATATCACCGGCGCGTCGAGCCAGGTCGGACTCAATAAGGCGCTCACCGAGCCGTCCGACGGCTACAGCGTCATCGAAATAACGTCGGACAGTTACATTCTGTTTGCCGCGGCCAATGCCAAGTTCAAAACATCCGATTTTGCCCCACTCGCCGTCGTCGATCAGCAGCCAAGCGGCTTTTTCGTTCGCGCGGACAGCCCCTTCAAGACCTGGGATGACGTTCTGGCGGCGGCGAAATCCAGGACCGTGACGGTCGCCGGATCGGGCTTCGGCACGCAGAGCGACGTGACGGTCAATTACTTCGATAAGGTGGCGGGCCTCAAATTCATCAGCGTCCCGTTCGACGATCCCGGCCTGCGCTGGAACTCGCTTTTGGGCGGCCATAGCGATCTGCTCTACGCGCAATTCGGCGACCTGATTTCCTATCTGCAGAGCAAGCAGCTACGCCCAATTCTGGCGTTCGCCGACCAGCGTGTTGCCGAATTTCCTGCGATTGCGACCGTTACGGAGCTTCAATACCGCATCAACATCACGCATTTTCGCGCCTTCGCGGTGAAGACCGGTACCGAAGGCCAGCGCTACGACACGCTGGTCGCGGCCATGAATGCGGCGGCACAGTCGCCGGACTACAAGAAGATGCTGGCGGACGAGGCCGCGGTCCCCGACAGCTATGTCTCCGGGCCGGCGGCGCAGTCCTACGTGGCAAAGTGGGTCACCGATCTGCAGGACATGATCGCCAAGACCGGGGTCAAGAACGGCGGTTAAAAGCCGGTCCATCGGGGCCGGCATCATCGTCGGCAATGTAAATCGTGGATGGCCGGCACCGCGGCGGACAGGACGGCCGATTTTTTGCTAGCGTCGGCCGCCATGGACGGAATGAGCACCATCATCGACGAGGCGGCCGAGGCGGCGGACCGTGCCGCGCCGACGCCCGCCGCGACCGGCGACGACGCACTCCGCGTCACGCCGATGATGGAGCAGTATATCGAGATCAAGGCGGCCAACCCGGATTGCCTGTTGTTCTACCGGATGGGCGACTTCTACGAAATGTTCTTCGACGATGCGGAAGTTGCCTCGCGCGCGCTGGGCATCATGTTGACCAAGCGCGGCAAGCACCTCGGCCGCGACATTCCGATGTGCGGCGTGCCGATCGAGCGCGCCGACGAATACCTGCACCGGCTGATCGCGCTGGGGCACCGCGTCGCCGTGTGCGAGCAGCTCGAAGACCCCGCGCAAGCGCGCAAGCGCGGGGCGAAGAGCGTGGTGCGGCGTGACGTGGTGCGCCTGGTGACGCCGGGTACGCTCACCGAAGATTCGCTGCTCGATGCCAAACGCAACAATTACCTGCTGGCGCTCGCGCGCAGCCGCATGTCGTCGGGCGAAGACCGCTTTGCGTCGGCCTGGATCGATATTTCGACCGGCGATTTCCACGTCGCCGAATGCGACCGCGCCGCGCTCGCCGCCGCGGTCGCGCGCATCGAGCCGGGCGAGATTATCGTCTCCGACGCGCTCTATGCCGACACCGAGCTGGCGCCCTTCCTGCGATCGCTGCCGGCTTTGACCCCGCTGCCCCGCGACGTGTTCGATGGCGCGACGGCGGAGCGGCGGCTGGCCACGTTCTTCGGCGTCGCCACCACCGCATCGTTCGGCGCGTTTTCCCGCATCGAACTGGCCGCCGCGGCGGCCGCGGTCACCTATGTCG
>JBAQHW010000044.1:0-7786 GCA_049288525.1 Xanthobacteraceae bacterium
GTGCGCGGCGAGCACATGGCCTATGGCGATACCGGCGTGGTGATCTATTCGAATAGCGTCTGCGGCGCGCGATCGAATTTCGAAGGCGGCCCGTCGGCGCTGTCCGCCGGCCTGACCGGGCGCACGCCGCGTTACGGTTATCACCTGGACGAACGGCGCCTGGCGACACTGCTGGTCGAGGTGTCGTTCTCGCCGCGGGACCTGTCCGATTGGGGCGCGCTCGGCGGCGTGGTCGGCAAACTGGCCGGCGACTATTCGCAAGTGCCGGCGCTGATCGGCATCGATCGCACGCCAAGTGCCGACGAAATGAAACATTTCGGCGCGGCGCTGGCGAGCTTCGGTTCGGTGGCGCTGTTTCACATGATTGGCGTCACGCCGGAGGCGATGCGGCTGGAAGACGTCGTCCCCGCCGGCGTCTCGCTTCAAACTCACGACGTCGGCGAGGCCGATATTCGCGCGCTGCAGAGCCGCTATGCCAAGGATATCGGCGCGGTCGACGTAGTGGTGTTCTCCGCGCCGCAGCTCAGCCTCGTCGAAATGCAAATGCTGGCCGCGATGCTCGACGGTCGCCGCGCCACGATCCCGCTGTTCGCGGTCACCAGTCCGCAGGTCAAGCCGGACTGCGATCGCATGGGGCTGACCGCGCGCATCGAAGCCGCCGGCGGCACTGTGCTCTCCGGCATGTGCTTTTATCAGAGCTATGCACGGGAGATCGCGGAAGCCAATGGCTGGAAGGGGCTGGCGACCAACTCGGCGAAGTTGACCAACATCCTCGGCGGTTACGGCTACCGGCCGGTGCTGCTGCCGATGGAGCGCTGCGTCGCCGCGGCGTGCGCCGGCGGGTCGCTGTCATGAACGGGAGCGTGTTTTACGCAAGCGCGGGCATGGGCCGCAAAGTACGGGCCCGCGCTCTCGTCGCCAGCGACGGCTTTTCCGCGCGCTACGATCTCGACCGGATTCGCGGCGTGTTCTCGCGGGGCGAGCACAAGCTCGCCGGCGAGAGCTATCGCGGCCGCGTGCTGGTGCTGGACGCCGCCAAGGGCGGCGTCGCCACCGCCTGGATGCTGCACGAAATGGCGTCGCGCGGCGTCGTGCCGGCGGCGCTTATCCTCAACCGCGCCAATCCGATCATGGTGCAGGGTGCGGCGCTTGCCGATTTCACCATGATCTCGGGCTTCGACGTCGACATCACCAGAGCGATCCCAAACGGCGCCGAGGTCGAGGTCGATCCGAGTGCCGAGCGGCCGTTCATCCGCGTGCTTTGAACCAAACGGACAGTGCAGATGCCCTATTCCGACTACCGGCCGGACCTGATGGGTTCGGCGACGCTCGAACCTTCCGGCGCATTCGAGGCCGGCTCGTACCAATCGTTCACGCTGGTCTATACGGCGGGAGCGTTCGGCGTCGACGATACCGGCTCGATCAAGATCGGCTTTCGCTTCGCTACAGATTTTGGGCCGGTGCAGTTCGACCATCCCGAGCGACAGGGTTACACGACCGTCGAAGCCTCGAATGGCGCGACGCTGGAATGCAAGTGGGAGTTCAAGCGCAACATCCGGCCGTGGAGCCGTTCGCTGTATATCGGCGTCGCCAAACACTTCCTCGCGCCGGGTGACACCATCACCATCCGCTTTGGCGACCGGCGCTTCGGCTCACCCGGCATCCGCTTGCAGACCTATTGCGAGAGCGAATTCGAGTTTCACGTGCTCGCCGATCCGATCGCGACCTATGATTATGTGCCGCTGCCGCTGAGCCCGAAAATTGCGATCGTGCCCGGTCCGCCGCTACGCTGGCACGCCGTGCTGCCGACTTTTATCCGCGCCGGCGAGTCTTTCCGCCTCGCCATCAAGGCCGACGATAAATGGGGCAACCCCTCAAACCGTATCGCGGCGAAGCTGCGTCTTGCGAGCTCCGCGCGCGTGCAGGGATTGCCGGAAACAGTCCAATGCGAAGCCGGCAAATTCGCCGCGCTTGTCGACGGCTTGAAAGTCGATCAAGAGGCCGATTTGACCGTCAGCGTATGGGACGAAGCGGGCACGGAACTGTGCCGTTCCAACCCGCTTCGCGTCGCTTCGCAGGAGCTGCCGTTGGTTCATTTCTGGGGCGACACCCACGGCCAGTCGAATGAGACGTTGGGCACCAATTCGGCGCGCGAATATTTCGAGTTCGGCCGCGACAAGGCCTTCCTCGACGTGATGGGCCATCAGGGCAACGACTTTCAGATCACCGGAGCATTCTGGGCCGAGCTCAATCGGCTGTCGCGGGCGTTCGACCGGCCCGGTTCCTTCGTCTGCATACCCGGCTACGAATGGTCGGCCAACACCGCCGTCGGTGGCGATCGCAACGTGCATTTCCGCAACGAGGGCGAGACCATTCACCGCTCCTCGCATGCGCAGATTGCCGATGCGGCCGATATCGCCGACGAGCCCGCCGATGCGCATACCGCGCATGATTTGTTTCGCAAGCTGCAGGGCAAAGACTGCGTCGTGGTCTCCCATGTCGGCGGACGTTACGCCGATATCCGCTATGCGCACGATGCGAAGCTCGAGACCGCCGTCGAAGTTCATTCCGCCTGGGGCACGTTTGAGTGGATTTTGCACGATGCGTTCGAAAAAAATTACCGCGTCGGCGTGGTCGCCAATTCCGACGGCCACAAAGGCCGGCCGGGCGCCTGTTATCCCGGCGCGTCATTCTTCGGCAGCCAAGGCGGCCTGACCTGTTTCCTGGCCGAGCGCCTCGACCGCGACGCCATCTTCGAGGCGATGCGCCGCCGGCACCATTACGGTACCACCGGCAACCGGATGATCCTCAACGTGACCGCCGCGCTGGCCGACGATGCCGAACTATTCGCCCGCGATCCGGCTTTCGATTCCACGGTCGCGGCCGTGACGCGGCGGCTGATCATGGGCGACATCGCGCGTGTGGCTTCCGGCACAGTGCGGCTTTCGGTCGACGCTGTCGGCTCCGCGCCGATCGAGCGGATCGATATTTTCGACGGATTCGACCTCATTGAGACGGTTCGGCCGTACGGCGCGGCCGATCTCGGCGCCCGGGTGCGCCTGAGCTATCGCGGCGCGGAGTATCGCGGCCGCGCCCGCACGACCACCTGGGACGGCTCGCTCACGGTGAGCGACAACAGCATCGAAAAAGCCCGCCTCATCAACAACTGGAATCTCGATCGCGGCATCCAGCACCAGGACGGTGGCTCGGTCGCCTGGAAAGCGGTGACGACCGGCAATTATGGCGCCATCGATTTGTGGCTCAAAGATAAGACGGGTCGGATTGTCTTTAAGACCAAACCGGTTTCAGGGGAGGTCGCGATTGCCGATATCGGTCTTGAGCAGACCGTGTTCGATGCCGGCGGGCTCGACCGCGCCGTCACCTTGCAGCGTCTGCCCGACGCAATGACGGAGCGCCGGCTGGCGCACACCGTCGAAGCGAAGATCAGACCGGAGGGCGACACGCGGCTCTATGTTCGGGTTCGGCAGGAGGACGGACATCTCGCCTGGTCGAGCCCGATCTACCTGTTCCGCAAGTAGAATGCGGATGCGGTTTTGTGTTTTCGCGCCGCATCGTGTGACGTTTATCGTTGTCCGCTGGCCTCGAGCTTGTCGAGGCCGATCGCACCGACATACGATTTCCAGCGCGCAATGTCTTGCGCGATGAAGGTCCCGAGCTGCTCCGGCGTGTCGTCCGGCGGCGGCTCGAGTCCGGTGGCAAGCAGGCGGGCCTTTACCTCGGGCCGCTGCACCGCGCGGCGTATCTCGGCGTTGAGCTTGGCGATGACGTCGGGCGGCGTGCCGGCGCGCGTGATGAAGCCGCCCCAGCCGGGCATATTGAAGCTCGGATAGCCCGCCTCGATCATGGTCGGCAATTGCGGCAGCAACAGCGAGCGCTGCGGCGTGCTGACGGCCAGTCCGCGCAACGCCCCCGATTCGATCTGCGGCTTGGCGTTGGTGGCGACGCCAAAGAACATCTGCGTCACATTGCCGACGGTCGCCATCATCCCGGAGTTCACGTCTTTGTACGGGACGTGGACGATGTCCGTTCCGGCCAGTTTGTTGAGGTAGGCGCAGGCAATATGCGGCACCGTGCCGATGCCAGCCGAAGCGCAGTTCAGTTTGCCCGGGTTCTGCCTGGCATAGGCGACCAGCTCCGCAACTGATTTGGCCGGCACGCTCGGATTCTCGACAAGCGCGTAAGAAATCAATCCGGCCATCGCAACTGGCGTGAAATCATTCAACAGGTCGTACGGCGCGACCCCCATGGCGGTGTTGAGCGTGTAAGTCGGCGTCGCGAACAACAGCGTGTAGCCGTCGGCGGGCGCCGACAGCACGTCGTCGGCCGCGATTTTGCCGCCGGCGCCAGGCCGGGCTTCGACCACGACCGGCTGGCCCCACGCCTCTTTCAGGTCTTCAGCGATGATGCGCGAGAACACGTCGGGACTCGGCCCGACGAGGATTTTGATTGAGTGGGTTGGGTAGGATTGCGCCTGTGCGGCGGTTGCGCCGCTCCATGTGGCAACCATTGCGGCAATGAGCATGCGCAGCAGTGAGGCGCGATGGAAAGCGCGGCAATAATCCGGCAAGCGTTTCCTCCTTTGCCGGATCTTTTCTGCGATGGACCGGCCGGTGAGCATGATAAAGCGCCGACGACGGATGACAAGGCGACGCGATTTATTCTAGGTTTTGTTCTCGTCAACGCCGGGGGAGGAATGATGGCGGAGGAACCGAAGTCTATCCGTCGCGTGGTGACCGGCAACGATGCCCAAGGCCGATCCCGCGTGCTTTACGATAGCGCCGCTCCCAACGTGAACCCCGGCGCCATCAGCCGCGGCACCTGCATGACTGACATCTGGGTTTACCAACAGGCGCCCGCGGTTATTTCCGGAACACGCGACGACGGCAACTTGCCGTTTCATTTCGAGCCGCCTGCATCCGGCGGCCATCTTCGCATCGTGCAGTCGAACGGCAAGCCGGCGAATTACGATCCGGCCCGCGATCCGGCTTACAAGCTGCTGACGCCGACCCGGCTGCGTCCGGATGGCGTATGGGATCGCGGCGGTCAGAACTACTTCAGCTCTCCCGTGCATAAATCGGCGACCGTCGACTACGGTATTCTGCTCGCGGGCGAGCGGACCCTGCTGCTCGACCGCGGCAATGTCACGATGAACGCTGGCGATGTCGTGGTGCAGCTCGGCAATTGGCACGGCTGGACCAATCTCAATCAGGGCAGCCTGATGGCCTTCGTCATGATGGGCGCGGCGTTCGACAAAGAGCAAAAGGTCTGACCGCTGTGAGCGATGGCATGCAACCAGTGCGCCGCATCGTCACCATTGACGATGACGAAGGAAAATCGGTCGCGGTCGCCGACGGGCCGCCGCCTGACGTGCAGACCGATCCGGCCCGGCCGGGTTTCCGCTCCGAGCGGATTTGGACGACCGCTGCCTCGCCGGCGCGCATCGGCGAATTTCGCGATGCGGTTCTGGTCTATCCGCGCATGCTGGAGCCGCCACGCGGTGGATCGGCCTGCCGGGTCGTGACCTTTCCTCCCGACACCGGCGCGAAGGCCGATGCCGCCGATGTCGCGGCCTATTTTCTCGCGGCAGGATCGCCCGCAGCCTCGACTTACGCTGCGGGCGCGCCGCATCGGTACATGCAAAAGATGCAGACGCTCGATTTTTGTCTGATCCTCGAAGGTGAGATCACGCTCGTTCTCGATACCGAAGAGGTCCATCTCAAAGCCGGCGACACGGTCGTGCAGCGCGGCACCAATCACGCCTGGAGCAACCGCTCGAACCGACCGTGCCGGATCGCCATTTCCTCCCACGACGCCGCGCGGTAAAGCATGTCCCGCAAAAGTGGACGCCGGTTTTGCGAAAAGGACATGCTCAAATAAACAGTCGCGTTCGTCGCGATCAGATGACTTCTTTTGTCTTGTCGTCGGTCTCGCCGTAGCGGTGCAGCGTCGCCGGCCGCGTGCCCTCGTAAAGCCGCTCGAGACCGGGCGCGATCTTGGCGTTCTCGCGCTCGAACAAGGAATTGCCGGCGAGATCGCTTTCGACCAGGAACGGGCCGAAATTGGCGACGTCGAGCACCCACACGGCTTGCGCTAAGCCAAGCTCTTCCAGCCAATAGACGCCGGCGACTTTTTTGATGCCGCGGCCGAGCAGCGCGCCGGTGCCGTAGCCGACCGTGGTGAGATAGACGGCGTTGTTGGGCACGAAATGCTGCCGATAGCTCTCCGACGTCATGCCGCCTTTGCCGATGATGACGTTGCAGCCGGAAATCTTGAACCAGCCCTCGAGCCACTGGGCGAAACGAAACGACGCGGTCGCGGTGACCGCGCCGACTGTGTAAGTCCCGTCAGGATGGATGTTGGCGGCCGGCGAGCAGTGGAAGTTGGTAATGCCGAGGGTCTCCTTGTCCGCGGGCATTCCTGCTCCATCGGCAATCGCCCGCTTGTAGACGCCCTCGCGCGCGGTGAAGACGCGGCCGGTCAAATAAGCAACCGAGCCGATTTCCAGCTTGCGCAAATCTTCCGTGCGCGCCGGCAGGTCGATGTGGACTTGTTTGAGGTCCGACATGTTATTCCGCTGCCTCGGCGGCTTGCTCGCCCCACTCGACGGTCGTGCGGCGCATGTAATCGGTGAACCACATCGGATCGGCGCGGAACGCGGCTTTGCCGTCGGTGGCGATGCGGGCGACGGCGCGGCGCGACGACAGACAGAACATATGCACCGACATCGGCATGCCGCCGGTGTGGCAATAGCCGACCTCGATATGGCAATCGATCACCATCGAGGAGCCGACGAAGCCCATGGCGCCCATGCCGATGCTGTTGCCAAGCTCCTTGAACTCGTCTTCCAGCGCGGCAATCTTCGGATCGGGATTGCGCGAGCCGACGACGCGCAGGCACGATGCCTGCTTGCCGAGCACCATCGAGGTGTCCTTCGAGCCGCCTAGTCCGACACCGACGATGGCCGGCTGGCAGGCGAGCCCGCGCTTGCCGAAGCCGATCAGCGTGTCGAGATAAAACCGCTTGATGCCCTCGATGCCGTCGCCTGGAAACAGCATGCGGTAGTCGGAGCCGAACAAGCCGCCTTTGTGCACGGTGGTCAGCTCGATCCAGTCGGCGTCGGGGTGGAACGCATATTCGATCTCCGGCGCGTTGATGCCGACATTGTTGTTGTGGTCGGTACGCCACAACGGATGCACGCGGTTTGGACGCAGCGGCACGTTGGCCGTAGCGCGCGCCGTGGCGCGGCGCAGCGCGGCCTCCAGCGCGATCGGGCCGCCCTCGATGCGCGCCTCGTTGCCGATCTTGACGTACCAGCGCGGCAGGCCGGTATCGCCGCACATGGCGCGGCGGTCTTCCTTCGCCGCCTCGTAGTTTTCCAGCATCGCTTTGATGACGAAGGCCGACAGGTCGCCCTTTTCGGTATCGGCGCAGCGGCGCAAGCCGTCGAGATAATCTTCCGGAATTTCGATGGCAGCTTTGGCCATCAATTCTTCTGCGGTGCGTTGAATGGAGGAGAGGGGGATCATTTGTTTGGTTCCCTCTGATTAATCCCTGCTCCGTCACCATCGGCGCAGACGGATGGTCCAATAATCGCGGTACGCGCCGACCAGACCAAAGTCCTTGTGACTACTGGATGCCCCGCCTTCGCGGAGCATGACATTGAGTGAGTTGGTGCCATCTTATTCGGCTGCCTCCCGCAAGAGTGTCTCGCCAGGCTTTACATGGGTAAAGAGGACCGGCCGGTCGGTCATCTCGATGTTACCGA
>JBAQHW010000045.1:0-10382 GCA_049288525.1 Xanthobacteraceae bacterium
CGGACAGCGAGATCAAGCGCGGCAATTACCAAGCCTTTCGGGCGCGTCTCGTCGCCGACAATCTGGCGGGTCTCGATGGATTGCTTGTCGGCGTCGTCGGTCTGGGCATGATCGGGCTTGCCGTCGCGAAGGCCTTTGTACAAGCGGGCTGCCGCGTCTGTTATTACGATCCGGCCCCGGCGGACGCTGCCGCGGCGCAGGTGATCGGTGCGAATTCCGTCCCACTCGATGAACTGTTGCGGCAGGCCGATGTCGTGACGCTGCATGTGCCGCTTCTTCCGGCGACGACCGGGCTCATCGGCGTAGTGCAGTTTGCGATGATGAAAAAAAGCGCCGTGCTCATTCAGGCGTCGCGTGGCGGCGTGGTCGATGAGGCTGCGCTCGCTCGGTCATTACGCGCCGGCGATCTCGGCGGTGCCGCAGTCGACGTCTATTCGATCGAGCCGCCGCCCGCCGACAATCCGTTGCTTGCCCTCGACGGCGAAACAGCGCAGCGACTTTTGTTGACGCCGCACATCGCCGGCGTGACGCGGCAGTCCTGGGCATTTCTGTTTCGCACCGCGTGGGAAAACGTCGAACGGGTCGTCATCAAGGGCGCGCCACCGCTGCATCGGGCCAATTGAACGTATGCTGCGGCAAGAAAGACAAAATGAAAAAAAGCCGATGAGGATGCAGCGGCGGGCAGTGAACGGAAAAAATGCGATGAGCGGGCGATGAACGAACCGGATCGGAAAAAGGCCGAAGCTTACATCACGCCTGACATGGTTCGTCAGACCCTGATGGACATGATCGATATTCGTAGTCCTACCGGTTCCGAAGCCGCCATGGCGGATTACATCGTCGGCCGCCTGCGCCGCGCCGGTCTCGCTGCCTCGTTGCAGCCGGTCGAAGAAGGCCGCCCAAACGCGGTCGCGCATCTGCCGGGCCGCGGCCACGGTTTGAATCTCCTGTTCACCGGCCATATGGATACGTCTTACAGCGGCGACGAAGAGCATCTGCACGGCGAGGGCTTCAGACCTAAAGGCATCGATCGCGACGGTTGGATTTGGGGTCTCGGCGCCAGCAACATGAAAAGCGGCCTGGCCGGTCTCGTGGTCGCCGTCGAGGCTCTGGCCAAGACTGGCACCGTACTCAGCGGCGACGTGTCGTTGGGGGCCGTGGTCGGCGAGATCGAGAAAATCCCGATCGAGGAGTTCCAGGGCCGCGAATATGCTGGCTACGGTGTCGGCACCAAGCATCTCGTCTCGCACGGCGTCACCGGCGATTTCGCGCTTCTCGCCGAGCCGACCGGCATGCGCATCTGCACCGCCAATATGGGCTGTTTATGGGCCAAGATCACAGTTGGCGGCACGGTCGCGCATTCGGCGCTGACCAACAAACCCGGCATCGTCAACGCCATCAATGTCGCGCGGCTGCTCTGCGACGATCTGGACCGTTGGTCCAAGACGTTCCAAGACAAGAATATTTTCTTGAACGAACACGCCAATGTCACGCTTGCCTGCATGCGCGGCGGCGCGCCCTGGCGGCTGTCGCGCAATGCCCACTCATGCAGCATCTATCTCGATATCCGGACAGTCCCCGGCCAGAAGCCGGACCAGGTCAAGCGTTCGCTGCGGTCGGTGCTGCAGCAGTTCGCCGTAACGCACGGTAATGACGAGCCTGTGCTCGAATTCGTTGTGACGGATCCACCTTTGGTCATCGATTCGGAACTCCCGGTCGTAACTGCGATCAGCGAAGCGCAGCGCACGGTCATGGGAGAGGCAACATCGACATTTCTTCGCCGCCCTGGCTCCGACGCCGTTCACTTGACGCGCTATGACGTGCCATGCGTGCAGTTCGGTCCGGGCGGCCGACTGCATCCGGCGGCGGCAGGGCAGTCCATGCACGCTATCGGCGATCATGTGCTGCTTGACGACGTGGTCCTGGCGGCACGCATCTATCTCGAAACGGCATTTAATCTCTGCAGCATGCCGGCAGACGATAAGGCGGCGTAACGAATCCGATTGCAACATCGGCGATCCGAGGGAGGTCAAACGTGTATCGACGTATAATGTGGGCCGTCGCGGCGACATTCGCATTCTCGGGTGTCGCCTGGTCGCAAGCATTTCCAAATCGTCCCGTCAACCTTGTTGTGTCTTTCGCCCCCGGTGGCCTGACGGATATTCCCGCCAGGATGTTGGCGCCCGGTATGCAACAGCAGCTTGGGGAGGCGGTCGTTGTCGAAAACAAACCCGGCGCGTCCGGGGTCGTCGGCGGCTCCTATGTCGTTCATGCAGCGCCGGATGGCTACACGCTGTTGGTGAGCGGTATTTCCGAGGTGCAAAATCTCTTTTACATCCACGTTCCCTACAACGCGCAGACCGATTTCGCTACCGTCGGCAAAATCGCGGACGGCCCGCCGCTTGTGCTGGCCGTCGTCAGCAGTTCGCCATTTAAGAGCGTCGCGGATCTAGTGGCCTATGCCAAGGCGAATCCGTCCAAGACCAATATTGCGACGACCGGACCGGCGACCAGTCCCGCCATCGCGGTGTCCCAACTCAACTCACTTGCCGGCACCAAGATCGCGGCGGTGCCTTACAATGGCTCGGGTCCGGCTGCCGCAGCCGTGGCTGCTGGTCAAGTGGATGCCGGCTTCATCTGGCTGCCAAGCATCGCCGGCATGGTCAGCGGCGGGCAGGTGCGTATCCTCGCCACTGCAACGGCGCGACGTCTTCCAGTTCTGCCAAACGTCCCGACGTTAGAGGAGCTCGGCTACAAGAATTTCGCCCACAGTGCCTTCGTCGGCTTGCTGGCGCCGCGTAACACGCCGGAAACTGCAATCGCGACCCTGAACAAGGTACTCAATGTATCGATCCAGGCGCCAGACTTCGCCAAGAAGCTCGCGCCATTCGGCATGACCGTACCGGCGCAGCCGAATACACCGGACAGCTACCGGGCGTTCATTGCCGAGCAGACCAAGTATCAGGGCGAATTGGCCAAGCTCTCCGGCCACAACGGGAAGCCTTAAGTCATTCGATCACAAACACGCCTTTGCCGCTCGTCTGTTGATCGAACAGCCGATACGCCTCGTCGGCTTGTACGAGCTGCCAGCGCTCGGTGAACAGCCGGTCGACGTCGATCTTGTGGTCGGCGACAAAGCGCGCACAATCCGCCTGGCCCGTGGTCGAAAAAGTCCAGGACCCGACGATGGTAAGCTGTTTGCGCAGCATGTCGGGGCTGACATCGATGGTGACGTCGCCGCCTTCACCGACGAAGCACGCTGTGCCCCAAGCGCGCGTGCCGCGCACCGCCGTAATGCGTCCATCCGCCGTGCCGGACGTGTCGAGCGTCAGATCGGCTCCGGCGCCATGGGTGAGCGATTTGACGGCGGCGACGGCATCGCCCGATTTCGGATCGATCGCGCCATCGGCGCCGAACTCTTTGGCGCGCTTGAGCCGCTCGGCGCTGACATCGAGCGCAATCACCCGCGCCCCCATCGCCACGGCGAGTTGGGTTGCCGACAAGCCGACCGGCCCCTGACCGACAATGGCGACGGTGTCACCGCCGGCAAGCTTCATCCGCCGCAGCGCCTGATAGGCGGTGCCGGTGCCGCAGGAAATCGCCGCGCCGGTGGTAAAGCTTAACTCATCCGGCAGCGGCACCAAGGTCGATGCCGGCGCTTTCATGTAAGGCGCATGAGCGCCGTGGCCGGTGATGCCATAAACGGTACTGCCGTCAGTGCACATTTGCGTCCAGCCGGTGCGGCAGTGCCGGCAGGTGCCGCAGCCGGAATAGTGATGCACCATGACCCGCGCGCCGATGCGGGCGGTGCGTTCCTCCACCGCGTCGCCGACTGCCGCCACAACGCCGCAAGGCTCGTGTCCGGCGATGACCGGCCCGGCGACCTTGCCGAGGCCAAGCGCCGCCGATCCGCCCGACGCGCGATACGGCTTGAGGTCGCTGCCGCACATGCCGGAAGCCTTGATCGCAATGATGACGTCGTGCGGCCCGGGCGCCGGGTCGGGGAATTCGGCAAGCTTGAGCTTGCGCTCGCCGAGGAATGTCACGCCGCGCATCGACGACTCGTTATTTCGCCGCCATCTCTTTAAGCGGGTCTTTGACCGCCGGAAATGTCTTGACCTCGATCGCCCACGGCTCGCCGTTCACCATTTCCACTTTACGGATATAAATATTCTGGACGATATCGCGGGTCTGCGGATCGATCGACATCGGTCCGCGCGGGCTTTCCCATTTCATGCCCTTCATGGCGGCGATGACCGTATCGGCGTCGGTGCTGCCGGCGGTCTTCTTCATCGCTTCGTAAATCAGGTGCATGCCGTCATAGCCGCCCACCGATATGAAGTTCGCGCGATGGCCGGTCGCTTTCTGATAGGCGGCAACGTATTGCTTGTTGAGTGCCGAGGGGTGCGCCGCCGAATAGAAGCCGGCGGTCACGACGCCGTTGAGCGTATCGCCCGCGTGCGGCAGGTCGTCGTCGTCAACGATATCGCCGGGACCGACCAGCTTGATGCCCGATTTGTCCATTCCGCGTTCGGCGAACTGCTTGGCGAACGTGCCGGCCTGCCCAGCAGGGACGAAGACGAACAGCGTATCGGGCTGCAGATCACGCGCCCGCTGCAGGAATGGCGAAAAATCGGGATTGGCGACCGGCACTTTCAGGGTGTCGAGCACTTGGCCGCCGCCCTTGACGAAGTTCTGCTCAAAAACCTTGCCGGCCTCGGCGCCGGGCGCCCAATCGGACAGGATCATCACGGCCTTCTTGCTGCCGTTCTTGATCGCGTAGTCGGCCATGATGCCGGACTGCTGGCCGAGCGTGAAGGACGTCCGCACGTAATAAGGCGAGCGCGCGGTCACCACCGAAGTGCCCGATATCATCACCACGGTTGGAATTTTTCCTTCGGTCGCCAGCGGCGCCATCGACATCGCACTTGGCGTGAGGCCCGCGCCGAAGAAATTGACTTTGTCATTGACAATCAATTCCTGCGCCAGCCGCTTGGCATTGTCGGGGACGCTCTGATCGTCCTTGACGATGAGCTCGATTTTTTTGCCGGCGACGGTGTCGCCGTGTTGCGCCATGTAGAGCTTGGCGCCGTCCACCGCCTCTCTCCCGGCGGCGGCCACCGGCCCGGTCATCGGCATGACAAGACCGATCTTGACGGTGTCCTGCGCATCGGCGCAGCGGGCCCCGGCCGCCGCGAGCGCAATCGCCAAGCCGGCGACAACAAAATGCTGATGGCGCATTACCATTCCCCCCGGTCGTTCATTTGGTCTTAGTTGACCCTATTGAACGACCGTAGCCGGGAGATTGCAAGCGAGCGTGACCGATCAGGCGGCCGTGGTTGCGCGTCCGCCTTTGGTGCCGAGCCGCTTGTCGAGATATTGGCTGATCGACTGCATCAGCGGCTCCACCTTGCCGTCGAAGAAGTGGTTGGCGCCGGGCACGACCTTCTGCTCGATGACGATGCCTTTTTGCGTCTTCAGCTTCTCGACGAGCGTCGTCACGTCGCGGTGCGGCACCACGGCGTCCTTGTCGCCGTGAATGATCATACCGGAGGACGGACAGGGCGCCAGGAACGAAAAGTCGTAAAGATTCGCCGGCGGCGCGATCGAGATAAAACCTTCGATTTCCGGCCGCCGCATCAGCAGTTGCATGCCGATCCAGGCGCCGAAGGAGAAGCCGGCGATCCAGCAGGCGCGCGCTTCGGGATTGATCGTTTGCGCCCAATCGAGCGCCGAGGCCGCATCCGACAATTCGCCGATGCCGTGATCGAAGCCGCCTTGGCTGCGTCCCACGCCGCGGAAATTGAAGCGCAACGCGGAGAAGCCGCGATGCACGAAAGAGTAGTAGAGTTGATAGACAATCTGATGGTTCATCGTGCCGCCGAATTGCGGATGCGGGTGCAGCACGATGCCGATCGGTGCGTTTTTCTGGCGTGCCGGATGGTAACGGCCTTCAATGCGGCCGGCGGGCCCCGTGAAGATAACCTCGGGCATAGTTGAAAGACCTCGATCCTTGCTTAGCGGTCTCAAGCGACAGACCTAAGCGTTATGCGGTAGACTCAACGGGCTGCGCTTGACGTTGCCGGGCTCCGCGCGTAAGTGGCCATAAGCACTGGATATTTTGGAACCGGCGGTCGCGTTTGGCCCGGCAAGAGCCTTGGGTCGCGACTTCTAGCACAGGCCGGGGGCCAAAAAGCAAGCACAACGAACATCGCCAAGGACCATGGCCGAGCGCAGCTATTTCGATTGGAACGCGACTGCGCCGCTGCGGCCGGAGGCCCGAACGGCGCTGGCCGAGGCGGCGCAGCTACCCGGTAACCCATCGTCGGTGCATGCCGAAGGCCGCGCCGCCCGCCATGCGGTCGAAGCGGCGCGCGAGCAGGTGGCGGCACTGGTCGGTGCGCAGCCAGGCGACGTGTTCTTCACCTCAAGCGGCACTGAAGCCAATATGTTGGCATTGACGCCGGCGATCGAGGTGGACGCCGGCAACGGGCCGCGAACACGGCTTCTTATCTCGGCGATTGAGCATGTTTCGGTGCGCGCCGGTGGCCGGTTTCCGCATGAGGCGATCGAAGAGTTGCCGGTCGGCGCGGACGGGCGCCTGGAGCTTGCGGCTCTTAAAACGGCGGTCGCGCGCTGCCCGCGCGCTCTGGTGTCGGTAATGCTGGCCAATAACGAGACCGGCGTCATTCAGCCGGTGGCTGAAGCGGCGGCCATCGTTCACGCCGCCGACGGCCTGCTTCATGTCGATGCGGTGCAGGCGGCCGGGCGCATCGCGTGCGATATCGCCGTGCTCGGCGCAGACTTGATGACGCTGTCGGCGCACAAGATCGGCGCCCCTAAGGGCGTTGGCGCGTTGATCCGGCGCGGCGAGGATATTCGTCTTGCCGAGCCGCTTATTCGCGGTGGCGGACAGGAGCGCGGCGTGCGGGCGGGAACCGAAAATGTGGCTGGAATTGCCGCTTTTGGGGCGGCCGCCGCGGTCGCTCGCGACTTGCGCGAAATCGATGCCAGGCGCATGCTAGGGTTGCGCACTCACCTGGAGGCTGGGCTGCGTGACGTCCTGCCGACAGCCGTTATTTTCGGCGCAGAGGCTGAGCGCCTGCCGAACACGACCTTGTTCGCTGGTCCCGGGATGAAGGCTGAAACCGCAGTTATCGCCTTCGATCTTGAGGGCATTGCGGTCTCCTCGGGCGCGGCCTGCTCGTCCGGAAAAGTGCAGCCGTCGCACGTCCTTGCGGCGATGGGTGTACCACCGGAGCTGCGCGGGGCGGTGCGTCTGAGCCTCGGTTGGAGCACCACCGAGGCCGATATAGAAAGGTTCCAGAACGCTTGGAGAAAGCTTGCAACTACATTATCTAAAGGCCAGCGAGGTATCGCAGCCTGACCGTTTGCATGGAATGTACGAATTCAGTGACCTAAACGCTTGAAAAAGCGTGATAAATTCGAGGTAGAGGTGACCCAGAGCAGGCCCACCTGACCATAACCGACTAATCCAACCCGCGGACCTTGAATCCGTGAGCGGAGGGACGAATGCCGGCAGTACAAGAGACCGTCGAGCAGGTCCGACGCATCGACGTCGATCAATACAAGTATGGATTCGAGACGCTGATCGAATCGGACAAGGCCCCCAAGGGCCTGTCCGAAGACACCATTCATTTCATCTCGGCGAAGAAGAAAGAGCCGGAATGGATGCTGGCCTGGCGGCTCGACGCCTATAAGCGCTGGCTGACCATGCGCGAGCCGAAATGGGCCAAGGTGGAGTACGGCCCGATCGACTATCAGGACCTCTATTACTATTCGGCGCCAAAGAAGAAAGACGGTCCGAAATCGCTCGATGATATTGATCCGGAAATTCTACGCACCTACGAGAAGCTCGGTATTCCGCTTCGCGAACGCGAAGCGCTCCTGGGAATTCAGCGGCCGGTCAACGACGACGGCACCGACGCGCAGACCGGCAACGGCGAGCGGCGTGTCGCCGTCGACGCGGTGTTCGATTCGGTTTCGGTCGCCACCACGTTCAAGGCAGAACTCGCCAAAGCCGGCGTGCTGTTCATGCCGATCTCGGAAGCTGTGCACGAGCATCCCGATCTGGTGAAGAAGTACCTCGGCTCGGTCGTCCCAATCTCGGACAATTTCTTCGCCACGCTTAATTCGGCGGTGTTCTCGGACGGATCGTTCGTCTACGTCCCGCCGGGCGTGCGCTGCCCGATGGAGCTGTCGACCTATTTCCGCATCAACGAGAAGAATACCGGGCAGTTCGAGCGCACATTGATCATTGCCGACAAGGGCTCCTACGTGAGCTACCTGGAAGGCTGCACCGCGCCGATGCGCGACGAAAACCAGCTTCACGCCGCCGTGGTGGAACTCGTTGCGCTCGACGATGCCGAGATCAAATATTCGACCATCCAGAACTGGTATCCGGGCGACGCGGCCGGCAAAGGCGGCATCTACAATTTCGTCACCAAGCGCGGCGACTGCCGCGGCAAGAACGCGAAAATTTCCTGGACACAGGTCGAGACGGGTTCCGCGATCACCTGGAAATATCCGAGCTGCATCCTGCGCGGCGATAATTCGCGCGGCGAATTCTACTCGATCGCCATTTCCAACGGCTATCAGCAGGTTGATTCCGGCACCAAGATGCTGCATCTCGGCAAGAACACGACGAGCCGCATCATCTCAAAGGGCATAGCGGCTGGCCGTTCCAATAACACCTATCGCGGTCTCGTCACCGCCCACCGCCGCGCCTCGGGCGCGCGCAATTTCACCAATTGCGATTCGCTTTTGATCGGCGATCAGTGCGGCGCTCATACCGTGCCCTATATTGAGGCCAAGAATTCCTCGACCGTGTTCGAGCACGAGGCGACGACCTCGAAGATTTCCGAGGACATGCTGTTCTATTGCCGGCAGCGCGGTCTGTCGGCGGAGGAGGCGACCGCACTTGTCGTCAACGGCTTCGTCAAGGACGTGCTGCAGCAATTGCCGATGGAATTCGCGGTCGAGGCGCAGAAGCTGATTTCGGTTTCGCTCGAAGGCAGCGTGGGCTAGGGGCCGGGTGCGTGTCATGGCCACTTATTGGTTCAAGCCGAAACGCTACGGTTACGGCGCCACGCCGGTGACATGGCAAGGCTGGGCCGTGACGCTCGGCACCGTGCTGGTAATGGTCGCGGTTTCGCTGGTCCTGCGGCTGGCGGAGAGACAGTCCTGGGGGCTGGCGGCGATGCTCGCATTCGACGCCGCTGCCTTGGCGATTCTGTTTTTCGTCTGCCGCCGCAAGACCGACGGCGAGTGGCGCTGGCGCTGGGGCGACCGCTAAATCGTTTTTGGAGTATTTGGAATGACGTTGCTTGAAATAAGAAATCTGCACGTCGAAATCGACGGCAAGGAAATCTTGAAGGGCCTCGATCTCACGGTGAATGCCGGCGAGGTGCATGCCGTCATGGGGCCGAACGGCTCCGGCAAGTCGACGCTCGCTTACGTGCTCGCCGGCCGGGCCGATTACACGCCGACCGCCGGCGAAGTGTTGTTCAACGGCATGCCCCTGTTCGACATGGCGCCCGACGAGCGCGCCGCTGCCGGGATGTTTCTCGCGTTCCAATATCCGTTGGAGATCCCCGGCGTCGCCACCATGACGTTCCTGCGCACCGCGCTCAATGCGCAGCGCAAGCGCCGCGGCGAACCGGAACTCTCTACGCCGGAATTCATCAAGCGGGTGCGCGAGCTTTCCGGCAAGCTCGGCATCGATCAGGACATGCTGCGCCGCGCGGTCAATGTCGGCTTCTCCGGCGGCGAGAAGAAACGCAACGAGATTTTGCAGATGGCATTGCTCGAGCCGCGTCTTGCCGTGCTCGACGAGACCGATTCCGGCCTCGATATCGATGCGCTCAAGATCGTCGCCGACGGCGTCAACCGGCTGCGCTCGCCGCAACACTCGTTCGTCGTCATCACCCATTACCAGCGGCTATTGTCCTACATCGTGCCCGACATCGTGCACGTGCTCTCGGCCGGCCGTATCGTCAAAACCGGCGGCAAGGAGCTGGCGCTCGAACTCGAAGCGCGCGGCTACGCCGAGTACCAGGAAGAGGCCGTGGCGTGAACGCCGAAGTCGCCACCATCAAAACCGCGGCGGAGACCGCATTGGCGCGCGCCTTTGCCGAGGCTCGCGCCCAGCTACCCGGCGATGATGCCGTGGCGGCGCGGCGCGACGCTGCTTTCGATGTCTTCGCCAAAGACGGGCTACCGCACCGCCGGGTCGAGGAGTGGAAATACACCGACCTGCGTGCGCTCATGCGCGATGCCAAGCCGCTCGCGGCGCCGCCCGATGCGGCCGCCAAGGCGCGCGCCAAAGCGGCTGGAACGCTCATCGGCGACGTCGAGACCCG
>JBAQHW010000046.1:0-3593 GCA_049288525.1 Xanthobacteraceae bacterium
GTCCGCCGTTACGCTTCCACCTTCCGCTTTATCGCCTGCTCCAGATATAGCGCCGCTTCGAGCGCGGCTTTGTCACGGCCGAAACGGCCGACGATCTGCACGCCGAGCGGCAAGCCATTATCGCTCAAGCCCGGCACGTTGACGCAAGGCGCGCCCATCAGCGTCCATAGCCGGTTGAACATCGGATTGCCGGTCGCGCCCAGGCCGTGCGGCGCGGCGCCGGGCGCCGACGGCGTAAGGATGACGTCGAAATCGGCCATCGCGTCCGCCAGCATTTGCCGGGCGCGGCTCGCGGTACGGCGCGCGGCGTCGTAATCGTCGGCGGAGATTTTGACGGCGGCGGCGAGTTGATCGCGCAGCAGCGGGTCGATCTGGTCGCGGTGACGCTCGTACTCGAAGGCGAGCGCGCGCAGCGTCTCGTAGTCCTGAATCGTATGCTGCGCTGTATAGGCATCCGCCATGATCGACGGCAGCGTAAGCTCGCTCACGCGCGCGCCGGCCGCCGCCGCGATCCGTCCCGCGGTCTCGACGGCGTTTTGCATCGCCGTGCTGGCTTGCGGCCACAGATGCGTGCGGGCGAGCGCGATGCGCGGGCCGGCCGGCGTGGCACGGTCGACGCGCAAATCGCGCATCAGCACCGCGGCGGCGGCATAGGCGACGTCGGCGACGCCGGCCCCGAACAGGCCGATCGTGTCGAGGTGCCAGGACACGGTTTTCACGCCGACTGACGGGATCAGGCGATAGGAGGGTTTCAGCGCGGCGACGCCGCAGAACGCGGCCGGGCGGATCACCGAGCCCGCCGTCTGGGTGCCGAACGCGATCGGCACAAAGCCGGCGGCGACCGCCGCGGCGGAGCCCGCCGACGAACCGCCAGGCGTATGCGCGAGGTTATGCGGGTTCTTCGTCGGCGACGGCACGAGCGAGGCGAATTGCGTGGTCACCGTCTTGCCGATCATCACGCCGCCGGCATGGCGCGTCATCACCACCGCGGTGGCATCGGCGCGCGGCCGGTAGCCGGCATAGATCCGCGAGCCGTATTGCGTCGGCAGATCGGCAGTGTCGAAAATATCCTTGAATGCCACCGGCAGGCCGCAGAGCGGCAGCGCGGAAAGCCCCGGTGCGGCGGCGGCGGCGCGGGCCGCATCGAGATCGAGCGCGACGAATGCGCCGACGTCTTTTTCCCGAGCATCGATGGCTTCGGCGCAAAGCTCGACCAGGTCGCGAGGTTTCAGCGCGCCGGCCTCGACGCGGCGGGCGAGATCGAGCGCCGAAAGCATCACTTATCCCCCTGCTCTTTGCGGCGATGTGGCCCGAAAGCCGCGCCCGGATCAAGAGCACATGGTTAACGGAATACTGCCCGCGTCCACGGTTCCGCATCCGGGAGCCCGCATCATTGAGCAGTCCTTAACGGAATTCCTCGCATTGTTGCGGCATGACGCGCGGAGTTCGTTGGTATCTCGTCGCCTCCTCCGGCCTCGTTGCGCTAGCCGTTCTTGCCGGCTGCACCAGCCATTATCTGCTCGCCGAGCGCGAGCCATGGCGGCACGAGGCCGAAGTCGCTTGTCTGAATTCCGGCGCGGTGAACGACACCGCCGGACGCGTGCGCATCTCGTCGATCCAAGGTCCCGGCGCCTGCGGTATCGATTATCCTTTGCGCGTCTCGGAACTTGGCGAAAGCACGGCGGCGACGCCGTTGTCTTACGACGACGAGCCGGTGCCGCCGGGAGCGATCCCGAACGGCGCCAACGCCAACACCAACGCAATGCCGCGACAATGGCCGGGAGCGCCGGGCGCGGTTTCATCGAGCGCGCTGCCGCCGCCGCAATCCTATCCTGATCGGCAGACTTACCCGGCGCAGCAGACTTATTCGCCGCCGCAGTCCTACCCGACGCAGTCTTATCCGCCCTACCCCACGCCACAGTCCGCGCAAGCCGGCGCACCGCTGTCGCTCGGCCCACAGGGGCTATCACCGGCGGGCGACGACGATCTCGACAATATCCCCGGCGGCCCGCCGCACCCCTATTACGGCGGTGCGAGCGCACCGGCTTATGCGCCAAACTATTCGCCGGCGCCTTATCAGCAAGGACGGCCGTACCAGACCATGCCGCCGCAAGCCGAACCGCCGGCGGCAAATACGCTACCGCCGCTCGGCCCGAACGCGCCGGCGGTCACCGCCTCGGCTGAGCCGGTGCAGGTGCAGCCGCCGGCAACGCTCGCCTGCCCGATCGTCTCGGTGCTCGACCGTTGGATCGCCGACGCAGTGCAGCCGGCGGCGATGAAATGGTTTCGCCAGCCGGTGGTCGAGATCAAGCAAATCTCCGCTTATTCGTGCCGCGGCATGAACGGCAATCCGAACTCGCATATTTCCGAGCATGCCTTCGGCAACGCGCTCGATATTGCCGAATTCGACCTCGCCGACGGCCACAAGATCAGCGTGCAATATGGCTGGCACGGCTCGCCGGAGGAGCAAGGCTTCCTGCACGACGTGCAGGGTGCGGCGTGCCAGGACTTCAACACCGTGCTGGCGCCGGGCGCCAACGTCTATCATTACAATCACATCCACGTCGATCTGATGCGGCGCACCTATCGTCCGCATATCTGCGAGCCGTCGGCGATTCCGGGCGAAGTCGCCGCCGCGCGGGCGCGTTCGCAATTCGCGGCACGGCATTACGGCGAGCCGCGCTTCACCGGCTCGATCAAGACCAGTGCGCCCGCGCGCGAGCACTCTTTCGGCGAAGACGACGATTCGCGTCCCGAGGCCGTGCCGGGCGATGATTGATCGCTGTCTGTGTCATCGTCCGCGGGCTTCTGTGTCATCGTCCGCGGGCTTCTGTGTCATCGTCTGCGGGCTTCTGTGTCATCGTCCGCGAAGGCGGACGATCCAGTAATCACTGGTCGGCGATGTCGAGGCTGCAGCCGAAGGCGCGGCGTCTACTGGATGCTCCGCTTTCGCGGAGCATGACAGCTGTGAGTTCAGGCGGCCGGCATGCGCAGCACCGGCTTGATCGTCTTGCCGCTCGAGGATTCCGCTGCCGCGCGATTGATGTCGGCAAGATCGTAGAAGGTGATCATCTTCTCGATCGGGAATTTACCCGCGACCACCAGATCGACCAGCTTCGGGATGAACTCCTTCGGCACGCTGTCGCCCTGCACCACGCCGCGCACGCAACGCCCCTGCTGCAAAAACGGCATTTCGAACGATGCATCGGTGCCTTTCGGCGCGCTGCCAAGCAGCGTGCACATTCCGCCCGGCATCAGCGCTTCGATGGCCTGGCGCAGCACGGCCGGCAGCGCCGAGGTCTCCGCCGCGTAGCGCACGCCGCTGCCGGTGATGGTGCGGATTTCGCCGACGATGTCGGCGCAAGCGGTGTAATCGAGCGCATGCGTGGCGCCGAGCTCGCGCGCCAGCGCGAGGCGATGCGCGTGCACGTCGACCGCGACGATCGGATCGCAGCCGGCGATCTTTGCCGCCATCAGCGCCGACAGCCCGACCGCGCCGACGCCGAAGATGACGATGCTGTCTCCCGGTTTCGGCTGCATGACGTTGAGCACCGCGCCGGCGCCGGTCTGGCCCGAGCAGGCGAGCGGACCGA
>JBAQHW010000047.1:0-3025 GCA_049288525.1 Xanthobacteraceae bacterium
GGAGCGGCGGAGCCGGTGATCCCGGTAATGGAGACGTAATAGACAAAGCCGGACGTATTGGTGAGCACCGTCGGCAGCCGCTTATCGTCGGTGGTCGGCGTCGCCAGCCGAATGAAATTGAGCCCCGCCTGAAGCGCCGGCAGGCACAATTCGCCGTCTTCCTCCGGCGGCAAATCGACCACGATCAGCCCGTCGACGCCGGCCGCCGTGGCGTCGGCGAGGAAACGGTCGACATCGTAGATATAGATCGGATTGTAATAGCCCATCAGAACAAGCGGCGTTGCATCGTCGCCGGCGCGGAATTCGCGCACCGCGGCGAGCGTCTTTTTCAGGGTCTGGCCGGCATGCAGCGCGCGCAATCCCGCCGCCTGGATCGCCGGACCGTCGGCCATCGGATCGGTGAACGGCATGCCGAGCTCGATCACGTCGGCTCCGGCTTTGGGCAATGCTTTGAGCAGCGCGACCGAAGTGGCGTAGTCCGGATCGCCGGCCATGGTGAAGGTAACCAGCGCGGCGCGGCCTTCTTGCTTGAGCGCAGCAAAGCGGCGGTCGATACGGGTGGTCATCGCGCTTTCTTCTCCAGATACCGCTCGACCGAGTCGAGGTCCTTGTCGCCGCGGCCGGAGAGATTGATCACCATCAGATGATCTTTCGGCTTTTGCGGCGCCAGATCGAGGACGCGGGCGAGCGCGTGCGCGGGCTCCAGCGCCGGGATGATGCCTTCGAGCTTGCTGCAAAGCTGGAAAGCGGCGACGGCTTCATCGTCGGTTGCCGACAGGAAGGTGACACGACCGACATCGTTGAGCCAGGCGTGCTCGGGGCCGATGCCGGGATAATCGAGGCCGGCTGAGATCGAATGCGCTTCCTCGATCTGGCCGTCGCCGTCCATGAGCAGATATGTACGATTGCCATGGAGCACGCCGGGACGGCCGCCGGCGACCGAGGCCGCATGCTTGCCGGTGGGGATGCCGTGTCCCGCCGCTTCGACGCCGTAAATCTCGATGTCCTTGTCGTCGAGAAACGGGTGGAACAGGCCCATCGCATTTGAGCCGCCGCCGATGCAGGCGACGAGCGAATCCGGCAGGCGGCCCTCCGCGGCGAGCATCTGCTCGCGCGTCTCGCGGCCGATGACCGACTGAAAGTCGCGCACCATGGCCGGATAAGGATGCGGGCCGGCCACCGTGCCGATGCAGTAAAAGGTGTCGGTCACGTTGGTGACCCAGTCGCGCAAGGCTTCATTCATCGCGTCCTTGAGCGTGCGCGAGCCGGACTCGACCCCGCGCACCTCGGCGCCGAGCATCTTCATGCGCAGCACATTGGGCTTCTGCCGTTCGACGTCGACGGCGCCCATATAGACGATGCAGGGCAGCCCGAACTTCGCGCACAGCGTCGCGGTGGCGACGCCGTGCATGCCGGCGCCGGTCTCGGCAATGATGCGCGTCTTGCCCATGCGCCTGGCCAGCATGATCTGACCGAGCACGTTGTTCACTTTATGAGCGCCGGTGTGATTGAGCTCCTCGCGCTTGAAATAGATTTTCGCCCCGCCGCCCGAAAGTCCGGCGGCCGCCTGTCTACAATGGGCGGTGAGCCGCTCGGCAAAATAGAGCGGCGATGGCCGCCCGACATAGGTGGCAAGATAGCCGTCCATCTCCTCCTGGAAAGCCGGATCGGATTTTGCCTCGCCATAGGCTTTCTCCAGATCGAGGATCAGCGGCATCAGTGTTTCGGCGACAAAACGGCCGCCATAGATGCCGAAATGCCCGTGCTCGTCCGGTCCGGTGCGGAAGGAATTGCGCTGCTGCACGGTCATCGCCAAAGCCTTGTCATGCCGCCGGATGCGCCAGTTTCGCCTGCGCCGCGCGCGCGGCGCGTATGAAGGCCTGGATTTTGTCGGTATCCTTCTCGCCCGGCGCGCGTTCGACGCCGGAGGATACGTCCACGCCGGGCGCGCGGGACGCGCGCAAGGCTTCGCCGACATTGCCGGCATCGAGCCCGCCGGACAGCATGAACGGCACGCCGGAATCGATATCTTTCAGGAGATGCCAGTCGAAGGCCTTGCCGAGGCCGCCCGGCCGGGTCGCCTCGCGCGGCGCCCGCGCATCGAACAACAGATGGTCGGCGACGGCGGCATAGCGCGGGGTCGCCGCGAGGTCGGACCTGGTCTCGACCGGGATCGCCTTCATCACCGGCAGATTAAACCGCGCCTTGATGGCGGCGATCCGTAACGGCGACTCGTGGCCGTGAAGCTGAAGCATGTCGGGGCCGAGCGCATCGACGATGAGCGACAGGAACGTGTCGTCGGCATCGACGGAAAGGGCGACCTTGCGGGCGCGGCCGCGAACGCGCCCTTCCAGCGCCGCGGCGGTCTTGAGCGAGATGTTCCGCGGCGACGGCGGAAAAAACACGAAGCCGACCATGTCGGCACCGGCGTCCAGTGCGGCGTTGAGCGCTTCGGAGGTCGAAAGACCGCAGATTTTGACCGTAAGCGACATGAACCGGGTTTCTCGATTGGCTTTTTCGCAAACCGCTGCCGTTCTACCGCGAAGCGTCGTCTCACACCACCGGCGGCTTGAGCTTCAGCCGCTCCGGCGGCGCGGCGGGCTGGGAAATATTCGCCGCACCCTCGGCAGCCCGCTTATGGCGATTGAGCTCGTGGCGCAGCTCGGCGAGATCGCGCTCCAGCCGCCGCGCGGTGCGGCGCCAGCGGCCATGGCGCAGCCAGGAGGCGCAGCCGCCGAGCACGACGCCGATGATCACGAGCACGATGATCAGCGCAAACAGAGGCGGCGTCACTGAAGCCGCGGGGTGCTGCGGGTTGAACGGATCGAATGAGACCGTGACGGCCTCGCGATTGGCCACCGCAAGCGCGACCAGCACAATGCCGAGCGGCACGAGGATAAGGGCCGCGACAATCTTGCGCGGCAGACCGGCGCCCGGTCGCGACGGGCCGGTCAACCCACGCTCGGTTGATTGAGCCGCTCGCGCATCTCCTTGCCGGTCTTGAAGAACGGCACGCATTTCTGAT
>JBAQHW010000048.1:0-6499 GCA_049288525.1 Xanthobacteraceae bacterium
TCACATGACTCTCGATAATGCCACTTCGGAAATGATCGAGGGCGACGTAGAGCCGTGTCCGGAAAACATCACCAAGGGCGAGTTCCGCGCCTTCGGCCGTGGCTTTAGCTGGGGCAACCATTGACCGCAGCGAAGCCGATCCAGCCGCCGGCACTCGTACTCCGGTACCTGCTCCGCTCCTGCTAACTGGAACCGACGCTTAAGAGTTGGACCGTACTTTCGCCACCTTTGCGCGAGCATCTGTCGTTCGGACGGACGGGCGACGTGCAAGCTGGATATAACGACACCTCGAACGGTTCTTGCACCGCCGCCTTTGCCGCGCGCAAATGAAACTCTGAAATCCACTGGGGAAATGTCCATGCGGATCGTGCGTTTTACCTCGGCGCTGGCGCTGCTTGCCGGCGCATCGCTCTATGGTGCCGTCGCCAATGCTGAAGTCAGTCAGGACGTCCGACAGGCGTGCACGCCCGATGCCATGCGTCTGTGTTCCGAATTCATTCCCGACGTGGCGAAGATTACCGCCTGCATGAAGGCGAAACACTCCCAACTCAGCGCCGCCTGCCTCACCGCGATGCGCGGCGGCGATCGGCACGAAGCGGGACACGTCATCAAAGTCGAACGCCGCGAGGTCAGACACGAACGCCGTGAGGTCAGGCATGAACGGCATGAGGTCAGGCACGAACGGCATGAGGTCAGACACGAACGGCACGAGGCCAGGCACGAATACCGTCACCATTGGGCGCATGGGCACTGCGACCCATTCACCCACATGTGCAATTGAGCCGCGGCTTTCCTGATCCCGCTTTCGTCACTTCACCGGCCAGCAGGCGAAGGCGGTCGGCTGAATGGATAGGTCGGAACTGCCGCACAGATAGACGTCCTTGTCCTTCTGCAGGACCAGCATGCTGACGACGCCGGATTGCGTGCCGGTCGCCGCCTTGATTTCGAAGCCTTGCGCGGTCAACGACGACAATGACACCGATTTCGGCGACCGCGGCTGTTGCGCTGTGCTCGACCGCCACGGCAACGCCAAGAGGCTCGCCAATACGACTGTCGCCAACAGGCGGGTTGCCCGCAATCCGCGTCGGCTTAGGATGCGCCGTTTGGTCATGAGTCAGTTCCGTGAATTAGTTCTGCGGGCTAGTTCCGCGGATCAGTTCTGCGGCAGCGGCGCGATACCGAGCTCTTTGGCGAAGCCAGCCACCGCGGCACGTTGTTCGTCGATGGATTGCGCGAATTCCTCGGGGCCGCCGACATTGAGGATTTGACCGGTCGCCTCCAACTTTTGCTTGATGGCGTCATCGGCGACCGCTCCGACGTCGGCAGCAATGCGGCGCCGCAGTTCGAGCGGCATGCCGGCCGGCCCGAACAGGCCGACCAGGCCATCGAGCGTCAGATCGGGATAACCGAGTTCTTTCGCCGTCGCCACGTCGGGAGCGCTCGGCGCGCGAACCTTATTGGTCACGGCAAGCAGCTTGATCTTGCCGCTCTGCAATTGCGGCCGCACGATCGCGAGCGACGCCTCATAGACCTGGACGCGGCCTTCGGCGAGATCGTTGGCGGCGTCGACGGGGTTCTTGTAGGCGATCTTGCTGATGTCGAGGCCTTCCTGCTTGAGCCAGCCGGCAAACATGAAATCCAGCGCGCCGGTGACGCCCGCCCAGTTGAGCTTGCCCGGCTCGCTGTGGGCAAGCGCGACAAGCTGTGAAAGCGAATTGACGCCGAGGCTGCTCGGCACGGCGATCGCGATGACGGTGTTGGAGACGCGTGCGATCGGAGCGAGGTCGCTCGGCTTATAGGGCAGATGATCGTGCAGGAACGGATGCGCGGTGAAGGAGGCCGTCGGCGAAAACAACAGCACGTGATCGTCGTGAGCGCCGACGAAGGCGTTGATGGCGACGATGCCGTCGCCGCCCGGCCGGTTTTCGACGACGACCGGCTGGCCCCAGCGCCGGCTGAGACGGTCGGCGAACAAGCGAGCGCCGATGTCGGCGCCGCTGCCGGCTCCGAGCGTGACGATGAATTTCACCGGCCGGGTCGGCCAGTCGGGCGCGGCCGACGCGGTCCCCGTCATGCGCGCCGCGGCGGCAAGCACCGCGCAAACAACAAGCGCGGCGGCGATGAAATAGCGCAGCGACAAACGCATCCAAGTCCTCCCCTTGACTCTCGCCGGGATCGAACCCGGACAATTTTCTAGTCTTCGAGACCGGTCGGCACGTTCTCGTCCTCGCTCGCCAGCTTCATGCCGGCGGCGAGCGCCATGGTCTCGGCCAGCGCCGCAAAATCCCTTTGCAGATACTCCTGCGGATTTTTTTGCAGCGTCGCGGCGCCGAAATGGCTTTGCAGCACCTCGCGGGTCGCCGCCGTCACCGGCATCGGCACGTCCATCTCGCGGGCAAGCTCAAGGCCGAGATCGAGGTCCTTGCGCAGCAGCTCCGGCGTGAACGTTGTGGTCCAATCGAGATTGACCAGTGCCGGAGACTTGTAGCGGGTGAACATCGAGCCCATCACCCCGTTGTTGAGAAAAGCCAGGAAAGCGTGTCGCGGCACGCCCATCTTGTTGGTGAGAAGCGTGATCTCGATCAGGTTCTCGATCACGACGCCGAGCATCACATTGTGCGCGATCTTGCAGACGCGCGCGAGTTCGCCGTCGCCGACATAGGAGACGCCGCGCGGCGCGAACACCTCGATCAGCGGCATCGCGACCTTGCAGGCGGCTTCGGGGCCCGACACCACCGCGGAGAGCTTGCCGGCCTTGATCACCTTGGCATTGCCGCTTACCGGTGCGGCAACGAAATCGGCATCGAATTGCTTGAGCTTGTTGCGGATCTCGGCCGATTCCTCGACCGCAATGGTCGAGCAGTCGACCACGATCGGCGGCATCTTGCCGCCCTCGCTGCACACGCCGTGCTTGCCGTACAGCACCTCTTGCACGTCCTTGCCGGTCGCGACGATGGAAAACAGGACGTCGACCGCCTTGAGCTCGGACAAGCGGTCGACCACCTTGCCGCCGATCTTGGCGAGCGGCTCGGCCTTGGCGCGCGTGCGGTTCCAGATCGACACGTCGTGGCCGGCTTTGATCAGCCGTTCCGCCATCGGGAAACCCATGCGGCCCATGCCGATCCAGCCGATCTTCGGTGCGTTCTTCGGTGCCGCTGTCATGGCCAACTCCCGTTCGTTTTTCTCTAGGGTGAGGTTTCCTAGCACAGGGCGCGGCGGCTGCAACGGCCGCGCCAAAGCACCGGCTTGTCCTCGAGCGCCAAGCGGCATTATCCTGAAATTGCCATGCATGACGTTGTCGACGGCCTTGCGCCGGCAAGACTCTCCATCGACGCCGGTCCGTTCCGGCGCGCGGCGCGCAATGCGTTTCCGTTCGTGGTGGTCGGCGCCCTCTGGGAGACGGTCGCGCATCTCGGGCTGTTCCCGGCGCAGTTCTTTCCGTCGCTCGAGACCATCGCCGCCACGTTCGTGCGGCTGACGCTCGACGGCGTGTTGCCGCATCACACGCTCGATACGCTCATTCGCCTGGCGGCCGGTTTTGCGATCGCAGCCGTGTTCGGCGTCGCGATCGGCATCCTGATGGGGCGGTCGCGCCGCGCCGAGGACATCCTGTTGCCGCTGGTCAGCATCGGCGCGCCGATACCGGGGCTGGCTTATGCACCGCTGTTTTTGTTGTGGTTCGGGCCCGGCAACGTCTCCGCGGTGATCCTGGTCGCCTTCGTCTCGATGTTTCCGATCATCTACAATTGCTGGACCGGCGTGAAAGCCGTCAAGGACATCTGGCTGCGTTCGGCGCAGGCGATGGGCGCCGACGATCGCCGCCTGTTCCGCCATGTCATTTTGCCGGGAGCGCTGCCCTATATCCTGACCGGTCTGCGGCTCGGACTGGCGCAAGCCTGGCGCATCCTGGTCGCGGTCGAAATGCTGGCGGCGGTGCCCTGGGGCTTGGGCTGGCTGATCTTCGGCGCCCAGGAATTCCTCAACACCGACGTCATGCTCGCCGGCATCGCGGTGATTGCCGTCATCGGATTGATCCTGGAGAAGCTCGTGTTCCAGCCGCTTGAGCAATTCACCGTCGTGCGCTGGGGCATGATGGCATGACGCCGGATCGCATACGATCGCTGCGCCGCGGCACACTGAGCCTGATCGCGGTGGCGACGTTCTATGAAGTCGTCGCACGCAGCGGCTATTTCGCGCCGGCATTGATGCCGCAGCTCGGCACGGTGGCGCAGACATTGTTCGATTCGATTCGCGACGGCAGCATGCTGCACCACGCCGCGGCGACGCTCTATCGCGTCGTGATCGGCTTCGCGCTTGCCGTCGTCGTCGGCCTGCCGCTGGGCGTAGCGATGGGCCGGTACCGCCCGGTCGAGCATTTCGTTTTGCCGCTGTCGAGCGCGCTGATGCCGATCCCCTCGCTCGCCTGGGTGCCGGTTTTCATTTTGTGGTTCGGGCTTGGCAACACCGTGACCATCCTCATCGTCTTTTATGCCGCGCTCTTTCCGATGCTCTTGAACACCTGGACCGGTGTGCGCTCGGTCAACCCGATCTGGCTGCGCGCCGCCGGCGCCATGGGCGCCAACGAACGGGCGCTGTTCTGGAAGGTCATCATTCCCGGTGCGTCGCCGTTCATCATTACTGGGCTGCGCCAGTCGTTCCTGCGCTCCTGGATCGCCGTCATCGGCGCCGAAATGCTGGCCGGCTCGGATTGGGGCCTGGGCTGGGTGATTTTCGACGCCAAGGAATTCCTCGACACCGACGTGATGCTCGCCGCGCTGATCGTCATCGGCTGCATCGGCTTTCTCACCGAGCGTCTGGTGTTTGGCTCGATCGAGCGGGCGACCATTTATCGCTGGGGCATGGCGCGCTCGGCGAAGGGGTAGCCAGCTTTCCGGCTGGCCGCGAACGGCGGCTTCTGGCACAAGACCGGTGCGCCTATGCGCGCACAACCGAGCTGCACGGACATGCTTCGGGAAACAGTTGAGGAAACGGCACGGGACGCGGCGATGGCCCACATCGAGGCGCGCGACATCACGCTGACCTATGCCACGCCAAGCGGCTCCGTCCCCGGCGTGCGCGGCGTCAATTTCGCGATGGCCACGTCCGAATTCCTCTGCATCGTCGGACCGAGCGGGTGCGGCAAGTCGACGCTGCTCAACATCATCGCCGGCTTTATCTCTCCGACCTCGGGCGAAATCCGCATCGCCGGCGCACCGGTCACGGGCTACGGCATGGATCGCGGCGTGGTGTTTCAGGACTTCGCCCAGTTGTTTCCCTGGCGCACCGCGCTCGGCAACGTCGCCTTCGGGCTGGAAATGAAGGGCGTCCCCAAAGCGGAGCGCGAGGCAATCGCGCTCGAGCAGCTTCGTCTCGTCAAGCTTGAAAAATTCGCGCGCTCCTATCCGCATCACCTGTCGGGCGGCATGCAGCAGCGCGTGGCGATCGCCCGCGCGCTCGCCTACAACCCGGCTGTCTTACTGATGGACGAGCCGTTCGCGGCGCTCGATGCGTTGACCCGCGACGACATGCAGCGACTGCTCGCCGACGTCTGGCGCGAAACGCGCAAGACCGTCATTTACGTCACCCATAACGTCGCCGAGGCGGTGTATCTGGCGGATCGCGTGGTGGTGATGACGCCGCATCCGGGCACGGTAAAGACGGAAGTGACGATACGCCTGCCGCGGCCGCGCAATCCCTTAAGCGTCGAATTTCTCGATCACCAGAAGGAACTGCTGCGCCTGCTCGGCCAGCAGAACGGCCACTGAGAGAAAACGACAATACCGAAACAAGCTCGGAGGAAACACGATGACGCAATCCATCACGCTCTCCCGCCGCCAATATCTCACGGCGGCCGGCGCCGGCGCGCTGGCGCTCGGTCTCGGTCCGGCGCGCCAGGCCGCGGCGGCCGTGACCATCCGCCAGGGCTATCAGACCAATATCTGGGGCATGCCGACCTATTACCTGATGAAATCCGGCTATCTGGGAAAGCACGGTCTCTCGGTCGAAGACTTTGCCGTGCCCTCCGGCAACATCACCATGCAGCAGATGGTGGCGCGCCAAGTCGACCTCGGCACCTACGCCGGGCCGTCATTCATTATCGGCAACGTCAAAGGCGGCCTGATCGCCATCGCCATGATCGAGCACGTCGGCAAGACCGCGCGGATCGTCGCGCGCAAGGACCTCAACATCACCAAGATCGAGGATTTGCGCGGCAAGCGGATCGCCAATCAGACCGGCTCTTCGGTCGGCAACGATCTGGTCGATATCGTGCTGCCGCATTACGGCCTGAAGAAAGGCGACTACACCGAAGTGCGCATGGACGTGAACAACATGGTGGCGGCGCTCGCCGCCAAGACCGTCGATGCGATGGCTAATGTCGAGCCCTATAACGTCATCGCGGTCGCCGACGGCATCGGCACCGATCTCGGCGATTTTTCGGCGTTCGATCCGATGCCGGTGTTCATGGCGGCGACACCGGACTTCATCGAAAAGAATCCCG
>JBAQHW010000049.1:0-4417 GCA_049288525.1 Xanthobacteraceae bacterium
GCGAAGGTTCCGGCCAGCTCGCCACCGGCCGGGTCGCGGTCAACCAGATGAAGACTGCGCCTTATATGTGGAAGTGGAACGAATATAACGGCTACCTCAACCAGATATCCGAGATCGCCAGCAAGGCCGACGTATCGCCCATCGAGTTCGCCGACCGCCAGAGCATTTTGTTGCTCAATCCCGGATTGAACGGCCGCCTGCAGGTGACCAACACCATCCGCTGCGCCATCTCGATCTATAATCCGGGCGACGTCGCCCCGGTGCATCTGCACTCGCCGAATGCGAGCCGCACCATTCTCTCCGACAAAGGCGGCTACACCGTCGTCGAAGGCGAGAAGGTCACGGCGAACCGCGGCGACCTCATCCTCACGCCGAACGGCACCTGGCACGACCACGGCAACGATTCCGGCGAGCCGGTGGTCTGGATCGACACGCTGGACTGGCCGCTGATGGAATTCCTCGACGCCGCCTGGGTCGATCACGACATGCCCGGCGCGCAAGGCAATACCAACGTGCAGGCTGTCACCGTCGCGGACGGCTATTCGCGCCATCTCTACGGCTACGGCGGCATCAAGCCGACTTTCGTCAGTCATCAGCGCGGCGTCGGCCATGCCCCCGCGCCGCTGTTTCATTTCCGCGGCGAGAACGTGCTGGAAATGCTGCACGCGCTGCGCAAGGAAAAGGGCGACCCCTACGAGGGCATCAAGGTCGACTTCGTCAATCCGGTGACCGGCGAGCCCGTGTTCAAGACGCTGAATTACTCGGCACAGCTACTGCGTCCCGGCGAAGAGACGGAATGGAAGCGCGAGACCGCCGGCACCTATTACGTCTGCATCGAAGGCTCCGGCGCCACCGAAGTCGGCGGCAAACGCTTTGAATGGGGCCATAACGATCTGTTCGTGGCGCCGAACTTCCTATGGCGCCGCCATATCAATACCGGCAAGGCCGACGCGGTAATCTATTCGGTGTCGGACGCCGCGCTGATGCGCAATATCGGCCAGTATTATGCGCAAGGCCGCGCCAAGGGCGGTGAGGTCACCGAGCTGGCGCTGCATTAAGCGGCAGCGCGCGGCAGCGCGCGACGGCACGGCCCAAAGACATAAACGGAGCGCGGCTACCGCGCTCCGTTTTTTCTTAGCCATTCACGCGGCGGGTCAGGAAGCCTTGCCGCCGTTCTTCTTGCAGTCCGATCTGAATTTCTTACGGGCCTTGCCATGCAAGGTTTTGGCATTGGCCTGATCGGTGCAAGATTTTGAGATCGCCTTCTTATCCGCCCGACCCGCGGCGGCCGCCGGCGCGGCCGATTGAACTGAAGCGGCCGGCGCCGGAGCGGGCGTCGGCGTCTGCGCGAAAGCGGCTCCCATTCCGAGGGCGAGCAAGAGCGCCACTGCGATGGAAAATTTCATACTTGGAATCCTTTCTACGGACGGTGGAAATGAATCGACGGTGATGACCGGCGCAAGTTTGCCATGCGTCTTAGCCGACGGAAAGCCAGTGGCCGCGTAATTTCGGCGCGAACTCGCGCCTTATTGCTTCGGCGCGTGCGTATGGCCGTGCGGCTCGCCGATCATGTCGCCGCAGCCGGCGCGGTTCGCCCAATATTCCCAGGCGCGCCAGGTTGTCGGCGAATCCGGCCTATAGCTCTCGCCTTTGCCGCGCAAAGCGATCTCGCCCTTCGACAGCGGCTTCGGCTTACCGCCCATGCGCAGCGCGTTCATCTGCACCCGCGCATTGCGCGGCAGATAGACCGACAGCCGTACCACGCCGACGATCGAGCGCCCTGCCGAAGCAAAGCCGTGGCCGCGCATCAACGCGACGTAGCCCTTGCCCATGCATTTGGCCAGATCGCGGCCCTGGGCCATGTTGGTCACCAGCATATTGGTATCGCCGAACTTCTTGCGGATGTCCCACACCGGTACTTTGCCGCCGATGAAGCTGCCGGAATGGATCACCGGTTCGAGCGGCTTGCCGATCAGACCGAACGGCAGCGTGTCTTCGGCGTGAGCGTGAACAACCGCGGTGACGTCGGGCCGCGCCTCGAAAATCGCCGCGTGGATGAAACGTTCCAGATACGGCTGACGCTTGTCGCCGACCGGCTCGCCTTCTTGGTCGAACTCGATCAGATCATTGCGTTCCACCAGTTCCGGCGCGCGCGAGCGCGACAGGAAAAACCGCTTAGGATTCTCGGGATGGCGCACGCTGATGTGACCATAGGCATCGACCACGTCTTCGTTGGACAGAATGCGGTTGGCGACAACGAGGTCACGCAGTAGATCGTCGAGTTGGCTCATGGGGTAGTCCTTTTCAACGGGGATATTTTTGCCGCTCATCCCCGCGCAAGCGGGCATCCGGCGTTGGGTTCGCGGAGGCGACCGGAGTATAGCGGCTGGCGCAATTGCCTACCCATAGGTCGGTACGAACAGATCGTCGACCTTCACCGGCGCGGCAATCAGGCCCAAATCCTGCTGGTATTGGATCAGCGCCTCCAGCGTCTGCCGGTTCGGCTCGATGCCGTAGGGCCATGGATCGCCGTTGAACACCTCCCAGATATCGTCGATCTCACGCATCAGAAACGGCGTCATGTAGCGCACGGCGCGCAGATTGAAGAGCTTGTCCAGGGCGATTTTCTTCGACCTGACGAAAGCGTCGTAGAGACTGGTGGCGACGAACGGATTGCGCTCGTAAACGCTCTTCTTGATCGCCACCAGATGCATGATCGGATAGATTTTCTTGCGTTTATAGAGGTCGATGTCGCGCGCCACATAGTCCGGAAACAGCCGCACGATGTCGGGATCGGTGCGGATTTCGTCGGGCAGGCTCGTGCCCATCGTGGCATCGATTGCGCCCTCGTGGAGCAGCCGGCCGAGCGTCTTGCCGGTCTTGTTGTTCTCGATGGAGATTTTCTTGAGCAACGGCAGCACGGTCGGGCTGCCATGCGCGCCGCTGGCATTCATCGCGCTCTGCACCCAATGGACTTTCGACAGGTCGACGCCGAATTCGTTGTGCAGGATGCCGTTGATGAAGATGGCGGCCGTCATCGTATAAAGCGGCAGACCGACGCGTTTGCCCTCCAGGTCTTTCGGCGTCTTGATCCCGGATTTGCGGTTGATGGCGATGAAGCCGAGGCGGAAGGCAATCGAGGGGAACACCGGAATAGCGACGAACGGACATTCCTTGTTGGCAAAACGCTGGACGTATTCCGAGCTCGAATATTCCGCGACGTCGAACTCCTCGCCGCCCGACATGCGGTCGAAGATCGGCCGCGGCTGATCGATGGCGATGAAATTGAGATCGATGCCGGCCGGTCTCACCTCGCCGGTATAAAGCGGCTGCATCCGATCGTAGAGTCCGCAGGCGAACGACAACTGCAATTTGGACATAGGGTAGCGGCCTCCCGATCTTTTCCGCGAGGTACGGTTAGCACGGGCCACGGGGAATCTGGAAGGCCGCCGCACACGACGACAGTGCGTCAGTGCAGCTCTTTGCGCAAAATCTTGCCGATATTGCTTTTAGGCAGATCGTCGCGGAATTCTATGATGGTGGGGCGCTTATAGCCGGCGAGCCGGTCATGCAGGAATTTGCTGAGATCGATCTTGGTGAGCGCAGGATCGCGCCTGACCACGAACAGTTTCACCGCCTGTCCGGTGCGCAAATCCGGCACGCCGATCACGGCCGCCTCCAGCACGCCGGGATAGTGCATGGCGACGTCCTCAACCTCATTGGGAAAGACCTTGAAGCCGGAGACGTTGATCATGTCCTTCTTGCGGTCGAGCAGCGTCAGGAAGCCTTGCGCGTCGAACGCACCGATATCGCCGGTTTTCAACCAGCGATCGCCGGTCAGAACCTGCGCCGATTCCTCGGGCCGGCCCCAATAGCCCAGCATCACCTGCGGGCCGCGCACCCAAACCTCGCCCTCCTCCCCGGTGGCAAGCGCCCTCCCCGCGTCGTCGCGGATGGTCACTTCGGTCGACGGCACCGGCAGCCCGACCGTGCCGATCTTCGGCTTGAAAAAGGGATTGATACAGACGACCGGCGACGCCTCGGTCAGGCCATAGCCCTCGACCAGTTCGCTCCCGGTGATTTCGCGCCAGCGACGCGCGACTTCGCTCTGCACCGCCGCCCCGCCGCCCACCGAGACGCGCAGCGCGCTGAAATCGAGCGTCGCGAATTCCGGCGTGTTGACCAGCGCGTTGAACAGCGTGTTGACGCCCGACATCCAAGTGATCTTGGCGCGCCGCATGATGCGGATGAGACGATGCAGGTCGCGCGGATCCGGAATGAGATAGTCCAATCCGCCCAACAGCGCGAAGGTCAACAGGTTCGCCGTCAGCGAGAAGATATGATAGAGCGGCAGCGGCGTGAGCACCCGCTCGTGTTCGATCTGCGCGCCGGCGCCGGTCCACGCCAGGCATTGCAA
>JBAQHW010000050.1:0-9971 GCA_049288525.1 Xanthobacteraceae bacterium
GGTATCGCCTCAGGCGGGCGCGTCGCCGATGGCTCAGCCCGTCAAAGCTCCCGCTGCTCCGCGGGACGCGGCGCCGCCGGGGGCTGCGGTTTCGACGCAGTCGGCGACGATCGCGCCACCGCAGGCATCACCAAATATGGCGGTGCCGGAGAGCTCCGCCAGCGATGCCCGGACGGCCGCGCCGAAGCCGGCAAACGGCATTGCGGCGCTGTCCTACGCTTCGCCTTCGGCAGACGACGAGCGTGCTACCGATGTACCCGACCAGGGGCTGCTGCGGCCCGAACCCGCGGAAAAGAAGTCCAGGCATCACCTGGCCGGCGACTATGCAGCGAACAACAAGAACACGCCGCCGCCCAGTCTGGGCGCGTTCTTGCGGCGGATATTCAATCCTCGCCCCAGCGGGACGTCGTACTACCCTGATCGTTAGCAGCGGAATCCGGTCGAGCGATTGCGCTTGCGTCCATGGCCAGCCACGCCTGCCGATCGGCGTTCTTACGTCATTGCCGTTCCGGCGGCAGGCACAGTCCTGGCCGCGAAGTTGACCGCGCACGGGTTTTCGTTCCGACAACCCCCGATTGGGCCGCTCTGATGATTGCTTTATCGGCATGAATAGACGACCGCCCGCCAAGGCTGGCGGGCGGTGTCAGGAAGGCTGAAAAAAGAAGGCTAGAGCATGTCCCGCAAAAGTGGAAACCGGTTTTGCGAAAAGGACATGCTCAACAGCTAGGAGCGTATCCCGATTCCGTTCGATCGGGATGCGCTCTAGCTTACTTGCACTTGCCCTTCTTGACGGCGGCCGTCTGAGCGGCCCAGGCGCCTTCGAAAGTCGGCGCGGTTGCGACGACGCTCCAGCCGGTACCGATCGGCTTGGCAGCCGTATCCCACCAGATGCGGCAAAAGCCGAACTCGAATTTCACTACGGCGAAATCGGCGCGCGCCGGAACGGAGGCGGCGAAGCTCAGCGCCAAAACGCCAACCGCAAATGCTAAACGCTTCATTGTCAGCTCCCTGTTGTGCCTACCCGGAAACTTTCCGATAGTACGGGCTCGAACTTGAGGCAAGTGCATAGCGGGGGCGGTGCACGAGTTATGATCAAGTGAGGCACGCGAGCAACATCGGAGGAAAATGATGCCTGAAGTCGTCGTCTATATTCTGGAAGGCCGCACGCTCGATCAGAAGCGCGGTCTGGTAAAGGACATTACCGAAGCGGTGGTCAAGAACGCCGGCACCACCGCCGAGCACGTCACCGTTTCTCTGGTCGAGACGGCGAAAACCTCGAAGGCCAAAGGTGGCGTATTGTTCAGCGAGATGGCGCCGCGCTGACCGAGCTCCGAACCGGCGAGCTTTCACGGCAGCGTCCGCGGCCCGTGCGCTGGGTCTGAACCTCCTAACATCCTGCTGCTTTGCCGATGAGGGAGCTTCAGACCCGTAAACCGCACGCGCTCATCTATTTGCCGGTGTCCCTTCAGTCCGAAGCGCGCAACTTTGCGCCCTGCATGGCCATGCGAATTTCGGCGTCGGGACATTAGGCCGCGGACGGCGGCGGCTTCGCCTTTACTATTCCCACAGTAATTATAGTGCGTTGCACAATAAAAACTTGCTGCAATGCGGTAAATGACTGATAATAGGCATTCAAATCTGGAAAAGCCGGAAAACGGCAGGCAGGTGGGTTATGAGCGAAGTCTGGCAGACTAAAGATGGCCGGCGCCGGGTGCGTCGGGATCCGCCGACGATCGAGGACGCCGTGCTGGCTGCGCAAGGCATGACGGACGAGGTCGATGGTCAGATCGAGATCGTTATGTCGCTGATGCAGGTTACCGCCGAGGTGGCGCGCAGCGCCGTGCTGCGGATGGGAACGCGCAAGGACACGAGCCGGCTCACGGTCGCCGGCCGGACCGGCATACCGCGCGCTGTCGTGGTCGAACGCCGGCAGTCGCGGGTAGCGGGGTTGCGGCCTAGAGCCAGCGTCGGGTACCGGGGTCGGGAATAGCCCGCGCCGACACGAGGCGATGCCAGATAAATAGGACGATCACCGCGCCGACGACGGCACCCAGCAGTCCCGCGCCCTGGTCGGGCCGGTACCAGCCGACCGTCTGACCGATCAAGGTCGCGACGAAGGCACCGGCGATGCCCAACAGCGTCGTCAGGATGAAGCCGGCCGGATTATTGCCGCCGGGCGCCAGGAAGCGGGCTATGATTCCGGCGACGAAGCCGATGATAATGACCCAGACAAAGTGCATGGCGATCCTCGCAATGATTTTGGCGCGCTGATTATCGCGACCGTCCCTCGGATGGCGGGGCGCAATTAACGCCGCGCCGACAAGCCGGTTCCACCCGCCGCCATCGCCTGCCACTCAACCGGCGACAGACTATATTGTCTGCAGATCGATGATGCGCGCGTGTCGTTCCGGCTATTATTATCCGCGATGGGTCAACTCCGCCATGACCAAAACTATTGTCAAGCCGCGCACACAGGTGCGCACCAAAACGCAGCGGCCGCCGCTCTATAAGGTGATTCTGCTCAACGACGATTACACGCCGCGCGAATTCGTCGTGCTGGTGCTCAAGGCCGTGTTTCGCATGAACGCCGACCAAGCCCATCGGGTGATGATGACGGCGCATCAAAAAGGATCATGCGTCATCGCCGTCTACACGCGCGACGTCGCCGAAACCAAAGCCAAAGAGGCAACCGATCTCGGCAAGGGCAATGGCTACCCGCTGTTCTTCACCACGGAGCCGGAAGAATAACCACGCCTGTCGCGTCAGTGACGTTACTGTTGCGCGACGATCGGGGCGTTCGAAGCCAACTGCACGGGACCGGGTTCGGAGGTGTAAGCGTACAAGAAGCCGCCGAGGGTGAGGCCGGCGAAAAACACCGCGAGGATTCCCAGCATCAATACGCCGTCGCTTCGCGGCGGCACAGAGAGCGCGTGCAATTGCTTATCCAATAACTCTTGATCACGCCGGTTCATCTTCAAGACTCCCAGACGTCGAATATTTAAATCATTAAACGTGCGACGCGCGCTGGCGTTCCAGTCGGCCGTCAAGGGCAGGCGGGGTCGGTGAAGCCCGCGGTTCTGGAACCCATTGTTCCCCAATGCGAATCTTGTTCCCCAAAGTAATGCTTGGCACCGCCGCGATTTCTGGGCTGCGGAACGGGAAGAGGAATTCGAGCGTTGGCGGCACGGGGCAGGGTTACCGTGCGATCGTCCGATCGACAGGAGTTCCCCATGCCTCCGGCGCCCTATCCGGACTTCCGCTGGTTTCTCCGCACTCTTCGGGTCGTCCCCGTGGTCGCGGTGGCAGCTCTTGCCGGCGGCATTATCGGCGGTTTCAGCGTATTCGCCATCGATGTTGCTTTGACGGCGCCGCCGAATCACGGCGTTCCGCCGGAACCCGGCAGCAAGCTCGCCAGCGAGACGACGGAGGATAGCGCTGCCGTGTCACCGGCACGCCAGTCAACTCATTCCCAGTCGCCGGCAGCGCAGGCGTCCACACCGCAATCGATGCGGACCTTCGATGCCGCGACGCCAGCCGCCAGATCAGCCAATCCGGCGGCCGCAACCGCAACTCCGGCGCCGGCCGCGCCGGCGCAAGCGGTTTTCGATTCCTCCGCTGCCCTGACTTCCAGCTTGCCAGCGGTCTCGGAGGCGGCGCCGGTCTCGGCGAATGACGTCCCGCCGGCGCAGCCGACGGCGGCGGCGGCCATGGGGACGACGCCGTCGGGCGCGATCGAGGTCGTGCATCCGCAGACGGACGCGTCCAACCAAGAGCAGACACAGCCGCAACACATCTCGTGGCCCGATGCTTTGTCGCGCGAACAGCCGCGGACTCGCATTCAACCGGCGACCGTTCCGCCGGAGACAATTACGGCCGATCGGCCGGCTGAGCCGGAAACGACGGCCAAGACTCCGAGGGCAGGGACTTCAACGGCGGAAAGTTCAGCGAATTCCGCACCCAAGCCGGATGCCGTCAGGCGGCACGTTGCGGTCAAGCGCGCCACGCCGCTGGCGACAGAACGTACCGGTGAAGCGTCCTTGGCCCGCGGCCGGCCGATCTATGATGATTATAGCCGCGACAACGGTCGCAACGCCGAGGACAGCGCGCACGCCAAGTATCGGACCGCGAAGCCGCAATATGATACGCGCCGTCAGCCGCCGCCGGCCGATGTCGCCCGATCCGGTGATCGCGGCGACGGCCACCTTTACGATCAGTCGGACCGGCGGGATGCCGATGACAGCCAAGATGCACTGCCGCCGCAGCCGCCACCGCCGCAGCCGCTGCCGTTCTTCGGACTATTCGGTGGCGGGGACCGCGACTAAGAAGTTCCTTGGTCGGAGTTCTTCGTCGCGGCTATTTACCTTGGATTGACAGACCGCCGGGGCCGACATTGATATGCAGCCCCTGCGGCGGATGGCGATCCCGATAGAGCTGATATCCCAGGACGACGACGGCGATCGCAAGCGCGCCGACGATGAGATAGAGGACGTTGCTGCGGCTCACGCTAGGCCTCCGTCTGATCGAATTCTGTCCGATCGAATCGGACGGCACGATATCACGGCAGGAAAGCTGCGGCGCGTGGCTTGGTTATTGCTCTAAAACCTTGGCGAGCCACAATTGCAGGTCTTCCGGCACGTCCGATCGCGCCGCGATCGAAGCTGCGAGGTCCTTATCGCCATTGATGCCGATCACCAGCTTGGCGAAGCTCTTTTCCGAGATAACCGCGTTCGGATGATCGATGACCTTGCGCTGGATCGACCCACTGCCGCGTTTGATGAGAATATCGCTGACCGCCTCGCTGAGCGCGGCACGCGCTGCAACTTTGTTCAGGAGGCTCGGTTCGACCCGCTCGTTGTCGATGACGGCGATGATCTTATCGTCCGGCAGCGCTTTGGCCCGTTCCAGGATCGGTCCGGCGACGGCGATATCGGCATGACCGGCAAGCCGGCCGAGCACCTCGGGCGGCCCACTATCGAGCGGCGCGAGTTTATTGCTGAGTTCGGCGAGTAGCCCCCGATCGGCATTCCGGCTGAGGCGGCTCAAGACGAGATCGAACAGCGCGATTTGTTCGTCAGTGTAGCCGCCCGCGGCGGCGACAAATAGATCGGAAATGCGCCGTAACGCCTCACGCCGCCACGTCGCCGGCGCTTGGACCAGCGTAGTGTCGAGTTCGGCCAGTAAGTTTTGCGCCGCGGGCGTCATGACGCTTCGTCATTAGACGAGGTTCCTGAAGAAACGGCGAATGCGAGCGGCGATCCCGTCACAATGCGGCCAAAACCCGCAAAATACGCGTTACGACCTATTCACGCGCTGCGGCGCCCCGCCATCCGGTACGCCATGCGGGCGTGTCCGGGGCAGTAGGAAAAGCCGGTGACCGCGTCGCTGCCGCAAAAGACGAAATCAGCCTGGCAAGGGTCGCCGATCGGCCAGCGGCATTTGCCTTGCGCCAAGGCGATGAGCGCGCACCGCTGCGTCGTGTCGATCGGCGCCGCGGCGGTCGCGTCGATACTGGGCGCTTCCGCCGAGAACAGCCGCAAAAACCGCGGCTGGGGGGAGTGCCGCGGCCGCCGGACGCGTGGAGGGCAGCTACGCGCCGGCGATGCCGCGGGCCGCCCCGGCCCGATGCCGAGGCGATGGATTTTGCCGATGACGGCATTGCGGCTGACGCCGATTTCAGTGGCGATCTGGCTGCAAGACAGCCCGGCGCCGACGAAATTTCGGAGCTGTTCGATCCGCTCCGCAGTCCAGGGGGTGGTGGTCATGACACGGCCTCGCGATTGCCACGGCCATCTGGGCCGCCGACAGGACGAAAGCCGCGCACAACCGGCGCCCGCGGGAACTGTACAAAGCTTTCAGCGCGAAATCGGTGCGCGGCCGCGCGTTTTCATGCGACGCGCCGCATCACCGAGCCACATTCGCGCTTTGAGCGATGCAAGCCCGTTGGCCCTGAAGGCGAACGCCGTACGCGAAACTGACCGGAGCCGCTTTAAATGTGTTGAGCGAAAACCCTCGCCGAATCGGAAAGTTGCATGATTCGACTCGCCTGCCAATAGTTAAAATGCCATTATAATGGCGTTTTAATCCGAGGAATTTCGCATGGCCCGACCGGAAAATCGCTCGGACGCGCGGGCTTTAAGCCTGACGCTGCCGATCGAGACATTCAATTATCTGGCTTTGTTGGCCACGCTCGGCAAACTCGGCCGCACCGAGAATGAGGTGGCGACGCATATTCTGGTGCGCGAAGTCTATGAAATGCACGCCGCGCGCTTTCACGAGACGCGCATCCTGCCGCCTACGGAAGAGCCTTGATGCGGCCGGTCTCGGTGCCGGCCGCCCGGCTGCCGGCTATTTCACCGCCAGCAATTTGACGTCGAACAACAACGTGGCGTTCGGTGGAATGACGCCGCCGGCGCCATTCGAACCATAGCCGAGGCTCGGCGGGATGATCAGCGTGCGTTCGCCGCCGACCTTCATCGAGGCAACGCCTTCGTCCCAGCCGGGAATAACCTGGCCCTTGCCGAGCGGAAAATCGAACGGTTGGCCGCGATCGACGGAGGAGTCGAATTTCTTGCCGCGCTTGCCGTTGTTATAGAGCCAGCCGGTGTAATCGACGACGACGGTCTGCCCCGCTTTCGGCATCGCGCCGGTACCGACCTTGGTGTCGATGATGCCGAGCCCGTCGGCGGTCATGGTCACATGCTGGGCCCGCGCCGGCGCGCTCGCCGTGACAAGAACGCCAGCGGCGATCGCGGCAACGACGGTCAGGGCGGCGCTCACTCTCGACGGTAGGAAAAATCGCATCGTCGTCTCCTCGGAATTCGGGGCAGGTTAAGCCACGTTCGCAAGGACGTGGCAAGGCGCCGATTGGTTTGCGGAACCGGCCTGCCTGACAGTTAGGCAGGCCTTTACCCGGCGGAGCGCCTTGCGCCCGGCGCAGAGCACCCCGCGATTTCGTCCCATCAGCTTTTTGTGATGTGCGCGTGCGCGCGCGATTGCCTACCAGGAGCCGCGTAGCAAGGCGCCGCATATCAAAGCGCCGCGTATTAAAGCGCCAAATATTAAAGCGCCACGGAGTGATTTGCCGATGCTCGATGCCGCTGCCTCACCGCAAACCTCGCAGCTGGCGAAGCCGGCCACGCCGCTCGATCGCTTTGCCCCATACATGCTGAGCATTCTGCGCATCATGGCCGCGCTGTTGTTCTTCGAGCATGGCCTGGCCAAGTTGGTCGGGTTTCCTCCGCACGGGACGATGCCGCATTTTCCCCAGCTCGAGTTCTTCGCCGGCACCATCGAATTCACCGGCGGCATTCTGGTGACGCTCGGTCTGTTCACCCGCCAAGCCGCATTTCTGATGTCGGGCGAGATGGCGATCGGCTATTTCCTCGATCACGCGCCGAGGAGCTTTTTCCCGCTGCTCAGTGGCGGGGAGCCGGCAGTCCTCTACAGTTTCTTCTTTCTCTATTTGGTGTTTGCCGGGCCCGGCCCATTGAGCCTCGACGCGCTATGGCGCGGCAAGGCTTAAAACCTATGCGGATATGCATGCGCTAGCGTGAGGGAAGCAGTAAATCTTCCTCGGTGAGCAATTCGCGCAAATCACCGATCGCCTCGATGGCGTCTTCCTCGCCGCTCACGCTCTTGAACCGATGCCACACTTCGCGCCACGGCTCCGGCCGGCCCAAACGCATCGCCTCGTCGATATAGGCGCGCGCTTCGCCGAGCGTGGCCAGCCGGCGCGGCTTTGGCGTGTCCTCGACGACGATCACCGGCACGATCGCAAAGTCATCCATGGCGGGCACCTTGGGTTAGGTCTGGAGCTATAATAGCGCGGATCGCGGTACGGCTGTAAGGCATCCGACCGCGGTGAGCGCAACCATGTTGCGCCGGCGCGCGCCGGCATAGTACCTGTTGCGGCGGGCCCGCGACGGGCCTCGCGTAACGCGGCGCGTTAAGCGCTACATTTGGGCAATCCATTTGGGGGCTCTGGCGATGGCGCCGATCCACGATCCCGCGGCCTGGCAAGAGCGGCTGGCGGCGCTGCCGCTCGAACGCTTCGAGGCGGGCGAGACCGTATTCGCCGAAGGCACCAAGACCGGGCGGCTTCTGATTCTGCGCAGCGGCGCCGTCGCCATCGTCAAAAGCGGCACCGAGCTTGCCACGGTGAATGAACCGGGCGCGGTGTTCGGCGAGCTTTCGGCGCTGCTCGATCAGCCGCATGGCGCCGACGTCCACACGCTGGAAGCGTCCGATTTTTATGTCGCCGATGCCACGCATGTTCTGGCCGATCCGGCGGCGCTGGTTTACGTCACCATGGTGCTGGCGCGCCGTCTCGACCTCGCCAATCAAGGCCTGTTCGCGCTTAAGAGCCAGATCGAGGCCGGCGAGCCGGCGAGCCTGCTTGAGCAGACCGTGGGCCGCATCGAGGGCCTGCTCAATGCCATCGGCGTCGGCTATATCCGGGCCGGCGCCGGCGTTTCCGGTTACCCGTTCGCCTGAAACAGCCGGGAGGACCGTCGCAATGCGGCGGAACAACTTAGCGATTGTTCGATTAAAGAGCATGGGGAGCTGGCTGCGAAGGGGGACGCGATGTCAACCCTGGTATTGGAACGCGACGAATCGGCTGCTGCCGCGCCGCGTGGCGAAAATGATCCGGTGACGCTGCACCGGACCATGCAGGCGATGATCGGCGACGGCCTGCGGGAACGTTACCAAGCGCCGCAGAAATTATCGCATGAGCTGTTTGTGGTTTTGATGCAGTTGAACGAGGAAGACCGGCGGCGCAGTGCCGCCAAGCCTTCGTCCGCCAAGCCTTCGCCCGCCAAGCGTTCGTCGCGAAGTTCGCGCTGATCGCTGCTTCACGGTGTTCCTCCTTCGTCATTGCCGGACTTGATCCGGCAATCCGTGCCGGTTTCCCGCTCGCACTTTGGTTTTGCGAAGCTCGACAGCCAACAATAGTGACAGCGTCGTTCCGCCATCGCACGCTCAGCATGGACCACCGGGTCAAGCCCGGTGGTGACGAAAGAAAGAAAGGGGTGTTGGCGATCGCTGCCGCCCTCGTGTGCCGCCTACAGGTGACCGCACAGGCACGCTACATTGACCGCGCAAGCGGCCAAGAGCGCGAAGAAGAGGGCCTTGTGCATCGCCGGCTCCAAAACGGTTATCAAGAATCGGCAGACGGAGCTTGAACGAGACTCACGCCGTGAGTCCCAAACTTTGTTTTTTGCCGGATTCACCTCTCGTTTACGGAATCCGGCACGATTCTCGGCTTGGTGTCGGAGCGCGGAATGACGAATCGGTCAGTCGTCCACGGCGGGGCTGGAAGCCGACACCGGGCTAGCGCATATTGCCGCCATGACGGATTCTGAACAGCTACCGGTTATGGAGCCCTTTCCCGATAAGACGGGAACGGGCTGGCACGTGGTCATTCGCTACCACGAGGGCCACGAACGGCGCATCGAAGGCTTTGCCAGCAAGGCCGAGGCGGTGGACTGGATCACCCAGAACGCCACGCAGGTGGACAAATAGCGGGTCCCGTTTGCCGCTGGTGAACGGCGTTCGGGACCGACGGGACCCAAGGGGAGACTGCAATGGCGACGACAGGGGTTGAACGACCGGCCGCGTATTTCGTCGCGGCTGTCTCGCTCGCCGCGATGATTGCAGTGTTCGCTATCGGCCAGGCGCGAGCGCAGCCGGTCACGCCGCCCATCACGCAACCGTCGCCGACATTCAATCCGTCAACGCCGAACACGGTGACGCAGCCGCCGCTCGCACCGGTTTCGCCGGCCGCGCCGAGCGGGTTGTCGGCCCCGGGTCCGGCGCCGGTGATCGAGGCGCCGACGCCACCTTCCGAAAGTCCGCAAACGCCCAAAGCGCCCGAAGCGGTGAAGCCCGCTCTATCGCCAAGCCACGTTCGTCGTCATCGCTGGCTTCACACGCATTGGCGCCGCCACCGCGCCCGATATCATGCCATGCGC
>JBAQHW010000051.1:0-12518 GCA_049288525.1 Xanthobacteraceae bacterium
CCGCTGATGCGCAGTCTTGCGAGTGTTGTCCTTCTGCTGATCCTTGGCGGTGCTATTGCGGCCGATCATCCGGCAATGGCGCAGGGTACCGCCGCGCCGGCCGAAAACGCCGCGCCGGCAACGAATACCGATACGCTCGATCCGACCCCGCCCGGCACGCTCAACCCGCAGCCGCTGCCGCCGCTCGCCAATCCCGACTCGCCGAAGATACCGGCCAAGGAATTGTTCGGCCGTGCCCTGACGCCCTATCCCGGCTCGGCGCAGCCGATCGGCTCTTACGCCGACGGCTGTCTTGCCGGCGCCGTGACGCTGCCGATTACCGGCCCGGCCTGGCAGGTCATGCGGCTGTCGCGCGATCGCAATTGGGGCACGCCGCGGCTCGTTCGCTTCATCGAGCGGTTCGGCGCCAACGCCAAGAAGGTCGGCTGGAACGGGCTTTTGATCGGCGACATGGCACAGCCGCGCGGCGGCCCGATGATCACCGGCCATGCCAGCCATCAGATCGGGCTCGATGTCGACATCTGGTTCACGCCGATGCCCGATCACGTGCTCAGCCGCGAGGAGCGCGAAATGGACGGCGCCGTCGATATGGTCGCGCCCGACCGCCTCGGCGTCGATCCGAAAGTGTGGACGCATACCCGCACCGAATTGATCAAGACCGCATCGGAAGATCCGGACGTCGTCCGCATCTTCGTCAACGCCGCGATCAAAAAACAAATGTGCAGCGAGGCCGGTGCGGATCGCCTGTGGCTTGCCAAGGTGCGGCCGTGGTGGGGCCACGCCGAACACTTTCACGTCCGGCTCGCCTGTCCGCCGGGCGACAAGGAATGCAAGGATCAGCCGCCGGTGCCCGCCGGCGACGGTTGCGGCCACGCGCTCGATTATTGGTTCAAGGAATCGGTGCTGCACCCGGCGCCGCCGAAAGTGCCGGCGAAGCCCAGACCGCAACTGACGCTGGCCGGCTTGCCGAAGGCGTGCACACAGATCATCAGGGCACCTTGATGAAAAAGTAGCCCGAATACGGACTGCGTCGATCCGGGCTACGCTTGGTCAGCCGGCGACCCGGATGATCGGATCCCAGGCGTAGTAGCCCTTGAGGACGGGGTTTCCGGTGTTCTGATCGCGGCTATAGAGCGCGAATACCACCATGTAGCCTTCGGTGCCCTTTCTGACGACGCTGGCCTGATAGAACCAGAATTCCTCTTCGACGATTTTGGCCGGCAGCGGCTGTGTCGTGGACTGCGGGTTCACCGTCGTTTTGGTGAAATCCTGGTAGTTGAACGTGCTGAATACCTGGTCGCCGCTGAACTTCGGCATGCCGTAGAGCAGCACCGCGTCTTCGAAATTGTCGGAGCCCGAGGTGGCGAAGGCGCGCACGGTGTCGCCGACCAGTGCATTGAATTCCAAGTCGCCGGTGCCCTGCCCGGAAGTGACGGTTGTTCCGGTGCAGACCATGTAGCCCATATTGTGCGCGATGCCGGTCGGATGATCCTGGTCCTTACTGGGATTGGGATAGTTCTTCACTACGGCATCCGTGTCGATTGCAATCAGAATATTGATCGTCTTACTCATGACGTCTCTCCTTGGTGGGTACGACTGGTGATGGTGAGGTCAATGTCACGGTGAGTTGCAGACCCCACCGGTAATGGCCGACAAAGTGTGGCCGGCCTTGCTCATCGCGGTCATAAACCGCGAGGAGAACGTCGCAGTGGGGCTCGCCGTCCGTCGTAACCACGCACTGCCAAAACCAGAATTCCTGCTGGGGGAAACGCGCAGGGAAAATATTGTCGTCATCGCGCGGCGCGACCGCGTTTCGCTCGGCACTCACGAGCGCGAAATCCTGCAGTGTGTCGCCGTCGTCGATCGGGCTTATGCTCTCGATGAGAACGGCCTCCTCGAAATTGTTCGATCCGGATTTTGCATAGAAGCGGACCGTGTCGCCCGCACAAACCTCGAGCGCGATCGTGTTGGAAGCTCCCCGAATGGCTTGCCTTGGCGAGGTCGCCAAAACCAACCGACTGCGCGGGCTGATAACATTCACGGCTTCGGCATTCGCCGGCTGGATGTCGGTGCCGGTCGCGGCATTGCCCGCCAGAAGTCGCGTCACGTCGGCGACGATGGCTACGTCGATCGTCCGCCCATCTGAATTGCCGACCATTATGGTCGCTCTCCGGGTTGCAGGTCGTGGCGGATCGAAACGCGCCCTCGGACCGGCGCTGGGCGCAGTTGGGACGTGCGGGTATACCGCCGCCCCTGCCGAGCTGTTCAATTCGTCGCGTCTAAGTTGGCTCAACCGCCGATAGTTACTCTAGGATGCATTAACTTATATAGTCAACCAAAGATTGCATCGAAGATAGCGGTCCAACGCCGCACGGCCGCGGGGCCATCGGCAAAGCTTGTCGGCGGGAAACGCGCGAAATCAGAGGTAACAGGGGCAAACGGCTTGAAGCGGTTATAGTCCGGCCGTGCCGAACACCACGCTTTGCAGCATGGCGCCGAAATACACGAGCGCGAAAGCGCAGACCGCGATCAATAAGGTGAAGCCGGCCGATTGTTGCGCGGTCGCTTTGCCTAACCGCGGCAGACCGAGCCACAGCAGATAGGTGCCATAAAATCCTGTCAGCGTCAGAAACCGCAAGCCTGGCAGCACCAGGAAAATACCGGCGAGCCAGACCGGCGTAAAGGAATAGACCGCGAGCCTGAAGGCGTTATCGAAATCGCGGCGGCCACCGAACAGCGGCGCGATCAGATTGATGAGGATGCCGAGCACCAGCACGCTGGCGCAGCTTATCGCATAGCCGACGATGGCGCCGAACACGCCGTTGAACAGCGAAGCGCGCACGAGACCGAGATTCGGCATCACGACCCCGACGAGCGAGGCGCCGATGAAGCTGAACACAGCCGGAATCAGCGCCAGCACGGTCACGTAGTGGCTCAGCACATAAGCCGGATCGCCGGGTTCGCTGGCGATCGCCGCCCATTCGGCGGCCGGGTCGACCAGCATCGCTTGCGCGCGCCAATGCAGGTTCATGCCGAGCCGCCTTTGGCATCCTCGCGCAGCATGGCGGCGCCTTTCTCGGCGATCATCATGGTCGGCGCGTTGGTATTGCCCGACGTGATCGTCGGCATCACGGAGGCATCGATGACGCGCAGCCGCTCGACGCCGGCAACGCGCAACCGGTGATCGACCACCATCATCGGATCGCTGGGCAGCCCCATTTTCGCGGTGCCGACGGGATGAAAAATCGTCGTGCCGATGTCGCCCGCCGCCTTGATCAGTGCGGTTTCGTCGTCGTGCACCGCGGCGCCGGGCAGATATTCGTCCGGATGATAGGGCTTGAGCGCCGGCTGCGCCGCGATGCGCCGGGTCAGGCGGATCGAACTTGCGGCAATGCGGCGGTCCTGGTCGGTCGTCAGATAATTGGGCGCAATCCGCGGCGCGTCGTTCGGCTCGCGCGAGCGCAGCCGTATCGCGCCCCGGCTGGTCGGCTGCAGATTGCAGACGCTTGCCGTGAACGCGGGAAAGGCGTGCAAAGGCTCGCCGAACTTGTCGAGCGACAAAGGCTGTACGTGATACTGCAGATTGGCGCGCGCCTGATCGGCATCGGAGCGGGTGAACAGGCCGAGCTGCGACGGCGCCATGGCCAGCGGGCCACGCCGCCACAGCGCATATTCGGCAAACATGCCGGCGAAACCGAACCGCGAATGATAACGCTCGTTGAGCGTGGTGATGCCGTCGACCTTGAAGATCAGACGCAATTGCAAATGGTCTTGCAGATTGGCGCCGACGCCGGGCCGGTCGGCGACGACGTCGATGCCGTGCTCGCGCAGATCGGCCGCCGGCCCGATGCCGGAAAGCAACAGCAGCTGCGGCGAGCCGATTGCGCCGGCCGCCAGGATGACTTCGCCGCGGCAACGCGCCGTGCGCGCAACGCCGTTCTGCCGCCAGCGCACGCCGGCGGCGCGCTTGCCCTCGAACACGATGCCTTCGGCCAGGCAGCCGGTTTCCAGCCTCAGATTGGCGCGATGCCGCGCCGGCTTGAGGAAGGCGCTGGCCGCCGACCAACGCCGCCCGCGCTTCTGATTGACGTGAAAGGCGGAGATGCCTTCGTTGTCGCCGCAATTGAAATCGGCGATGGATTTGATGCCCGCCTGTTCGGCGGCGGCGCGGAAGGCGTCGAGCAGATCCCAGCGCACGCGCGGCGCCGAGACGTGCAATTCGCCGCCGGTCGCGTGCGCCGCGCTGTCGCCGAGGAAGTGATTCTCGTGTTTCCTGAAATACGGCAGCACGTCGTCCCAGCCCCAGCCGCCAAGACCGAGCTGCCGCCAATGATCGTAGTCGGCGGCCTGGCCGCGCATATAGATCATGGCGTTGATCGCCGACGAGCCGCCGATCGCCTTGCCGCGCGGATAATTGAGGCTGCGGCCGTTGAGCCCCGGCTCCGGCTCGGTCTTGAACATCCAGTCCGAGCGCGGGTTACCGATGGCGAACAGATAGCCGACCGGAATGTGAAACCAGATCCAGTTGTCGCGGCCGCCCGCTTCGAGAATGAGAACCCGCTTGCCGGTATCGGCGGACAGCCGGTTGGCCAGCAGGCAGCCGGCCGAGCCGGCGCCGACAATGATGTAATCGTATTCGCCTGCGCTCGCCTCGGCCACGGTTCCTCCGGGCGTTGTGCCCTTGCTTGCCGCGCGAAGATAGCAGCGGCATCGAGCCTGAGAAGGGGCTCGACTTCGCAGTCGGCGAAGCCTGCCACGCGCAATCGCATGTTGTCCCGGCAAATCGCCGCGGACTATGGTTCGCGATGGATTCGCCCAAAACCTTGGCCGCGAAATACCCCACGGCATGGGGCGTTGCCTGCGGCACCGGCGCGGCCTTGTTTTGGGCGCTGGGCTTTGTCGCCGCCCGGCAAGGAGTTACCCACGGCCTGTCGCCGCTGGTGCTGGCCTTGCATCGCTATATCTGGCCGGGTCTGGTGCTCATTCCGGTCGTCGCCGCGTATGGCTTTAAAAATCTCGGCGGTATCGGCTGGCGGCGCGGTATCACCATTACCGCTTTCGGCGGCCTGCCGCTCGCGCTGTGGAGCTACTACGGCTACGTCTACGTGCCGCTCGGCCATGGCGCCATCATTCAACCGTCCTGCGCCGCGCTCGGTGGTCTCATCCTGGCGCGGGTCTTCGTGAAAGAGCCGTTGCCGCCGCGGCGCATCGGCGGCGCGATCGCGATGCTGATCGGGCTTGCGGTGATCGGCGCCGAGGCCTTGCGCAGCATGGGCGGCGGCGCCGTTTTCGGCGACCTGTTGTTCGTCGCCGCCGGCTGCTCGTTTGCGGTCTTCGGCATGCTGTTGCGGCTGTGGCGCATTCCGGCGATGCCGGCGGTGGCGATAACCAGCCTGCTGTCGCTCGTCGGCCTGCCGTTTCTGGCCCTCGATTTCAAAAATCTTTTGGCCGCGGGTTTGGCCGAAAATGCGATGCAGGCGCTCGTGCAGGGCGCCTTTGCCGGCGCCGGCGCGGTCTATCTGTTCACCCGCTCCGTGATCCTGATCGGCGTCGGACGCGCCGCCTTGTTTCCGGCGCTGGTGCCGCCGTTCACACTCCTGATCGGCTATTTCACGCTCGGCGAGGTGCCGAGCACGTCGCAGCTCGCGGGGCTGGCGATCGTCGCCGTCGGCTTCTGGCTGACGCAGCAGGGCTAGTCATTCGTCATTGCAATGAAGCTGCAAATTACGCGGCCTTGCGGGTCGCCAAAAATTCGCCCATGCGGTCGAGCGCCTTCAAAATATTCTCGGTCGAATTGGCATAGGATACCCGCATATAGCCTTCGCCGAGCACGCCGAAATCGGGGCCGCCGATCAGCGCCACACCTGACTCGTCGAGCAGCGAGGCCGCCAGCGCCTTCGCCTTCCACCCGGTGCGCTTGATGTTGGGAAACGCGTAAAACGCGCCCTTCGGCGTGGCGCAGGAAATGCCCGGCAGCCGGTTCAGGCCGGCGACCACGATGGCGCGGCGGCGATCGAATTCCGCGACCATGCGGGCCGCTTCGTCCTGCGGGCCGGTGAGCGCCGCCAAGCCGGCATATTGGGTCGGCGCGTTGACGCAGGAATGCAGATTGACGGCGAGCTTGCGCGCGTAGTCGTAAAGCTTGCCGGGCCAAACCGCATAACCGAGCCGCCAGCCGGTCATCGCGTAGGTCTTGGACCAGCCGTTGAGCAGGATCAGCCGGTCGCGTATCGACGGATAGGTCAACAGACAAACATGCGCCTCGCCATCATAGACCATATGATCATAAATTTCGTCCGACATCACCGCGACGTCGGGATAGCGCTCGAGCCCGGCGACGAGCTTGTCGACTTCTACCTTAGGGGTGACGCCGCCGGTCGGATTGGCCGGCGAATTGACGATCAACAGCCGCGTCTGCGGCGTGATCAGCTTGAGCGTCTCTTCCGCCGAAAAAGCGAAATTATTCTCCTCGCGGATCGGCACTGGGATAGGCCGCGCGCCGGTGAATTCGATCATCGAGCGGTAGATTGGAAAGCCGGGATCCGGATAGAGGATATCGACGCCGGGCGCGCCGAACATCATGATCGACATGAACATGGTGGGCTTTCCGCCCGGCATGATCATCACTTCGTGGGGCGAAACGCTGACCTTGAAGCGGTGTTCGAGGTCACGTGCTACCGCTTCGCGTAGCGGCAAAATGCCGGCCGCGGGGGTGTAACCGTGATGGCCGTCGCGCGTTGCCTTGATCGCCGCCTCGACGATGAAATCAGGCGTGCGAAAATCGGGTTGGCCGATGCCGAGATTGATGATGTCGCGGCCGGCCGCGGCGAGCGCCATGGCGCGCGCCAGCACCGCGAACGCATTTTCCTCGCCGATGCGATCAAACGCGGCGACCGTTTTCAGCATGGCGTTTTCTCCCGATCATGCGCCAACAGCGGCTTTTAACGCGGCCATTCAACCCAATCCGGCAGCAAAAGCAAACGTGCCGGAAAAACAGAAAGCCCCGGACCGAGATCCGGGGCTTCCGACTTGTTGCAGCGTCAGGGGCTGACGTCGCGCGGCTTAGTAGCCGAGATTGAACATCGCGCCGGACTCATACGAATCGACAGTTCCGGTTTTGACGGCGCCATTCGGGTAGTGCAACGGCTGTGCCTGTTGGATCACCGCATTCGGCGCGTAGTCCTCGAGCTGCCGGCGCGAATGGTGGCCCTGGGCAAAGGCCGGGGTTGCCAGCACGGCGACAATCAGCGCCGAGAAAGCCAGCTTGGTCTTAAGCGAATTCATTTTGCATTCTCCAATTACCAATCGCCCGTGGCCTTGAGGTATCTTTTATTTTGCACTGCACAAGGCCGCTTGCGTCACGACCATGTCACAAAATAGTTATTCGAAATCATTGCCTTAATTGGAATTTTTGTGATCCGCATCACATTATAATATTGCAATAATATTGCAGCGCAGCATGCCCAGAATTGGGTACAGCACTGTCTAACCCTCGGCAGTTATTTGCGGATCGCAATAGGCCGCAGCCGGCATCGGCGTATATTTGCCCCATCCATCGTTGACTGTGCGGGCATTGCATAAATTGCATTGCAGGCATCGACGCGAGTTCAGGAATTAATTCTGGAGTTAGGTGATGGCGAAAAATGGCAAGCCGCCCGCGCAGTCGCAGCACCGTCTACGTTCGCAGCTTTGGTTCGACAATCCCGACAATCCTGGCATGACCGCGCTTTATCTCGAGCGCTACCTCAATTTCGGCCTGACGCGCGCCGAACTGACGTCGGGCAAGCCAATCATTGGCATCGCCCAGACCGGCTCGGATTTGAGTCCGTGCAATCGCCATCATCTCGAACTGGCGCACCGCGTGCGCGAAGGCATTCGCACCGCCGGCGGCATCGCCTTCGAGTTCCCGGTGCATCCAATCCAGGAAACCGGCAAGCGGCCGACCGCGGCGCTCGACCGAAATCTGGCTTATCTCGGTCTGGTCGAAATTCTGTTCGGCTATCCGCTCGATGGCGTGGTGCTGATGACCGGCTGCGACAAGACCACGCCCGCGTGTTTGATGGCGGCGGCGACGGTCAACACGCCGGCGATCGTGCTGTCCGGCGGCCCGATGCTCGACGGCTATTACAACGGCAAGCTGGCCGGTTCCGGGACGGCGCTGTGGCAGGCGCGCCAGGACGTTGCCGCCGGCCGCATCGACTACGACGAGTTTATCGACATCGCGGCCTCTTCGGCGCCCTCGATCGGTCACTGCAATACCATGGGCACCGCCTCGACCATGAATGCCATGGCCGAAGCGCTCGGCATGTCGCTGCCGGGCTGCGCCGCCATCCCGGCGCCGTATCGTGAGCGCGCGCGAATCGCCTATGAGACCGGCGGGCGCGCCGTGGAAATCGTGCGCGAGGACCTCAAGCCGTCCGACATTTTGACCCGCGCCGCTTTTGAGAATGCGATCGTTGCCTGCTCGGCGATCGGCGGCTCGACCAATGCGCCGATTCATCTTGAGGCCATCGCCCGCCATGTCGGCGTGCCGCTTTCGATCGACGACTGGGAGAACGTCGGCTACGACGTGCCGCTTATGGTCAACATGCAGCCGGCCGGCGAATATCTGGGCGAGGATTACTATCGCGCCGGCGGCTTGCCGGCGGTGCTGCACGAACTGCACGCGGCCGGGCGGCTGCATGGCGGCGCGCTGACGATCAACGGCAAGACCATTGCCGAAAACGTGTCGCAGGCAAAAACGACAAATGCGAAAGTGATTTGGCCTTACGACAAGCCGATGAAGGCCCAGGCCGGATTCAAGGTTCTGCGCGGCAACCTGTTCGACTCGGCGATCATGAAGATCAGTGTCATCTCCGATGAGTTCCGCCAGCGCTATCTCTCCAATCCGAAAGACCTCAATGCGTTCGAGGGCCGTGCCGCCGTCTTCGACGGGCCTGAGGATTACCACCGCCGCATCGACGATCCCGCGCTCGGGATCGATGAGCATGCGATCCTGGTCATGCGCGGCGCCGGACCCATCGGCTATCCCGGCTCGGCGGAAGTGGTGAACATGCAGCCGCCGGCCGCGCTGATAAAAAAGGGCGTCACCGCGCTCGCTTGCGTCGGCGACGGCCGGCAGTCGGGAACCTCCGGTTCGCCGTCGATTTTGAACGCCTCGCCGGAAGCGGCGGCGGGCGGTGGCCTGGCGGTGGTGCAAACCGGCGATCGCGTCCGCATCGATCTCAACAAGGGCACCGCCGATATCCTGATCTCGGCCGAAGAGCTCGCCGCGCGCCGTGCGGCGCTCGCCGCCAACGGCGGCTATCGCTATCCGGCGAGCCAGACGCCATGGCAGGAAATCCAGCGCCGCATGGTCGATCAGCTCGGCAACGGCATGGTGCTCGATCCGGCAGTCAAATATCAGCGCGTCGCGCAAAAATTCGTGCCGCGCGATAATCACTAGGGCCCGTCATCCGGGCAAATCATTAGGGTAAGGTCATCATGCCCGGGAACCGTCCGTCGGCCGCCGACAAGCGCAAAACATTCCGCAAGCTCCACGAGTCCGGCTGCTTCGTCATTCCCAATCCGTGGAACGCGGGCAGCGCGCGCTATTTGCAAGGTCTCGGCTTTCCGGCGCTTGCGACCACCAGCTCCGGCTATGCTCATGCCCAGGGCTTTGCCGACGGCGCGCTCAGCCTCGACCAGGTGCTGGCGCATTTTCGCGAGCTGGCGGCAGCGACCGACGTGCCGCTCAATGCTGATTTCGAGGACGGCCTTGCCGGCGACCTCGATGGTCTTGCCGAGAACGTGACGCGCTGTATTGCGACCGGCGTTTCCGGGCTGTCGATCGAAGATTCCCCGAATGACGGCAAGATGCCGCTCTACGATCTCGACACCGCAGTGACGCGGGTCAAGACCGCGCGCGCCGCGATTGATCGCGCCGGTGGCGAGGTCGTCTTCACCGCGCGCGCGGAGAACTTCGTACGCGGCGTCGACAATCTCGATGACGCCATTCGCCGGCTCAAGGCCTACGCCGCGGCGGGCGCCGACTGTCTCTATGCGCCGGGCATCAAAACGCGGGAGCAGATCGAAGCGGTGGTACAGGCGGTGGCGCCGAAGCCGGTGAACTTTCTCAACGGCGGCGCCTTCGGCTTCACGGTCGACGATCTTGCGGGAATGGGTGTGCGCCGCATCAGCGTCGGCGGCTCGCTGGCGCGAGTGGCGATGCACGCTTTCGTAAGGACGGCAACCGAGATCGCGAAGGACGGCAAATTCGACGGTTTCGCCGGGCTGATCACCAACCAAGAGCTCAACAAATTCTTCGCTGAAGACCGCAAAAAGTTCCCATGACGACCAGATCAGAACCGCATCCGATAACCGGCCAGCCGATCGGCCTTCCGGTCGACCCAAATCCGGCGCCGCGTCCTGGGCCGGTGACGATGAAAGGCCGTTACGGCCGGCTGGAAAAGCTCGGGCCGGAGCATGCCGCCGATCTGTGGGCGGTGTTCGCCGGGCATGACAAGGTGTGGACTTATATCGCTTCGGACGGCCCGTTTGTTGCCGAGGACGCGTTTCTCGCCTTTATCGACAAGCGCGCCGCGGCGGAGGACCCTTACGCTTACGCCATCGTCGATCCATTCGACCGCGCTGTCGGTTATGTGACGCTGTTGCGGATCGTGCCGCAGCATCGCGTGATCGAGGTCGGCCACGTGCTCTATTCGCCGGCCTTGCAACGGACGCGGCTCGGTACCGAAACCCAATATCTGTTGGCGCGTTACGTGTTCGAGGCGCTGGGTTACCGGCGTTACGAATGGAAGTGCGATGCGCTGAATGCGCCTTCTCGGCGGGCCGCGCTGCGGTACGGTTTCACTTATGAGGGAACTTTCCGCCAGAACATGATCACAAAGGAAGGCCGCAATCGCGACGTCGCCTGGTTCTCGATGCTCGACAGCGAATGGCAAGAGCGCAAACGCAGCTTCGAGCGTTGGCTCGACCCGGCGAATTTCGACGGCGAAGGCCGGCAAAAACTCAGCCTCGCGGACCTCAATGGTGCCAATCCCGGGAGAAGCAAATGACTGACAGGCTCCGCCGCAAGATCGCTCTCGTCACCGCCGCCGGGCAGGGGATTGGCCGCGCCATCGCCGAGGCGTGCGCCGCCGAGGGCGCCACGGTGATCGCCACCGATCTGGCCGAGGAGAAATTGGCAGGTCTGCAGGCGGCGAAGCGGCAAAAGCTCGACGTGCGCGCGCAGGACGCCATCGACGCGCTTGCCGGCGCGATTGCGCGCGAGTTCGGCGCGCTCGACATTCTGGTCAATTGCGCCGGCTATGTCGCCAACGGCTCGGTGCTCGATTGCACCGAGAAAGACTGGGATTTTTCCTTCGATCTCAACGTCAAATCGATGCACCGCATGATCAAGACGTTCTTGCCGGGCATGGTGGAGAAAAAGTCCGGCGCGATCGTCAATATTTCCTCGGCGGTGTCGTCGATCCGCGGCGTGCCCAATCGTTACGCCTACGGCGCGACCAAAGCCGCGGTGATCGGCTTGACCAAGTCGGTCGCCGCCGATTTCATCCGCCACGGCATCCGCTGCAATGCCGTTTGCCCGGGGACGATCGAGTCGCCGTCGCTCGACGAGCGCATCGCGGCCTTGTCGCAACAGAGCGGAAAGTCGTCCGCGGTGGTTCGCCAGGCCTTCGTCGATCGCCAGCCGATGGGTCGGCTTGGCACGGCGCAGGAAGTCGCTGCGCTCGCGGTCTTCCTCGTCAGCGACGAGTCAAGCTACATTACCGGCCAGGCGCATCTCGTTGACGGCGGCATGGCGCTGTAACTTGGGACCGTCAACCCGCGGCCTTGTCATCGTCCGCGAAAGCGGACGATCAGTAACCACGGCTGTTTGAAATTTGCCCTGCGATCAAGACTGCGAGCGCAGTGACTACGGGATGGTCCGCCTTCGCGGACCATGACATTAAAGAGGAAGGCTTTGATGCACATCCTTATCACCGGCGCCGCGGGGATGATCGGGCGCAAGCTGACGGCGCGGCTTGTGCGCGACGGTGCGCTCAACGGCCATGCCATCGACCAGCTCACTTTGATCGACGTCGTCGCGCCGCAGGTGCCGGAGCATTTCTCCGGCAAAGCCGAAACCAGCGCCGCCGATATCGCCGATTCCACTGCCGTGCGGGTGGCCGTCGCCGGCCGGCCTGAGGTGATCTTCCATCTTGCCGGCGTGGTTTCCGCCGAGGCCGAACTCGATTTCGAAAAGGGTATGCGGGTCAATCTCGACGGTTCGCGCACCCTGTTCGAGGCGGTCCGCGCGGTCGGCGATGGCTACCGGCCGCGGCTCGTCTTCACCTCGTCGATTGCGGTGTTCGGCGCGCCGTTCCCGCCAGCGATCGGCGACGAATTTCACCTCACGCCGCTGACGTCCTACGGCAGCCAGAAGGCGGCGGTCGAACTCCTGCTGGCCGATTACACCCGCCGCGGGTTCCTCGACGGCGTCGGCATTCGTCTGCCGAGCATCGTGGTCCGTCCGG
>JBAQHW010000052.1:0-6012 GCA_049288525.1 Xanthobacteraceae bacterium
GATGCATTTTTCGCACAACGGCCGCCGCGCCACGCAGGTGTAGCGGCCGTGCAGGATCAGCCAGTGATGGGCGTGCAGCAGGTATTTCTTTGGCACCACATCCATCAGCTTCATCTCGACCTCGAGCGGCGTCTTGCCGACGGCGAGCCCGGTGCGATTGCCGACGCGGAAAATGTGGGTGTCGACCGCGATGGTCGGCTCGCCGAAGGCGACGTTGAGCACCACGTTCGCGGTCTTGCGGCCGACGCCGGGTAAAGCTTCCAGCGCCTCGCGGTCGCGTGGCACCTGCCCGCCGTGCTGTTCGACCAAAATGCGCGACAGCGCCACCACGTTCTTGGCCTTGGTGCGAAACAGTCCGATGGTCTTGATCAGGTCGCGTACTTTATCTTCGCCGAGCTTGAGCATTTTCTCCGGCGTGTCGGCGAGCGCAAACAGCGCCGGCGTTGCCTTGTTGACGCCGGCATCGGTCGCTTGCGCCGAGAGCACCACCGCGACCAAGAGCGTGAACGGATTGACGGACTGCAATTCGGTGCGCGGCACCGGATTGGCGGCGGCAAAACGGCGGAACGCTTCTTCGATCTCGGCCGCCGTCCACTGCGGCAGGGCGCCGTGCCCGGCCTTGGCGTCCGCCCGCCGCCGCGCCTTGGCCGGCTTGAGGCGTGCCGCCGTGACATGGGGAGGCTTGCCCTTGCGGGCGGCGGTCAGGCGTTGCCGGGCGGTCTTCGCGGGTTTGTTCCGCGCCGGTTTCTTCCGCGCCGCCTTCTTTCGCATCATGGTTCTCGGCCCCATCTGTCCCGTATAATGAGCCCCATGGACAGCGACAACACCGGCGACAACCCATCGGACGTCCCCGCCGAAGCGAAAATTTTCTCGGCGGTCATCACGCCGCATCGCTCGCTCGGGCCGAAAGGCTTCGTGATTTTCATGGCCTGCCTCGGCGGCCTGAGCTTTGCCTCCGGCATTGCTTTCGTGGCCATGGGGGCGTGGCCGGTATGCGGATTTTTCGGGCTCGACGTGCTGCTGGTTTATCTCGCCTTCCGCGCCAATTACCGCAGCGCCCGGGCCTATGAGGAAGTCACCGTCACCGCGTCCGAATTGACGGTGCGCCAGGTCAGCCATCGCGGCCGGGTGCGCGAATTCACGCTTAATCCGCTATGGGTGCGGCTCGACCGCATCGTGCACGAGGAATTCGGCATCGAACGGCTGTTTCTGGTGTCGCGCGGCCGGCGCTGGCCGGTCGCCGCGTTTCTGGGTCCGAATGAAAAAGAAAGTTTCGCGCTGGCGCTGTCGAACGCGTTGGGCGAAGCCAAGCGCGGACCGACCCGGACGGTGTTCGAATAAGCTAATTCCGCGCAGAAATCGGGTGGTTTAGGCCGCTGCGGCCCACTAGATCGGGATCAAATGATGGAGGCATCCATGCTGTCGCCCGATCGCATTTCCGATTCGACCAAGCTCTCCGAAGCCGCCGCCGATTATGACGTGGTGCGCCGCGCCATCGGCCATATCCGCGGCCATTGGCGCGAACAGCCCGAAATCGAAACCATTGCCGACGCCGCCGGCGTGACGCCGACCGAATTGCATCATTTATTCCGCCGCTGGGCCGGCATCACGCCGAAAGCGTTCCTGCAGGCGTTGACGCTGGACGGCGCGCGGCGGCTCCTGCGCCAGTCCGCGAGCGTGCTCGACGCCACCTACGAAGTCGGCCTGTCCGGCCCCAGCCGCTTGCACGACCTCTTCGTCACCCATGAAGCAATGTCGCCCGGCGAATGGAAGGCGGCCGGCGAAGGCCTGACCATCCGTTACGGCCTGCATGCCTCGCCGTTCGGCACCGCCGTCGTCATGGCGACCGAACGCGGCCTTGCCGGCCTCGCTCTCGCCGACGCCGGCAAGGAGCGCTCAGCGCTCGCCGACATGAAAAGCCGCTGGCCGAAGGCGGCCTATGTCGAGGACATAGCGGCAACGGCGCCGCTCGCCCAACGCATTTTCGACGCCTCGCAATGGCGCGCCGAACAGCCGCTGCGCGTGGTCTTGATCGGCACCGACTTCGAAGTGCGGGTCTGGGAAGCGCTGCTCGAAATCCCGATGGGCGGCTTGACCACCTATTCCAACATCGCCGGCAAGATCGCGGCACCGAAGGCGGCGCGCGCGGTCGGCGCCGCGGTCGGCAAGAACCCAATCTGCTTTGTCGTGCCGTGCCATCGCGTCATCGGCAAATCCGGCGAGCTGACCGGCTATCACTGGGGGCTCACCCGCAAGCGCGCCATGCTCGGCTGGGAAGCCGGCCAGGTGGCGGCTGCGGCGTAGATAGCATTGACCCTCGTTGCGATCGGTCATACCTCGGGTTCAGCAAAGAACTTGAGGAAGCCGAACAATGCAAAAACGCCGCCCGGTGATGCTGGTCATTCTCGACGGCTGGGGCTGGCGCGAGGAAACGGCCGATAATGCCATCCGCCAGGCCAAGACGCCTGTCTTCGACCGGCTGTGGCAAAGCGTGCCGCATGGATTTTTGCGCACCTGCGGTAAGGACGTCGGCTTGCCCGACGGCCAAATGGGCAATTCCGAAGTCGGCCATCTCAATATCGGCGCCGGCCGGGTGGTGCTGCAAGATCTGCCGCGCATCGGCACGGCCATCGCCAACGGCGAGATCGCGCGCGCGCCGGCGCTCACCGATCTCATCGCCAAGCTCAAAGCCAGCAGCGGCACTTGTCACTTGCTCGGGCTGGTTTCGCCCGGCGGTGTGCATTCGCATCAGGATCACGCCGCGGCACTGGCCAAGCTCCTCGATCAGGCCGGCGTCCGCACGCTCGTTCATGCTTTCACCGATGGCCGCGATACGCCGCCGCAGTCGGCGGCCGAGGACATAAAACGGCTTACCGCTGCGCTGCCGGGGGCGGTCAAGATCGCAACCGTGTGCGGCCGCTATTTCGCCATGGACCGCGACAAGCGCTGGGACCGCGTCGAGAAAGCCTACAACGCGATTGTCGAAGCCGACGGTCCACGTTTTGCCGATGCCGGCGCGGCTATCGCCGACGCCTATGCCCATAAAAAATTCGACGAGTTCATCGTGCCGGCGGTGATCGGCGACTATCGCGGCATGAAGGACGGCGACGGCGTGTTGTGCTTCAACTTCCGCGCCGACCGGGTGCGCGAGATTTTAGGCGCCATGCTGGACAAGGATTTTTCCGGCTTCACGCGCAAGCGCGCGGTGAAGTTCGCCGCCGCGGTCGGCATGGCACAATATTCCGACCAGCTCGACAAGCTCATGGGCACGATTTTCCCGGCGCAGACGTTTGCCAACGTCCTCGGCGAAGTGGCGGCCGAGGCGGGACGGACTCAATTGCGGATGGCGGAGACCGAGAAATATCCGCACGTCACTTATTTTCTCAATGGCGGCCGCGAGCAACCTTACACCGGCGAGGACCGCATCATGGTGCCGTCGCCCAAAGTCGCGACCTACGATCTGCAGCCGGAAATGTCGGCGCCGGAGCTGACCGACAAGGCCGTCGCCGCCATTGCTTCCGGCAAATACGATCTGATCGTGCTCAACTATGCCAATCCGGACATGGTCGGCCATACCGGCAGCCTCACCGCTGCGATCAAGGCGGTGGAGACGGTGGATACGGGTCTCGGCCGCATTGCCGAGGCGATCGAGAAAGCGGGCGGCGCGCTGCTCGTTACCGCCGATCACGGCAATTGCGAAATGATGCGCGATCCGCAGACCGGCGGCCCGCATACCGCGCACACCACGAACCCGGTGCCGTTGTTGCTTGTCGGCGCGCGCGACCGCGCGCTCAATGGTGAAGGCCGGCTGGCCGACCTCGCGCCGACGCTGTTGGAATTGATGGAATTGCCGAAGCCGAAAGAGATGACCGGCAGCTCGCTATTGCGGCCGGATTGAAATCCGTTTTTGCGCGGGCGCCCGCCGGCTCAAATCGCAGACCCAATTCCCCGGCGAAAAGCGTCTTTTTGTGACGCCGGTCACTTTAATTCTTGCGAAAATCCCTATGTTGGATAGCGCCGGATATGGAGATCAGCCATGACCATCATCGCTCGGACGTTGACCAGCCTGAATTTTTTGGCCCGGCAGCGCGGCTTGGACGATGCCGACCTCAACACCCTCAGCGACCGATGCCTCAAGGACATCGGCTTCACACTGGAGCGGCGCAATCTGAGCTCCGTGAAGCCATTCTGGATGGCTTAAGCCAAACAACGAACACATAGCGACGCAGAGCCTGCCGCGGTCCCCAAACTCCCCAACGGCAGCTTCGCAACGGGCCCCGGAACTCCCTCCGGGGCCCATTTATTTCGGGCCCTCGGCGCACGACCGCCGGCGCAATCGGACCACGGTAATCAAGCCAAAGTGACGGCGGCATACCCGATTTAGGGAATAACCGCCCGGCTTTGCGGTCTTATCTGCGAGAAACGAGCGCCGCGGTCCCGGCGCTGCCGCCGTGAAGAAGGAGAGCCGAGCCATGTTGAGAGGTCGAAGCATTTTGCTGGCCGAGATTTTACTCTTGGCCTTGACGCTGCTTGCCAGCGTTCCGGCCATGGCGGCGGCCAATGCTCCGGGAGGAGCTTACGTCCAATGCGACCCGCGCAATCCGTCGTCACCCGTCCGATGCAAGGCGGACGGCTGGTGAGAGACGGCCTCGCTTACCGCTGAATATCTCTCTCTGTCGAATGCGGCCGCCGGCTGAATTGTGCGCGCCGTCGAAATCCACGCGCTTTCCGGTCACCGGCCATCGTCGCCGACGGTGACAATGAAGAAGGCGGCGGCAGGCAAGCCAGATCGCACGGACTAAGGACGCGACACCCCTTCGAAGATTGTGGGGCCGCGCGCCGCCGCGCGTGGGTTGAGGCGGCGACTTGCGACCTGGACAACATCGATCCCCTCTGTAACAACACCGCCGATAAAAACGCGATCCGCAAGGGAGGATGATGTGAAATTCGTACAAGAAAAACTGGCGGTTACCGCCGCCGCGGGCATTCTGAGCTTGGGAGTTGTGGCCTTGGCCTCGGCGCTGACCTGCGGGGCCGCGCAGGCGCAAGACAAGTCCCCAGGCAAAACTTATGTCATGAAGATCACAACGCCCACCATCCATGCGGTGCTCGATGAATATGGCACGGCCTTTGGCGCCGCGGTCGAGAAGGACAGCGGCGGCCGCATCAAGGCGCAACTCTATCCGGCGAGCCAACTGGGGACCATTCCGCGACAGATCGAAGGCACCCAATTCGGCGCCATCCAATGCGCAATCATTCCACCCGAATTTTTCGTCGGCGTCGACGAACGTTTCGAAGTGCTGGCCGCGCCCGGTCTCGTCACCTCCGCACCGCAGGCCGAGAAAGTCGCCTCAGATCCGCAGGTTCTGAAATTTTATCTCGGGCTTGCCGCCAACAAAGGACTGCACGGCGTGGCCGTCGGCTTCGCCGAGCAGTCGGAAGTGATCGCCAAGAACGCGATCCGTCACTTGGACGATTTCAAGGGCAAGAAGATTCGCATCTTTGCGTCGGAGTTTCAGTCGGCTTCGTTCAAGCGATTGGGCGCCACGCCGGTGGCGATGTCGCCGAGCGACGTCATGCCGGCGCTGCAGCAGGGATCGCTTGACGCCTCGGTCGCCGGGGTTCAGCTCTTGAGCGGTCTGCATTTCTATGACGCGGCGAAATACATCACCCTGACCAACCACGCCGCCATCTTCTATGTCGTCGAGATCAACAAAAAATGGTACGAGTCGCTGCCGCCCGATCTGCAGCAGATCATCGACCGCGACGCCGCCTCTACCGCGGTCAACTTCAATAAGCGCGCGGAAGAGATCGAGGCGGCGTCCGTCAAGGCCTGGACGGCGGGCGGCGGCGAATTCATCAACCTGCCGCCGAATGAAGAAGCGGACATGATCAAGACCATGTCCAGCGCCAGCGCCGATATAACCAAGGAAAAGCCGGCGATCGCCGAAGCCTTCAAGATCGTCAGCGACGCGGCGGCACGGGCCAAGTAGGCGATTGTCATCGTCCGCG
>JBAQHW010000053.1:0-10611 GCA_049288525.1 Xanthobacteraceae bacterium
ATACACCGCCGAGCGCTGCGATGTCGCCGATCGCCTCCTGACGCGTGTCGTAAACGACGACCTTATGCCCGGCCTCGACCAGGCGGCGCGCCATGTGCGCACCCATATTGCCGAGACCGATGAAGCCGATATCCATGAATTTTCTCCCTCTCGTCACCGGCGTTAATTGCAATCTGTCGTGGGCTTGTCACCGGGTTGCGTGTCGCTCTGGATGAACAAGGCTCTCTGCCTCGCCTTCGCTCATCTCCTCGGCTTTCTTCTCCAGGAGAAGTGCCGCGCGTTGCATCGCGCCGAAATAGCCACCTGACGCGGCGGCCTTTCCTCGACGTTCTGCGCCAAGGCCCCTTGCGATCTTGTCCATGTCCGCCCGCGTTTTCATGTCTTTGGTCCTTCTCATGCTTGAGCCAGCGGTACTCATAGGTTCCGCGTAGGCATCGGGCTCGCACGATTTTTCCCGCGCGTGATGCGCCGGGTAGGCGCAATGCCCACCCTACGCTTGCTAAAACAACTTTTTGCCCGGTTTGCAGGTGCCAATGAAAGTCTTCGGCAAGCCCTGGAACATGCCGAAATCAAGATATAGGTGACCTGTCACGCGGTCGAGCGATCCAATCCTTAGCCCCGACTTTGCTTGAACGTCGCCAATAATTGTCACGTCGTTTTCGTTGGGCTTTACCATAAGTATGCCTTCCTCGTTCCCGACCCATGCTTTTCCGGTTTGCATAAATGGGGTGGAATGGGCGTTATCCCATTCAATTGTAACGGACACCGTATCCTCGATTGTCCGCGCTTGCTGTGGGCCGGTTTGGAAGTAGTTCTTCCCTTCGCACACCATGTGAAGTGGTTCGCCGAAGGCGCGGTGTGCGCCCCCGAGAATCATTAGTCCGGCCAGAGCCGGAAGCATTATCCGCATCAGAAGCGTCGTCATTACGCCGATGACGCTGAGGTTGCCCCACTTGAATTGGCCGGTCACATCAAAGCCTATTTGTCCAGCTTTGCTCGTAGGAATCTAGACGACGATACATTCAAGATGGTTTCGTCGCCATCCCCTTGTCGGTATTTGATACACGGCCACTGCACATCGATGATTGTGCAGCCGCCGTAGTCCGTTTCGCCGGCCTCAGCTTCGCCGACCGTATCTTCTACAATTGTGACGGTGTAGCTCGCGCCGATTTTGAACATTTGCTGACAGTCCTTAGTTTTGCTGGTCATGAACTGACTAAGCCAAGGCTCTTCCACAAACGATAAATCTGCTCTTTAGGAACGGTCACAGCGGCATCCGGCATTTGCACAATCGGGCCGGGAGATTGGCCTTGTGATGAAATGTTGTGCGCTCGTGTAAGGGCTTCTCTTAGCGTAGCGCATGGTGCGCTGAGCACGCTAAGTGAACCGCCTCGTATCAGCCAAAGATATCCTGTTGAATCGATGACCTGTAAAAGTCCGTTGTCGTCTAGCTCATTTGTCATATTGCTTTCCCCACGCGGTTCCGTCGATTATAGCTGAATGCTGAGCGATGCGAGCACGCGGAAAAGCAATTGATCGTGCGCGCTGAGACTATCGAAATTCTCACGGCACGCTTTCAAGCAAGTGTAGGGCGGGCAAAGGCAAGGAGCGCCGTGCCCGCGCGATCAATCGTCCTCGCCGAACGCCCCGTTCATTTTGCATCAATTGTAGACGCCATGAATTCCTCACGCACCTTCTCGGTATGCTCCCCGAGTGCCGGGACCGAACCGTAACGACGCGACGCGGCGGCGTGTTGTTCGGCCGGGGCCGGATAGGAAACCGGTCCGCTCGGCGTGCCCACGGTGATGCGGCGCAGATGCGGATGGCGCGCCAGATCGGCCGGACCGTTGACGCGCGCGAAAGCAATGTCGGCCCCGGCGAGTTTCTCCTCCAGCGCATCGGCGCCCAGCGCGTCGAACACCGCCGCCACGCGGCCATCGGTTTCGGCGCGGCGTTTGACGCGCTCGACATTGGTGGCGAAGGCCGGATCGGCCGCAAGCGCACCGTCCCCGAGCACCTTCTCCGCCAGCAGGCGCCATTCGCGATCGCTCTGGATGGAGATGAGAATGTCGACGCCGTCGCGGCTGCGAAATGCGCCGTAAGGCGAGATTGACGTATGGGCGAGACCGATGCGTTGCGGCGGCGCCCCGGCTTCCTGCTGCAAGAGCGGCACCGTCATCCAGTCGGCCATGGCATCGAACATCGAGATCGAAAGCGCGGCGCCTTCGCCGGTCCGCTCGCGCGCGATCAGCGCCTCGAGAATCGCCTCATAGGCGTTCATGCCTGAAGCAATATCGACGACCGAGACACCGACTCGCGACGGCTCGATCGTGCCGGTGATGGAGGCAAGGCCGGACTCGGCCTGGATCAGCATGTCGTAGGCCTTGCGCTTTGCGTACGGGCCGGCCTCGCCGAAACCGGAAATTGAGCAACAAATCAGCCGCGGATGCTCGCGGCGCAATTTATCTATATCGAATCCGAGCCGGGCCACTGCGCCGGGCTTCAAGTTCTGCACGAATATGTCGGCACGCGCCAGCATCGCGGCAAACAGCGCGACGTCCTCGCGCTTGCCGAGATCGAGCACGACCGATTCCTTGCCGCGATTGAGCCAGACGAAATAACTGCACTCGCCGTGAACCAGATCGTCGTAACCGCGGGCAAAATCGCCCTCGGGCCGCTCGATCTTGATGACGCGCGCACCGGCATCGGCCAGGCGACAGGTGCACATCGGCGCGGCGACCGCCTGCTCGAGCGAGACGACGAGCAGGCCGGAGAGCGGGCTAAATTGACTCAATACGACCTCGGCAGTCCGAGGACATGCTCGGCAATGTAGGACAGCACCAGGTTGGTCGAGATCGGCGCGACGGTATAGAGCCGGGTCTCGCGGAATTTGCGCTCGATATCGAATTCCTCGGCAAAGCCGAAGCCGCCGTGAGTTTGCAGACACATGTCGGCGGCCGCCCATGACGCCTCGGCGGCGAGATGCTTGGCCATGTTCGCTTCGGCACCGCAGTCTTTGCCGGCTTCGTAAAACGAGGCCGCTTCGCGCACCATCAGCTCGGCGGCGCGCATGCCGATATAGGCGCGCGCGATGGGAAATTGGACACCCTGATTTTGTCCGATGGGCCGGCCGAAGACCACGCGCTCGCCGGCATAATGCGCCGCTTTCGCGATGAACCACTTGGCGTCGCCGACACACTCGGCGCCAATCAGAATGCGTTCCGCGTTCATGCCCGAAAGAATGTAACGAAAGCCCTCGCCCTCTACGCCGATGAGGCTTTCCGCCGGCACCCGCATGTTCTCAAAAAACACCTCGGTCGTGGCGTGATTCATCATGGTGCGGATCGGGCGGATGGTCAGGCCTTTGTCTTTCACCTCGCGCATATCGACCAAAAACACCGACAGCCCGTCGGTACGCTTCTTGATCTGCTCGCGCGGCGTGGTGCGGGCGAGCAGCAGCATGAGATCGGAATGTTCCGCGCGCGACGTCCAGATTTTCTGGCCGTTGATGACGTAACCCTTATTGCCGTCGCGCTGGGCGTTGGTGCGCAAGCTTAACGTGTCGGTGCCCGACGTCGGCTCGGTGATGCCGAAGGCCTGCAGCCGTAATTCGCCGCGCGCGATGCCGGGTAGATAGCGCTTTTTCTGCTCGGCGCTGCCGTGCCGCAGCAGCGTTCCCATCGTGTACATCTGCGCATGGCAGGCGGCGCCGTTGCAGCCGGACGACTGAATCTCCTCCATGATGGCGGCCGCCGCCGTCATCGTCAGCCCGCTGCCGCCGTATTCCTCCGGGATCAAGGCGGCGAGAAAACCGGCTTTGGTCAAAGCCGCGACGAATTCTTCCGGATAAGCGCGCTCGCGATCCAGCGCCCGCCAATACTCGCCGGGGAAGCCTGCGCACAATGCGCGCACCGCCTCGCGGATCGGCTCGAGATCCGCGCTTTCGGTCACGACCCCACCTCAGCGCGTCCGTTGCTGACGGCGACGATGTCGCGCTCCACGACGCGGGTGCGGAAGCTCACCACCTTGGCGTCTCGCCACATTTCGGTGCGCAGCGTCTCGCCCGGGAATACCGGCGCGGAAAAGCGCGCGGCGAACGAGCCGAGCTTTGCCGGATCGTAACCGCAAAAAGTCTTCAGCACGGCGTGCGCGGCAACGCCGAAGCTGCCCAGACCATGCATGATCGGCCGCGGATAACCCGCCTGCTTCGCCACGCCAGGATCGGAGTGCAGCGGATTGAGATCGCCGCTCAGCCGGTAAATCAGCGCCGTTTCCGGCCGCGTGGGGAGATCGCAGACGGCATCAGGCTGGCGGGCCGGCAGCTCATGCGGCGCCGGCGACTGCCGCGCCGGTCCGCCGAAGCCACCGTCGCCGCGGCAGAACATCGTGTGCGTCACCGTCGCAATCGGCTCGCCGGTCGTCTTGTCGGAGATCTCGCGCGCCGAGAGAACGAGCGCTCCCTTGCCCGCACCCTTGTCGATCACCTCGACAATGCGTTGCCGGCCGATCACCGTGCCCGCTCCGGCAAGAGGACGGTGCAGGATGATGCCCTGCTCGCCGTTGACCACCTTGACCCAGTCGATGCCGGTGTCGGAATTGCGCGCCCAAAAACCCGGATGACCGAGCACCGTGCCCATGGTCGGCAGTACTTTCAGGTTCTTTTCGTAGACGAAGGGCAGCTCATCCTCGTTCATCGGATCCTGACCGAAGCCGATGCCGAGCGCATAAAGGATGCAGTCCTTGGCGGCGTATGTTTGCTCACGCGGCGGGATAGCGAGCGCCATCAGTTTATCGTAGACGATGGCCATCACACCGGATCCCAGGAAAACACGTCGCTGGACCGGTCGAGCGGCGTGAACGAGGCAGCAAACGCGCCCTTGAGCTGCGCATCGAGCCGTTCCAGCGTCCAGCCGTCGGATCGCTGCAGGGTGCGGATCGGACGCGTCTGGTTGAACAGATAAATCTCGTTGTTCCGCACCGAGAAAATCTGGCCGCTGATGCCCTCGGCGCGGTCGGAACCGAGATAGACGACGAGCGGCGCGATCTTTTCCGGCGTCATCTCGCGAAACGCCGCCACCCGCGCCTTTTCCTCTTCGGTCTCGGCCGGGATCGAATCGATCATCCGCGTCCAGGCGAACGGCGCGACGCAATTCGAGCGCACGCCAAAGCGCGCCATATCGAGCGCAATGCCGCGCGACAGGCCGACGATGGCCATCTTCGCCGCCATGTAATTGGCCTGGCCGAAATTGCCGACGAGGCCGGACGTGGAGGTCATGTGGACGAAGCTGCCGGAATTCTGTTCGCGGAAATGGCCGGCACAGGCGCGGCTCATCAAGAAGCTGCCATGCAGGTGCACGTCGATGACGTCCGACCAATCGGACCAGCTCATGCGGTGGAAGATGCGATCGCGCAAGATACCGGCATTGTTGACCAAAATATCGACGCGGCCGAAAGCATCGAGCGCCGCTTGCACGATCTTGTCGGCGTTGCCCGGCGCGCTGATCGATAAAGTCGAGGCGATCGCCGTGCCACCGGCTTTTTCGATCTCCTCGACCACGCCTTGTGCGGGACCGGCGTCGGTACCGCCGCCGTCGAGACTGGCACCGATGTCGCAGACCACGACGCTGGCGCCTTCGGCCGCCATCAAGAGCGCAATGCCGCGACCGATGCCGCGCCCCGCCCCGGTGACGATGGCAACCTTGCCGGCGACGATAGTCGGCATGCGCTCAGGTCCCCCAGACTTCGCGTGCGACCTCGCCAATCATCTTCAGCTTGGCCCATTGGTCGGCTTCGCCCAGGGTATTGCCTTCCTCGGTCGAGGCGAAGCCGCATTGCGGCGACAGGCATAGCTGGTCGAGGGGAGCGAATTTGGCGGCCTCCTCGATGCGGCGTTTGATGGCGTCCTTGCTTTCGAGCGTGCCGGTTTTGGTGGTGACGAGGCCGAGCACCGCCATGCGGCCTTTTTGCAGCCGCCGCAGCGGTTCGAAGCCGCCGGCGCGGGCGCTGTCATATTCCATGAAATAGCCGTGCACTTTGATGCGGTCGAACAGGACCTCTTGCATGGCGTCGTAGCCGCCCGTTCCCATGAACGTCGATTTGTAGTTTCCCCGGCACAGGTGCATCGTCACCGTCATGTCCGCCGGAATGTCGGAGATCGCGGTATTGATCAAATCGCCGTAGATGGTGCCGAGCGCTTCGGGATCGTCGCCGCGGTCTTTCATCTGCTGGCGGTAATGCGGATCGCACAGCATCGCGATGAAGACCTCGTCAAGCTGCAGGTAACGGCAGCCGGCATCGGCGAAGGCGCGCACCGCCTTCTTGTAGGCTGCGCCGAGGTCGGCAAAAAAACCGTCAAGCGAGGGATAGATCGACTTGTCGACCGGCGTGCGCAGCGGCCGGCCGTACAGCGCCGACGGTGCCGGAATGGTCATTTTCGGCGTCCGCGTCGTATGCGCTTTCAGAAACTTGAAATGCTCGATCATCGGATGACCGGAAAAGCCGATCTTGCCGGTGACCTTGACGCCTTCATTGCGAGTGGTGACGGCGGCGAAGGCGATGCCGCTATCCATGACGTGCTTTTCGACGCCATCGAGACCCCACAAAAAATCGAGATGCCACCACGAGCGGCGGAATTCGCCGTCGGTGATCGATTGCAGGCCCGCGGCCTCCTGCTTGCCGATGACGTCCTTGATTTCGCGGTCCTCGACCGCCTTGAGCTCGGCGTCGCCGATCTCGCCCTTGGCGCGCTTCTCGCGCGCGGCCTTCAGCGCAGCCGGCCGCAACAGACTGCCGACATGATCGGCGCGGAACGGCGGCTTGGTTCGCTGGCTCATCCCCACACCTCGTTGGCAAGTTCGACAATCATGCGCAGCTTCGCCCATTCCTCGTCTTCGGCCAACACATTGCCCTCTTCGGTCGATGCGAAACCGCATTGCGGCGACAGGCAGAGCTGATCGAGATCGATGTATTTGGTCGCCTCGTCAATGCGGCGCTTGATGGCGTCCCTGTTTTCCAATGTTCCGGTTTTGCTGGTGACAAGACCGAGCACGACGGTCTTGCCCTTGGGCACGAAGCGCAGCGGCTCGAAGCCGCCGGCCCGCTCGCTGTCGTATTCCATGAAGTAACCGTGCACATTGATCGTGTTGAACAAAATCTCGGCCACCGGCTCATAGCCGCCGCTGGCGATGAAATTGGAGCGAAAATTGCCACGGCACAGATGCATGGTGATCGTCATGTCGGACGGAATATCGGAAATCGCCGCATTGATCATGCCGGCATAGGCCATCGGCAAGGTCGCGGGATTCTCGCCGCGATCGGTGATCACCTTGCGCAGCGACGGGTCGCAGAGATAGGTCAGATTGACCTCGTCGAGTTGCAGATAGCGGGCGCCGGCGTCGGCAAAGGCCCGCACCACTTTGCGATACGACTGTCCAAGATCGCGGTAAAAATCGTCCATCGTCGGATAGATCGATTCCGGAACCGCGTCGCGACCGTAGCGGAAATGCAGCGACGACGGCGACGGAATGGTCATCTTCGGCGTCTGTTTGGCATGCGCCTTGAGGAACTTGAAGTGCTCGATCATCGGGTGCGGCTTGTAGCCGCCGAGCTTGCCGGTGACCCGCAGCAAGAGCGGGCGCGGCTGCGGACCGCTGGTCGAGAACTTTATCTTGCGCTCACCGACATAGGATTCGACGTTATCGAGCTGTTCGAGAAAATCGGTATTCCAGGAGATACGCCGATATTCGCCGTCGGTAACAGACTTAAGCCCGACCACTTCCTGCTTGCCGATGACGCCCTCGACTTCGCGGTCCTCGATGGCCTGAAACGCCGCCGCATCGAGTTCGCCGCGGGCGCGTTTGTCGCGCGCCGCCTTCAACGATGCCGTACGCAGCAGGCTACCGACATGATCGGCACGAAACGGCGGCTTGGTCCGCTGCATACTCAACCCCATACCTCGTTGGCTATTTCCACGATCATCCGCAGCTTGGCCCACTGCTCGTCTTCCGACAGGACGTTACCTTCTTCGGTCGAGGCGAAGCCGCATTGCGGCGACAGGCATAGCTGATCGAGGTCGACGTATTTCGTCGCCTCGTCGATGCGGCGCTTGATATCGTCTTTCTTCTCGAGCGTGCCGAATTTCGAGGTCACGAGGCCGAGCACCAGTTGCTTTTTGCCTTTCGGAAAGAACCGCAGCGGCTCGAAGCCGCCGGCGCGGTCGGAGTCGTATTCGAGGAAATAGCCGTCAAGCCCGGTGTTGGCGAGCAACTGCTCGGCCACGAATTCGTATCCGCCCGAGGCGATGAAGGTGGATCGGAAGTTGCCGCGGCACGAATGCATGGTGATCGCCATGTCGGCTGGTTTGCCGTCCAGCGCCGCATTGGTCAGCTTGGCATAGCGCTTCGGCAGCGCATCGGGATCATCGCCGCGGCCAACCGATTCCTTCAGCTCCTTGGGATCGCAGATCATCGACCATGCGGTGTCGTCGAGCTGCAGATAGCGGCACCCGGCGTCATAGAAAGCACGGATGGCGCCGCGATAGGCCTTGGCAAGATCGTCGAAGAACGGTTCGAGGTCCGGGTAGACCTCCTCGCTGATGGCGGCACGGCCCTGACGGAAATGCAGCGTCGACGGCGCCGGGATGGTCATCTTCGGCATGACGCGGCTATGCGCCTTGAGGAACTTGAAGTGTTCGAGCATCGGATGGCCGGAGAATCCCAGCTTGGCGTTTATCTTCAGTGCGTGAAACTTGGTCTGTACGCCGTGAAACTGGATGCCGTGATCGGTCTCGTAAAACGTCACGCCGTCGAGACCGCGGAAAAAATCGAAATGCCACCAGGTCCGGCGAAACTCGCCGTCGGTCGCGAGCTGCAAACCGACCTCTTCCTGCTTCTTGATGACTTTCTCGATCTCGCGGTCCTCGACGGCGCGGAGCGCATCGGCGGAAATCTCGCCGCGCCCCTCTTTGACGCGCGCCTCTTTGAGCGCCGCGGGGCGCAACAAACTGCCGACATGGTCGGCACGGTACGGCGGCGTGGCTCGTTGCATCGGATTCCTCCCAACCTATTATGACGGACGCCGTTCGCCGGCTTCCGGCTGCGGTCCCTTCCCATTGTAAGTAGAGTGGGCAACAAAGGTGGGCAACGCCGAAACCGATTTAGCAACGCCAGCGCGCGAGTGTAAATGCCGTTCGACGCGAGACGATTGCGCCAGACACTCACCCCGCGCATGGCATCGAGGAGACAGTCATGACCCTAACGCTGCGGCTCTATGAAGACATATTGACGAATGACGCCGTGGCGAGTTGGCCGGCAGCGCCGCGCATGATTTTCGTCGTGCATGGTGCGGTCGCGCTGGCGGATCGAACCTTGCGCGATGAAGAAGCGTTCGGCAGCGAAGGCGCCGTTACGCTCAAGGCGGCGAAGAGCGGTGCCACCTTGTGGCGGTGGGATTTGGTCCTCGACGGCGCCGCCGCGAGCCGTACCGGCGCGGGTGTCGTTTCACACGAAAAGCTCACGGCGCCGCTCAATACAGTTCCCAAGGGCGCGCTTGTGTTGCGCGGCGACAGCGTGGCGTTTCCACCGGGCGGCTGTGCCTATCTGCACCGTCATCAAGGACCGGGCATCCGCTGCCTCAGCGAAGGCGGCATCCGGATCGACACCCGCGGGCATTCGACATCCTACGGCCCGGGGGGCGCCTGGTACGAGAGCGGTCCGGACGGCGTATTCGCCCAAGCGGCCGACCGGCCGACGCGATTCGTTCGCGTCATGGTCCTGCCGCGCACCTATCTGGGGAAAAGCTCGGTCGAATATCTCAACGAAGAAGATAAAGCCAAGCCGAAATCGCAGAGCTATAAGATTTTCATCGATATGCCGCTGACATTCGAGGTGGGCAAGTGACCCTCCGCCGGCACGAATCACTCGCTCAAGTCCCCGCTTACCACCCGGCCGATCCATGCGCATCATCGTCATCGCCGTCGGCCGGCTGAAGCAAGGCCCTGAGCGCGAGCTCGCCGCCGCCTATCGCAAGCGCGCCGAAGCCGTCGGCCGCGCCCTCGGCATGCGTGACATCGAGATCATTGAAATTCGCGAGAGCCGTGCGCAGGACGCCGAACGCCGCCGGGTCGAGGAATCCATCGCGGTCGCCAATGTCATTCCCGCAGCGGCGGCGATCGCGATCCTCGACGAGCGCGGCGATAACCTCGACAGCGTCACACTGGCGACGACGATACGAAAGTGGCGGGAAGCGCAAGCTTCGGCCGTGTGCTTTATCATCGGCGGCGCCGACGGGCTTGCCCAAACCTTGCGCGACCAAGCCAAGCTCAAGCTCGCCTTCGGCACAGCGACCTGGCCGCATCAGCTTGTGCGCATCATGCTGCTTGAACAGCTTTACCGCGCCGGCACCATCCTGGCCGGGCACCCCTATCACCGCGCTTAAACCGAGCGGCAACACAGTCGCTCTCGGGAATTGTGACAACCCCAAGGCCCGGCGTCTTATTCCGGTCTCACGCCAGCCGGCTTTATGCTGTTTATCTTGCGTTTCTGAGGTCGCTATCTACCCTTGAGCCCTATGATTCTCCGCCGGGCGAGCCGCACCGATCCTTACGTCCTGCTC
>JBAQHW010000054.1:0-3638 GCA_049288525.1 Xanthobacteraceae bacterium
GTGGTGCTGGCGACGCCGCATTCCATGCACGGCAAGCAGGTGGTTGCCGCGGCGGCGGCCGGCAAGCACGTGTTCTGCGAGAAGCCGTTCACCTTGACCAAGCGCGAGGCCGAAGACGCGGTTGCCGCGGCGAAGAAAGCCGGCGTCACGCTCGGCCTGGGCTACAATCGGCGGCTTCACCCCGAAATCGTCAAGCTGCGCGAGATGATCCGCAGCGGCGAGCTCGGCATCATCTTGCATGTCGAAGCGACCATGACGTTTCCCAATGTGCTGTTCATCAATCCGGGCCATTGGCGCGCCGATCCGCACGAGACGCCGGCCGGGGGCCTGATGCCGATGGGCGTCCACGCGGTCGACGGCATGATCGATCTGTGCGGGCCGATCGATCATGTGTTCGCGCAGAGCTTTCGCCGCGCCGCGCCAATTGACGCCGACGACACCACCTCGATCCTGTTTCGCATGAAAGAGGGCATGTCGGGCTATCTCGGCACCATGACGACGACCGGACCCGGCTTCTCCTTCCAGGTGTTCGGATCGAAGGGCTGGCTGCGGCTCGAAGGCGTCACCCACGTCGCCGGCGCGTCGTCTGAGGAGCGCCGGACGAACTTGTTCGGCACCTGCAAATTCCAGCCGATCAAGGGCGAAGCCAAGACCTGGCAAGCGGCGAAGCTCGACGTCTCGCGTGCAGCGCTCGAAGCCTTCGCCGAGGCGGCGCAAGGCGGCCCGGCCTATCCCATTCCCTACGACCAGATGATCCATGGCGTCGCCGTCACCGAAGCGATCGTTCGCGCCGCCAAATCGGAGAAGGTCGAGAAGGTGGAGTGACACGAAGTAATATTCCTTCATCCTGAGGTGCGAGCGCAGCGAGCCTCGAAGGATGCGGCCGAGGCGCCTGGGCCGTCGCCCTTCGAGGGCCGCTTCGCGGCCACCTCAGGATGACGGTTAACAATAGAACAGGAAACAAAAATGGATCTCGGCAACGGTCTCGGCCATCTGACCTATTCGACATTGGTGCATCCCGCCGACAACTGGGAGCAGCTCTATCATTCGCTGGTGACCTATCTGCCGAAGGTGAAAGCGCGGATCGCCGGCAATAAATCGTTCGGCGTTTGCATCCGGCTATCGGCAAGCTCGGCGGAAACGCTCGCCAACAGTGCTGCCGAACGCGCGAAACTGAAGAATTTTCTCGATGACAACGACATGTACATCTACACCGCCAATGCCTTTGTGTACGGCCATTTCAAGGGCGACAAGGTCAAGGAGCAGGTTTACGAACCGGATTGGCGCGGCGAGGAACGCACGCAATACACCATCAATGTCGCCAACGTGCTGGCCGATGTCTGTCCCGCCGGCATCGCGCCTTCGATCCAGAGCGCGCCGTTGGGCTTCAAGCCGCGGGTGACCGGAAAGGACGTCATCGATAGCTATACCGATCATGTGCTGCGCGTCGTCGCGCATCTCATCGCGCTCGAGGACAGGACCGGCCGTTGTGTGCGGCTCGCGCTCGAACCGGAACCCTATTGCTTTCTCGAAACCACCGACGAGACCATCGCCTATTTCCGCGATCAGCTTTATTCCGGCGCCGCGGTCGAAAAGCTCGCCAAGCTCGCGCGCGTGCCGATCGCCGAAGCCAACGAAGCGTTGCGGCGTCATGTCGGCATCGTCTACGACATCTGCCACCAGGCGGTCGAATACGAGAACATCTCGGAGTCCTGTCAGAAGCTCATTGATGGCGGCGTGCCGATCTTCAAATTCCAGGAAGCCGCGGCGCTGCATATCCCCGAAGTGACGCAGGATGTCGCCAATACGCTCAAGCGCTATGCCAAAACAATTTACCTGACGCAGACGATTGAGAAGAAAGACGGCAAGCTCACCAAATTCCTCAACGTCGATGATGCTATCGTCGCCTTCGAGAAGGACCCCGGCCCGCGGGAATGGCGCACTCATATCCACGTGCCAGTGTTCCTCGACGATCTCGGCGCGTTCCGCACCACGCGCTTTGCCATCGAGGATGGCCTGCGTTTCCACAAGCAGAAGCCCTTGTCGCGCCATCTCGAAGTCGAGACCTATACCTGGGACGTGCTGCCGGAGAATCTCAAGAAGGGCGATATCGTCGACAATGTTTGCCGCGAGCTCGAATGGGTGCGCGGGCAATTGGTTGGTTAGGAGAGTGATGCCATGAAAGTCGGATTCATCGGGCTCGGTCGCATGGGCACGGCCATGGTGCGCCGGCTGATCGACGGCAAGCATGACGTCGGCGTCTATAACCGCAGCACCGAGAAACTAAAGCCGCTGGCGGACGCAGGCGCGAAGCCGCTCGACTCGATCAAGTCGGCTGCCACTTACGGCGAGGCAGTCTTCACCATGCTTGCCGACGATGCGGCGGTGACCGAGGTCGTTTGCCAGTCCGGCGGGCTGTTAGCGTCGCTGCCCAAGGGTGGCGTTCATATCTGCGCCGGCACCCATAGCGTCGCCTGTATTGCGAAGCTGAAGGAGCTTCATGCCGACGCCGGTCAAATCCTGCTGCACACCCCGATGCTGGGCCGGCCGGAGGTCGTCTCATCGGGCCAGGCCGGCATGGTGCCGGGCGGCCCCAAGGAGGTTGTCGAACGCTGCCGGCCGCTGTTTGCCGCGATTGCCCGACGCACTTTCGAGGCCGGGTCCGATCCGGTGGCGGCCGCGGCGATCAAGATAGCCAATAATTTCGTGCTCGGCTGCGCCATCGAAGCGATGGGCGAGGGGTTTGCGCTGACCCGCAAATACAATGTCGCGGCGGACGTATTCCTCGACGTGATGACCGACGGTCTGTTCGCCTGCTCGGCCTACAAGATCTACGGCAAGCTCATTGCCGAACAGCGCTATCTGCCAGCCGGCCAGCGCGCCATTTTGGGCTTAAAGGACGCCAACCTCGCGCTCGAGGCTGGCGGCGCGGTCGGCGTGCCGCTCCCCAGTGGCAATGTCTGGCGCGATCGCCTGGTCGGCGCGCTCGCCCACGGCGAGGCCGAGAACGATTGGGCGGTGATGGCGAAGGATCAGGCCCGCGCCAGCGGGCTGGATTGACGCTCGACGGTTAAACAAAGCCTCGATTTTTGCGAAATTTGCGCTGTGCCGTCAGTCACAGCGCTTTTGGCGGTCGCTCCCTATTGTTCAAGGAGAGGCGGGGAATTGGAGATGCGCCAAAGGAGATGCGACCATGACCATCTTCCCACGCGAACTGATACGCCTACCGGAGTTGTTCTCAGTTAATTTTGCGCGTTGGGGCGCCCGAAACCCCGGCGGCGATCTGCACGATTTGAGCGACAGGGCCTTGGAGGATATCGGCTTGGCCGAGCCGCTGCGGCGTGACTTCGACGCCGTGAAGCCGTTCTGGATGCCGTGAGCGCGGCGCTTGGGCGTGTACTCATAAATCGAGATTGGTGAGCGAAGGTTGGCTCTTGTCCGCCCCCGAAACCGGACATGATCAGGACATCGTGGTATGTTCGCTTGGGGCCAAATCGGACAATCCTGAATCACCACCGGCCTTGTGGTATTTAAGGCGCTTTTCCGGGCAAAGTGCTGCGAAATCGATTTCGCAGCTTCCCAACGTTTGGAGCTCTGTGCCATCCTAAATTTAATAAAACAGCAGTGTGAGCCTATCC
>JBAQHW010000055.1:0-12045 GCA_049288525.1 Xanthobacteraceae bacterium
GCGCGACTACAAGGCCTTGCCGGATGCCGAAGTGCTGGCGGCTGCGCGCGCCCGCGAAGCCACGGCGCGCTTTGCCTGGAATCCCTATTTCCACAATCCGCGGCTCAAAAGCCGGCTGCACCGCATCAACGTCCCCACACTATTCTTGTGGGGCAGCCACGACCGCATGCTCAGCGAGACCTACGGCCGCGCTTATTGCGCGATGATTCCCGGCGCCCGTTTCGAACCGATCGACCGCACCGGGCACTTTCCGCATCAGGAGCAGCCGAAGGTTTTCGCCGAGCGTGTTCTGGCCTTTGCGGCCGGCAAATGAGACTATCGCGGTAAAGGGAGCTTACGCGTGATGCGAGTCTACCAGTTCAGCGAGCAGGCCTATTTCCCGACCTGGAACGACCACTCCGGCTCGCTGCGCGTGATCCTGCCGAACCGCAAATGCGATCCGCACGTCGCCGCCGATCTGTTCCACCGCTATTACGACGAGTACCAGCTCTGCGACGAGCTCGGGCTCGACATCATGCTCAACGAACACCACCAGACTGCGACCTGCATGTCGTCGTCGGTCGTGATCGGCCTTGCGGTGCTGGCGCGCGCCACCAAAAAGTCGCGGCTTCTGGTGCTTGGCTATCCGATCGGCCACCGGCCCGATCCGTTGCGCGCGGCCGAAGAGCTTTCCACTATCGACGTGATTTCGCGCGGCCGCCTCGACATGGGATTCATCAAGGGCATCCCATACGAAATCCCCGCCTCAAACCGTAATCCGACCGAGCTGATGGAGCGCTTCTGGGAGGCGCACGATTTCATCATCAAGGCGATGACCACCCACGATGCGACGTTCAATTGGGAAGGCGAGTTCTTTCATTATCGGCAGGTCAATGTCTGGCCGCGGGTGTGGCAGGAACCGCATCCGCCGGTCTGGTCGACCACGGGCTCGTCGTCCCAGGCGCGCGTCCTCGGCGAGCGCGGTTACGTCATGGCGACGCTCGGCACCGGCTTTGGCACGCGCAAGCTCTATGACGCCTATCGCCAGGCCTATATGGCGAAATTCGGTCGCGCTCCCGGCGCCGACCGCTTCGCCTATCTGGGGCTGGTCGCGGTCGCTCACGACAAAGCAGAAGCGCGCAAGCGCGGCGATCTGATCGCCGGCTATTTGCGCACCAGCGCCATCGTTCATGTGCCGTTCCGCAATCCGCCGGGTTACGCGCCGGTGGAGGATAATGCGCGGATGCTGCGCGGCGAGACGCCGCCGCGCGGCTTCACCAAAGACGGCCGGCCGATCAATATTCACGCCACCAGCGTCGACGATCTGATCGACGCCGGTATTCTGTTCTGCGGCACGCCCGATGAGGTCTATGAGCAGATCGTCGCATTCTGCGAGCACTGCGGCGGCATGGGCAATCTGTTGATGATGGGCCAGGCCGGCTTTCTCACCCACGCGCAGACGGTGGACAATCTCACGCTGTTTTCGCGCGAGGTGCTGCCGCGGCTCAAGGCCTATGAGCAGCCGGACGCCGAGGCGGCGGCCAAGGCGGGGACAAACCCGGTGGCAGCTTAAACAACGAGTCTTGATTGCGGGATGAAGCCGGTTCATCTAGGTCTTGAACAAAGGACCGGCTTAAGGGTCCGCGTCGCGGTCTCAAAGCGGCGCAATGAACTCCCATGAATGGCGACTTTATGCGACGACCTCGGACCAAGCGGGTAAATTGAGACCATGACCACGCGTATCACCATCCGCCAGCCCGACGACTGGCACCTGCACGTGCGCGACGGGGAAATGCTCAAAGCCGCGCTGCCGTATACCGCGAAAAATTTCGCCCGTGCCATCCTGATGCCGAACCTGGTTCCGCCGGTGCGGACCACGGCCGACTGCATAGCCTACCGCGAGCGGGTGATGGCGGCGCTGCCGCCGGGCTCGAAGTTCAAGCCGCTGATGACCTGCTACCTGACCGACGACACCGATCCCGACGACGTCGAGCGCGGCTTTCGCGACGGCGTTTTTGCCGGCGTTAAACTCTATCCCGCCAATGCGACCACCAACTCGGCGGCTGGCGTGACCGACTATGGCAAGGTGATGCGCGTTTTGGCGCGCATGGAAAAGATCGACATGCCGTTCCTCATGCACGGCGAGGATACCGATCCCGATGTCGATATCTTCGATCGTGAGAAGGCGTTTATCGATCGGTATCTGTCGAAATGGATCAAGCAATTTCCCAAGCTGCGCTTCATCCTCGAACACTTGTCGTCAAAGGACGGCGTCGATTTCGTCAAAAGTGCCGCGCCGCAAGTCGGCGGCACGATCACGCCGTACCACATGATGCTGACGCGTAACGACTGGTTCGGCCACGGGCTCAAGCCCTACATGTACGTGATGCCGGTCATAAAGACCGCCCGCGACCGTGCCGCGCTGCGCAAGGCGGCGACGTCGGGCGAGGCCTGTTATTTTCTCGGCACCGACTCCGCACCGCATCCCTACGCCAGGAAGGTGTCGACCAATGGCGTGCCGGGCATGTTCAACGCGCCGGTGGCGATCGAGACTTATGCCCAAGTCTTCGACGAAGAAGGCGCACTCGATAAGCTCGAGGCCTTTGCATCGCTCAACGGGCCCAAGCATTACCGCCTGCCGGTCAACGAGGAGACGATCACGCTTGAAAAAATGTCGTGGACGGCTCCAGCAGAGGTTGCGGTCGCCGGGCCGGACGAGCGGGCCATCGTTTATCGGGGCGGCGAGACAATTCCGTGGAAAGTGGTGGCGAGTTGATTCGCCGCGTCTGAACCGTCATCCTGAGGTGGCCGCAAAGCGGCCCTCGAAGGATGCGGCCGGGGCACTCGGGCCGTCGCTCTTCGAGGCTCGCTTCGCTCGCACCCCAGGGTGACGGGACAACAATTTCGAGATGATGAGTCGATCGATGACAGGCTTTCCTGACAAAGAGGTGATCGCCGAACTCACTGCAAAGATGCTGCTCGAGGTCGATGCCGTCCGCTTCATGGACGAGAAGCCTTTTATTTATACTTCCGGCTGGGCAAGCCCGGTTTACACCGACTGCCGCCGGCTGATCTCGTTTCCGCGCGTGCGCAACACCCTGATCGATTTCGGCGTCAGTACGGTTATGCGCGACATCGGCTTTGAAGCATTCGACGCCGTCGCCGGCGGCGAGACCGCCGGCATTCCGTTCGCCGCATGGATGGCCGACCGCCTGATGCTGCCGATGCAATATGTGCGCAAGAAGCCGAAGGGCTTTGGCCGCAATGCCCAGATCGAAGGCCACCTTGAAGAAGGTGATCGCGTATTGCTGGTCGAGGATATGACCACTGACGGCCGCAGCAAGGTCAACTTCTGTCAGGCGCTGCGAGGCGCCGGCGCGGTCGTCGACCACGTCTTCGTGTTTTTCTTTTACGACATTTTCCCCGAGGGCAAGAAAATCCTGGGCGACCTCGGCGTCAAGCTGCATGCGCTCGCCACCTGGTGGGACGTGCTGGAGGTGGCCAAGAAAAGCGGCAAGTTCGACAAAGCCAAGCTCAAGGAAGTGGAAAAATTCATGAAGGACCCGGCCGCCTGGTCCAAGGCGCACGGTGGCGCCGCGCAGGCGGCCGAGTAAAGATAGGGAAGAAATGGCAAACCAGGTTGCGGACGTAATCGTCATCGGCGCGGGCAATGCAGCTTTCTGCGCGGCGTTGGCGGCACAAGAGCAGGGCGCCAAGGTCATCATGTGCGAGGCCGCGCCGGAGGACGAGTCCGGCGGCAATAGCCGTTTCACGGCAGGCTCGATCCGGGTCGTCTACAACGGCATCGACGATATCAAGACGCTGGTTCCCGATCTGACGCCGGCGGAAATCGAGACTACCGATTTCGGCACTTACACCGCCGAGCAGTTCTACGACGACATGGCGCGGGTGACGCAGAACCGCGCCGATCCCGATCTGGTCGAGCTTCTCGTCACCAAGAGCTTCGACTCGTTGAACTGGATGCGGGAAAAAGGCGTGCGGCTCATTCCGATCTACGGCCGGCAGGCTTTCAAGATCGACGGCAAGTTCAAATTCTGGGGCGGACTGACCGTCGAGTCGGTCGGCGGCGGTCCCGGCCTCGTCAACCAACTCACCGCGGCGGCGAAAAAGCGCGGCATCGAGGTCCGCTACTCGACCCGCGGCATCGATCTGTTGTTCGACGGCACCCGCGTGGAAGGCGTGCGCGTGCGGCAAGAGGGCGAGGTGCGCGAATTGCGCGCCAAATCCGTGGTGCTTGCCAGCGGCGGCTTCGAGGCCAATCCGGAATGGCGCACCCGTTATCTCGGCCCCGGCTGGGACCTCGCCAAGGTGCGCGGCAGCCGGTTCAACACTGGCGACGGCATCCGTATGGCGATCGATATCGGCGCGGCGCCGCGCGGCAACTGGTCGGGTTGCCACGCCGTCCAGTGGGAAATGAATGCACCGGAGTTCGGCGACCTCGCAGTCGGCGATCAATTCCAGAAACATTCCTATCCGTTTTCGATCATGGTCAACGCCACCGGCAAGCGCTTCGTCGACGAGGGCGCCGATTTCCGCAACTACACTTATGCCAAATACGGACGCGTGGTGCTGGAGCAGCCGGGCCAATTCGCCTGGCAGATTTTCGATCAGAAGACCAAGCATCTGCAGCGCGACGAATACCGCATCCGTCAGATCACCAAGGTCACGGCGAATACGATCGAGGAGTTCGCGCAAAAGCTCGAAGGCGTGAACGCGGCCGAGTTCGTCAAGACGATTAAGGAATACAACGCCGCGGTGAAGACCGACGTGCCGTTCAATCCGAACGTCAAGGACGGTCGCGGCACGACCGGACTTGCCGTCAACAAGAGCAACTGGGCCAACACCATCGATGCGCCGCCGTTCGAAGGTTACGCCGTGACCTGCGGCGTTACCTTCACCTTCGGCGGATTGCGCATCAACACCGACGGTGAGGTGCTCAATACCGACTACCAGCCGATCCGCGGCCTCCATGCCGCCGGCGAACTGGTCGGCGGGTTATTCTATTTCAACTATCCGGGCGGTTCCGGCCTGATCTCCGGCACCGTGTTCGGCAAGATTGCCGGCACCACCGCCGGCCGCACCAAAAACTGACCGGCGCGGTCACGGAGCCGAAATTCATGGACGCGAAAGTCAGGCATTCGCTCAATGCGCTTTCGGCCACCGAAATCGCCGACGCGATCGCCGCAGGCAAGACCACTTGCGAGCGCGTCGTGGCCGATTGCGTTTCGCGCCTTGCCGCCCGTGACGGCACCGTCAAGGCCTGGGTCAATTTCGATCCCGAACGCGCGCTTGACCAGGCACGCGCGCTCGATCGCGGACCGCGGCGCGGCCCGCTGCATGGCATTCCCGTCGGCCTCAAAGACACGATCGATACCTGCGAAATGCCGACCGAGATGGGATCGCCGATTTATCGCGGCAACCGGCCGCGTGCCGACGCGTCCTGCGTCGCGCTGTTGCGCCGCGCCGGCGCGATCATTCTCGGCAAGACCGCGACCTGCGAATTTGCCGGCAGCGCGCCGCCGGACACCACCAACCCGCACAATGCCGCGCATACGCCCGGCGGCTCCTCGAGCGGCTCGGCCGCGGCCGTCGCCGATTTCATGGTGCCGGCGGCGCTCGGCACGCAGACCGGCGGCTCGGTGCTGCGGCCGTCCTCGTTCTGCGGCGTGTTCGGCTACAAGCCGACTTACAATACCATCAACGAAGCCGGCGTCTGGCCGGCCGCGGCTTCGATCGACACCATCGGCTGGCTCACGCGCTCGATCGAAGACATCGCGCTGCTGACGGCCGTACTGCGCATGGAAGAACCGAAGCGGCTGCCGGCAATGAGTTCCGCGCCGCGCGTTGGCGTGTGGCGCACCGATTTATGGGATACGGCGCAACCAGAAACCAAGGCCGCGCTTGCCGACGCGGCCGCCAAACTCGGCAAGCTCGGCGCAACGGTGCGCGACGTCGATTTGCCCGGCGCCTTTTCCGGTGTACACGCGATCGCGCGATCCACCGTCGGCTTCTATGAGCGGGCCGCCTGCATGGCCTATTTCTGGGATAACGAGCGCGAGCGGCTGTCGCCGCAGATGCGGCGCTACATCGAGAACGGGCATAAGATTTCGCGCGACGAGTATGTGGCCGGGATGCGGCGTCTCGATGAGTGCCGCACGCTGTTGCAACCGGTCTTCGATCGCTTCGACGTGCTGCTGGTGCCGTGCGTGCCGGGCGAGGCGCCGAAGGGTCTCGGCGCGACCGGCGATCCCTCGATGCAGGCGATCTGGACGGCCTTGCATACCCCGGCGATGACGCTGCCGACGCATCGCGGCCCCAATAATCTGCCCGTCGGCATCCAGCTCGTGGCCCAGCGCTACGATGACGATCGCTTGTTCGCCTGTGCCGCGTGGATTTGGGACAAGATTGGTGCGCCGGAACTGGTAGGCGTCGGCTGATCGCGCCTTGTGTAGCTTGCCGGTGCTGTTCAGCTGCGAAACTTGAGTTATCATCCCCGGCGGCGGTGAACGCGGCGAGCGGAGCCTCGAGTGACAATTAGTGACTGAAGTCATCGGTGCGCGCATCCCGCGCCTGGAAGACCGGGCGCTTTTGACCGGCCAGGGGCGTTTTGTCGACGACATCGCCGCGCCAGGCGCCCTTACCGCCGCGTTCGTGCGCAGTCCACATCCGCACGCTTTGATCCGCGGCCTTGACGCCGGTGGGGCACGGGCGCTGCCGGGTGTCGTCGCGGTGCTTACGCTCGACGATCTTGCGCCGGTGCTGAAGCAACGCCGCATGGTGCGGACGTCGAATTCCGGCACCAAGCTCGACCAAAGCTGGCCGTTTGTGCTGGCCGATGGCGAAGTTTCCTTCGTCGGCGAGCCGGTGGCGATCGTGATCGCCGAGGACCGCTATATCGCCGAGGACGCCGCCGCTCTCGTCGCCGTCGATTATGACGTGCTGCCGGCGGCGATCGATTGCCGCATCGCGCAGGCGCCGCCGGTGCGCCGCGAGCTCGCGACGAACGCGGTGATTGCCTACAAAGTCGCATATGGCGACATCGATGCGGCCTTCGCCAAGGCGGCTCACGTGGTGCGCGACGATCTGTGGATGCATCGCGGCGCCGGACATTCGATGGAAGGCCGCGGCATTTTCGCGCAAATTTCCGATCGCGAAACCGTTGTGTGGGCTTCGACCCAGAAGGCGCACGATCTGCGCACCGCTTTCGCCGACTATGTCGAACTGGACGAAAGCCGGCTGCGCGTGGCGACGCCCGACGTCGGCGGCGGCTTCGGGCCGAAACTCTGCGTCTATCCCGAGGACGTGGCTGTGGTTGCCGCCGCGACATTGCTTCGCCGCTCGGTCAAATGGATCGAAGACCGCCGCGAGCATTTCACCAATGCGGCGCAGGAGCGCGACCAATACTGGTCGGTCGAGCTGGCCGCCGATGCCGACGGCCGCGTGCGGGGCGTGCGCGGCCGGCTCATTCACGACATCGGCGCCTACGCACTGCAGGACGTCAACATTCCGTATAATTCCGCCACCACGCTGAGCGGCCCTTATATCGTGCCGGCGCTGGCAATCGGCGTGGTCGCGGCCCACAGCAACAAGGCGCCGGTTTCGTCGGTGCGCGGCGCCGGCTATCCGCAGGCGGCGTTCGCGATGGAACGCATGCTGGATTTGCTGGCCGGCAAGCTCGGTATGGACCGCGCCGAATTGCGCCGCCGCAATCTCATTCCGGCGGAAAAGATGCCGTATCCGAAACCGCTGAAGGCGCGCTCCGGCGAGCAGGTGCAATATGACAGCGGTGACTATCCCGGCTGCCAGGCCGAGATTCTGTCCGCCGCCGGCTGGGATGATTTTCCGCGCCGGCAAGCCGAGGCCCGCGCGCAGCGACGCTATATCGGCATCGGCCTGGCGCACGGCATCAAAGGCACCGGCCGCGGCCCGTTCGAATTTGGCAATGTCCGCGTGTCGCCGACCGGGCTCATCACCGTGTCGACCGGCGCCGCGCCGATGGGGCAGGGGCTCGCCACCGCGCTGGCGCAGATTTGCGCCGAGGCCTTCGGCGTCAAGCCGCAGGATGTCACTGTCATTGCCGGCGACACGGCGGCCGCGCCTCTCGGGCTTGGCGGCTTTGCCAGCCGGCAAACGGTGACGGCCGGCTCTTCGGTGATGATCGCCGCGCAAGCGGTCGCGGCCAAGGCGCGTAAACTCGCCAGCCATATGCTGGAAGCGGCGGAAGAGGACCTCGAAATCGTCGACGGCGAAGTGCGCGTCGCAGGCGCGCCGCAGCTTGCCGTCAAGCTCGGCGAATTAGCGCGCGTGCTCAAAGGCGCGCCGGGGTACGGCTTTCCGCCGGGCATCGATCCCGGCCTCGAAGCAAGCGCGACCTTTCGCATCGACCAGTTGGCTTATACGAACGCCTGCCATGTCGTTGAAGTCGAGGTCGATATCGAGACCGGCGGCGTACGTATTCTGCGCTATATCGCACTTTCGGATGCCGGCCGCCTGGTCAATCCGCTGATCGTCGAGGGCCAAGTGCACGGCGGCATTGCCCATGGCGTAGGCAATGCCATCCTGGAATGGATGGGTTATGACGCCGGCGGCCAGCCTGTGACCACGACATTTGCCGATTACGTAATGGCGACCGCGACCGAATTGCCCAGTTTCGAGACGCTGTATAAGGAATCGCCGTCGCCGCATAATCCGCTCGGCGTCAAGGGTGTCGGCGAGGTCGGCGTCATTCCCGCCGCCGCGGCGGTGGTCTCGGCAATCGAGAATGCGCTATCGCCGTTCAAGGTGCGCATTTCGCAAATGCCGGTCATGCCGCACGAACTCGTTGGACTGATCGACAAAGCTAGGACAAGATAGAGACGTGAAACGGAGTGCAAAAATGAATCGCCTGATACCGGCTGCGGGACGCATAGCGCTTTGGTCGTTGCTCCTTTTTGCCGCCTATGTGCCGGCTTACGCGCAAGGCTTTCCCGACCGGCCTGTGCATCTGATCGTTCCCTATGGCCCCGGTGGCATTACCGATTTCGCCGGCCGCACGGTCGGCCAAAAGCTCAGCGAGGCTTTGGGACAAACAGTGGTTGTCGAGAACAAGCCGGGCGCCGGCGGCATCGTCGGCGTCGACTACGTGGCGCACGCGGACCCCGACGGCTACTACATGGCGATCATGGATCCTGCGATCGTCATCAATCCGACGCTGCAGAAGTCCATGCCTTACGACATATTCAAGAACCTGGTCACGCTCTCGGTTGTCTGCGACTCCCCCGAGGTTCTGGTCGTGGCGCCGCAACTCGGTATCAAGACCTATGCGCAGCTCGTGGCTTACGGCAAAGCCAATCCGGGCAAGCTCAATTATGCGTCCGCCGGGGTCGGCACGACGCCGCATCTTGCCGCCGCGATGTGGGAACTGCGCACCGGGATCCAGGCGGTCCATGTGCCGTATAAAGGCATCGGCGGCTCGTTCACCGACATGATGAGCAACAAAGTGCAGATGTCGTTTTCCAGCATCGCCGGTGCCCTGCCTTTCACCAGCAAAGGCAGTGTCATTCCGCTGGCGACGACCGGCACGGTTCGCTCGCCGGTCTATCCCGATCTGCCGACGGTGGCCGAGGCGGGCTTGCCCGGCTACAGCGTCGATCTCTGGCTTGCTCTTTATGGCACCGCCGGGACGCCGCCCGACGTTCTGGCCAAGCTCAATGCCGCCATCGCCAAAGCGCTGCAGGATCCTCAGCTCAAACAGGCCTTTGCCAAATTCGGCCTCACGCCGCGCAGCACCACTCTTCCCGAGGGAGCTGCTTTCACCAAGGCGGAATACGAAAAATGGAAAAAGGTCATCACCGACGGTCATATCACGCTCGATTGAGGCCGGCATGAACGCGCTTGCAGCGGCGGGGCCTTGGCCGACCGAATTGCGACTGCACAAGGATCGCAAGACGCTCACCGTCGCTTTTGACGGCGGTGAGCGCTTCGATCTTGCCGCCGAATATTTGCGCGTTCGCAGCCCGAGCGCGGAGGTGCAGGGTCATTCGCCGAGCGAGCGGCGTACCGTTGGCGGCAAGCAGAATGTGCAAATCCTGGAATTGCATCCGGTCGGCAATTACGCGGTACGGATCGCGTTCGACGATATGCACTCTACGGGCATTTTCAGCTGGGATTATTTGTTCGAGCTTGGCCGCAACCGCGAGAGCTATTGGCAAGCCTATCTCGACGAGCTTCAAGACAAGAAGCTGTCGCGCACGCCGCAGCCGCACTGAGCGCGACACCAGCGCGTCGGAGTCCGTAGATTTGCTTACGCGCTTCGTCGCGCGGCACAGCACCGCCGCGGGCCGTCAACGATCGGTCAACTTCCAACGGGCATGATCGGGACAGTGTCGGGGTGGGGCGTAGATGGGGCGCCGTCCCGCATCACAACGGCCTCGGTTTCCTTCCCTCGGAACCGGGGCCGTTCGTTTTTGCGGAATTCGTGCCGGTCATGGCAGGGTTTTGCGTCAAATCGTACGCTTGCGACTCTTTCGTTCTTTGCCGGCATGGTCGATGAAAAGTTTTGGTTGTCCGACTGGCTGGGCAGTGCGGCCATGCCATAGGCTGCGGCCAAAAGCGGCCTTGCCCGCTCGGCGCTGGCGCCGGTCCGCTTTCTTCGTCTAAGATCGCCCGGCGGCCGAAAGTGCCGCCGATGAGGGAGGAATCCGATGAAGTTGCGTAGTTTGACTGCGATAGCGTTGGCTGCAGGCTTGCTGGCCGGGGGCGCGGCCTATGGCCAGCAGCAGCCCCCTGCGGGCGCACCCAATCTCGATGCGATCCCCGACAAGATGCCGTTCAACCTGCCGTTCGGCACGCCAATCGGCCTGGAGAAAGCTCAAGCCTTGGTTCAGGCGGCGATAGCTGAGGCCAATAAGCGCGGTTGGCCGGAGGACTTCGCGGTGGTCGATTGGGGCGGCGATCTGGTGGCCTTTGCGCGGATGGACGGCGCTCAGCTCGCTTCCATCGCCATCGCCGAACACAAAGCGCGTACTGCCGCCCGATATCGCCGGCCGACGGTTGCATTCGAGAACGGCGTGCAAAAAGCCGGCTTGAATTATCTCCTGACGCTCGACGACGTGATCGCCTCGCGCGGCGGTATCCCGCTGGTCGATAACGGCAAGATCATCGGCGCGATCGGCTGTTCCGGCGGCACCGGTTCGCAGGACGAGGCGCTCTGCAAGGCGGCGGTCGCCGCGGTGATGAAGTAACGCTCCGAGTCCGGTCTTTCACGTCACAGGAACCCGAGGCGTGCTCTAAACCATGATCCGATCAGGTTGGATCGGATCATGGCCCAGAATTATTCAATGGAGCATGATCTTTTCGGAAAACCGGTGTCCACTTTTCCGGATCATGCTCAAGGGCGGCGGCAACGCCGCCCTTGTTGCGTCACAGAATCGGCTATGAAGGAGGCTGATCGAATCGGATTGGCACCGGCCGGCGAAGCATGACGATCAGTCCGACATATCGCTGCGCGCTTTCTTTGCTCGCCATTGGGCTGGTCCTTGCGCCAATGCGGTTTGCTGCCGCTCAATCCAATTCGCCAATGGCTGAATCGGCGAGTCCCTCGTCGGCAATCGAACAATACCACCGCGCGCAGGATGGCTACGATCGCGCGCATGCGATGTATGCTGCGGCAGCGAGCGCCTATTGGCATGAGATCGCGGCCAAGCGGCAAGCGCGCTACGCCAAGCGTGCCCGCGGCGAACCGCTGTCGATTGAAGATTACGTGCTGGCGCAGCCTCCGGTCTATACCGGCCCGCCAAAGCCGCGCAATCCGCTGGCGCCGCAGGCCCCGGTGCGTCCGGTCTATGTGCCGGTCGTCACCGATTTTCTGGCGGCGGCGGCGCGCGAGTTCAAGTTCGTTCCACAAATGCCGCAGAGCGACGATCAGTTCAAGCGCGCCTATGCGCGGGTGGCGCTGGCGGCGGGCCTGACCCCGGATCAGATCGTGCGCATCTACAGCTTCGAGGCGACCGGCAACGGCAGCTATGACGTCGAGGCCGGCCGCGAATTCAATAAGCACGCCCGCGC
>JBAQHW010000056.1:0-5597 GCA_049288525.1 Xanthobacteraceae bacterium
GCCGCCGCCGATCCAACCGCAGGCAAAGCAGCCGAACGCCACCACCAGCACCGCGGCGCCCGCGCCGAAATGCGACAGCACGTCGGCTCCGCTCATGCCGGCGAGCAACGCAAGCAGAACGAAGCCGACGACAAGTATCAACGAGACGCGATTGGCGATCGTCATCGTCAACAGATCGCTCGAGGCAGCAAACGCCATCATCGCCGGAAATAACGTCAACTGGACCGCTTCCATCATCATGGCACTACCGTCTGAAATCGCGCGCATCCGGGAACACCGGCTGCGGGCGCATTGACGCCCGCGCTTCCCGCGCCGCCCAGAAATCGAAAAGGCTCCGGTATGCGCCCGGAGCCCTCTCGTAGCACACAAGAACGACGAGGCTTACTTGAGGGCGGCGGAAACGGTGGAGAACGTGGTGTTCAGCTTGCTGCCGAGGCCCTGAACAACGGCGATGATCGCAACCGAGATGCCGGCGGCGATAAGTCCGTATTCGATGGCCGTGGCGCCCGACTCGTCCTTCACGAAACGAGCAAAAAGGGTTTTCATGAGATGGCTCCTTAAGGTCCACACGTGGCTGTCTGAGCTGATCCAGCGGCTTTTCGCGCCGTTTGGATCGTGCCAGACCCTACCCGGGACAAATTTCGACGGGGTTAAATCGATCCAAGAAACCCGCTCCCAATCCGGCTTTTCCCGATGTAGTTAACATCCGCTTGCGGCGTTTCGCTGCGCCGCAGTTTCCGCGCGGACGACGCCCGACGGACGGCATTCTTTACGATCGATAAACCAAGGCGGAAAGCTCAGATCGCACGAGCGGATGCCGCCGAGACACACGCATAACAAACAAGGATTGCATTTCGGTAACAACCCAAGTTTCAACTTGCATCAAACACACATCAGCTCAGTCCGGGCCGCAAGGCTTTTCGGGCGCGGATTCACGGCGTCTTAATGCGCTTCTTCGATACAATGTCGCGATCATCTCATCCGCGGATGCGACCTCCAAGGCTCAAGACATGAACCAGGAACTGCTCGCGGTTTTCGTCAGTTTCGGCCAGACTTTCATGAGGACCGTGCCGATCTCGCTGGCGCTCGCGGCCGTGTTTACGGTTCTCACCTGGTTCTGGGCGTGCAATCCCGCTCGGGCGTGGTGGCACAAACGCGATCTCGTGACCGACCTGTGCTATTGGTTCTTCATCCCGGTCATCGCGCGCTATTTGCGCATCGGCATGCTGATCGTCGGTGCCGCGCTGTTATTTCGGATCACCACCGCGGACGGATTGGTTGCCTTCTACGACAACGGCCACGGGCCGCTGGCCGCTTTGCCGCTCGTGGCGCAGATGGCCATCTTCCTGGTCGGCGAGGACATCATCCTGTATTGGACGCACCGGCTGTTTCACGGCCAGCGGATGTGGCGCTATCACGCGGTGCATCACTCGTCGGAGGAACTGGAGTGGATTTCAGCGGCGCGGTTTCATCCCGCCGAGCTGTTCCTGCGCAATGTGGCGGCCGACGTCATCATGCTCCTGATCGGCATCTCGCCTAATGTGCTGGTCATCCTTGGACCGTTGTCGATCGCGCATTCGGCCTTCGTCCACGCCAATCTGAATTGGCGACTCGGTCCGTTCAAATACGTGATCGCCGGGCCGGTCTTCCACCGCTGGCATCACACCGCGGCCGACCGCGGCGGCGAAAAGAACTTTGCCTCGACATTTCCGATCATCGACGTGCTGTTCGGCACGTTTTACATGCCGGAAGGCCAGCTTCCCGACAATTACGGCATCGGCGAGCGCGAATATCCGGCGAGCTTTCCCGCTCAAATGATGCATCCCTTCCTGCAATAGCAAAGAGGCGGGGCCGGTCGCCGGCGGCCAATCATCGTTAAGCAAACGTCACCGGCAGCTAAACTACGGGCCGGCGGCCCGATTCGAGCGGTTCGATTTGCACTTCATTCACGAATTTGCAGTGAAGTGGCTAGCCGGTGGACGGTCTCGGCAAGTCGAATTTCGCGTAGTGTTCCGGAGCGTATCGATGACGGCGTATTGCGTGCGAGGCGCGCTAGTTTGGCTCTTCGCGGCCGTCGTCATCGCTGCGGCGCCGGCGCTCGCCGAGGAGCCGATCACCGTTCATCTCGATCAGGCCAAGATCCTGAAGCTTCCCGACCGCGCCACCACGGTGGTGATCGGCGATCCGCTCATTGCCGACATGTCGATTCAGCCCGGCGGCCTGGCGGTCCTGACCGGCAAGGGATATGGCGAGACCAACGTCGTCGTGCTGGACAAGAGCAGCGCCGTGCTGATGGAGAAGACCATCGAGGTCAAAGCCCCGGCCGAACCCCTGATCATGGTCTATCGCGGCCAGACGCGGCAGACCTATAGCTGCACGCCGCTCTGCTCGCCGCGGATCACGCTCGGCGACACCGGCAAGGTCGATATCGACGAGGCTACCCAGTTGCCGACCGATTTCTTCGGCAGGACGGCCGGTCAGAGCGTCACCCGCAACAACGAGGCGCTGGCCGCCGGCGGCGCGCATTAGCACGCCATCGCCGGTGCAGGGTTAGCGGCGGCTTAAGCCGCAGGCCGTCAATCTCGCCGTTTGCCGCAATAAATCGCCAACGGGCGGCTGCTATCGCTTCGCCATGAGGTTTCGCGCAATCGCGACCTGCATCGGGTGAGACGCCATGTTGTATCGGACCAGTGGGCAGCGGGCCGACTTTGCGCGGCTCGTCAGGAGCTTCATTTCAGGAACTGTCTCGGCGCCGCTCTTGCGCCGCTTCGCCACGCAAAGCGAGGCGGGCACGACGGTCGAGTTCGCGCTCCTGGCAGCGCCGTTCATGGCGGCGCTGTTTGCGATTCTGCAGACCGCGCTCATTTTCTTGGCCGGTCAGTCGCTCGAGGCTGCGGCGGCCTCTTCGGCGCGGCTCATCTTGACCGGCCAGGCGCAAACCGCGGGCTGGACCGCGGCGCAGTTCAAGACGCAGGTTTGCAATCAGATTCACGCCATCTTCAATTGCAGCAACGGCGTCTATGTCGATGTCGAGACCTATCCGTCCTTCGCCGCCGCCAATCTGGGGCTGCCGATCCTAAACGGCATCTTCAATACCGCAGCCCTCAACTACAATCCGGGCGGCCCGGGCGACATCGTGATGTTGCGGCTCTATTACCAATATCCGGTGTTCGTCAATTTGCTCAGCTTCAACCTAAGCAACCTGACCGGCGGCTATAATCTGTTTGCCGCCACCGCGGTCTTTCGGAACGAACCTTATGCAGCGTCTTGAGGGGAATGCCATGAGACCAGGGATGATCCTGTTTGCCCGGATGGCCCGTTGCACGGCGCGATTGCGCCACGACCGGCGCGGCGTTTCCGCCGTCGAATTCGCCATCTTGGCGCCGATGATGCTGACGCTGTTTCTCGGCAGCGTCGAAGCGACCCAAGGCATCGCCGCGGACCGCAAGGTCGAACTGACCGCTCACACGCTGGCGGATCTCTCGAGCCAATACACCGACATCGCCGATCTCGACATGTCCAATATTCTGGCCGCCGGCTCGGCCATCCTCGCGCCCTATCCGACGTCCGGCCTGCAAGAGGTGGTGTCGGAGATCGCCATCAACAGCCAGGGCATCGGCACGGTGGTGTGGAGCGACACGCTCGGCGGCACCGCGCTCACCGCCGGCACGACGGTGAGCGTTCCGTCCGCGCTCGCGGAGCCGAACACCTATTTGGTGCTGGCGCAGGTCACGTACAGCTACAATCCGGCCTACGGCTACGTCATGACCGGTTCGATAGGCTTGAGCGACCAGAGCTTTATGCGGCCGCGCGAATCGAACTCGATCGCGCGCACGGCGCTGTGACCGTCGTGGCGGCTACGATTTGATCTCCGGCAGCGGCAGCGCCGTGGTCGATTTGATTTTTTCCATGGCGAACCGCGAGGTGACGTTCTTTAGCGGTACCGTCGCGATCAGCCGTTTATAGAAGGCATCGTAACCGGCGATATCGGGCACCACGACGCGCAACATGTAATCGACGTCGCCGGCCATGCGATAGAATTCCATGACTTCCGGCATGTCGGTGACGGTCTTGGCGAAGCGGTCGAGCCACTCCTGCGAATGATCGCCGGTCTCGATCGACACAAAGACGCTGATGCCAAGCCCAATGCGGTCCTGATCAACCAGCGCCACACGCTTGAGAATGACGCCGTCGGCCTCGAGACGCTGGATGCGCTTCCAGCATGGCGTCGATGACAGGCCGACCCGGGAGCCGATTTCGGCAACCGACAGCGCGGCGTCATCCTGCAGAACGGCAAGGATTTTTCGATCTATGGCGTCCATTGGCGTTATTATTCCAAAATTACATCATTGAATTACTTATAGAGAATAATATTCCAAATCAAGCGGGCGGAACCCTACTGCGCCAAGCCCATTGCCCCAAGCCTACTGCGCCAAGCCCACTGCGCCATCGACCGAACTACGCCGGGCCAGCGCCGGGCAGCCGCAAACTCATAATAACGACCAGCGCCGCCTCAACGCGGCGGACAGACCCGGACCAAATGCGGCCGGTAAGGCGCGAAATCCTCGACCCAGTAGCAGTTTTCGTAGCGGGTGAAGCCCAAGATCGGGTGGTAGCGGTAATCGTAAGGCAGATAGCCGGTCCGCGGCCCGATGTAGTGCGACTTATGATGGCGCGCCTGCGCCGCACTCGACGCCGCAAGGGTGATGGCCAGCGCAAGCGCCGCGACAAGGCCGCGGGAAACAATCTGCAACATCGGTCCTCGCAGCATCGGTCACTCCTTGGGACTTCCGAATATAACCGGTTTGATCCTTCAAATCTAAGTCCGTAACGCGGCACCGCTTTGCGCCGCGCCATGAAGCTCGCGCTCGTTCCTGGCCAAAAACGCATTGACCTCCGCGCGGGTTGGCGCACCGGACGAACCGCCAAGCCGCGTGCATTTGATGCCGGCGGCCGCCGCGCCGAACCGCATTGCCGCGATGACGTCCTGGCCTTCCGCCAGCGCCAGCGCGAAGCCGCCGTGAAAAGCGTCGCCGGCGCCAAGCGTATCCACCGCCGCGATTTTGAACACCGGCAGCCGGTGCAGCTTACCGCGTTCGAGATAGATAATGTCGTCCGGCCCATTGCTGACAGCCAGAAACGCGTCGGTCTCCTCGGCGATGCGGCGCAGGCCGTCGCCGAGATCGGCAACGCCGGTTGTCTCGCGCAGGCATTCGGCGGAAAAGATCACGTGCGAGGCAACGCCAAACAGCGGATCGTCCTCCACCGTCGGCCGGTCTCCGTCGAGTACGACAGGCATGCCGCGGCGCCGTGCCGCCTCGCAGATCGGCAGCACGAAATCGGGATAGCGGTTATCGGCCAGCACCGCGTCGGCGGCAGCGACGATGGCGTCGGCATCCACCGGCAAACTCGCGGCGATCCGCTCGTCACGATAGGTCACGATGGTGCGGTCGCCGCGGGCGTTGATGAAAATCGCCGACAGGGCCGTCGCCAGGCCGTCGACGCGCTGGCAGAAGCTGCAATCGACCCGTTCGCGTTCGAGCGCGCGCAGCACCTGATCGCCGTTGCGGTCGTCGCCGGCCGGGCCGCCCATCGGC
>JBAQHW010000057.1:0-3337 GCA_049288525.1 Xanthobacteraceae bacterium
ACCATCAGGCGCGCCAGCTTGGTCGCCTGCTCGATGTCGGACGCCGCGCCCGAGGTGACGCGTTCGCGGCCGAACACCAGTTCTTCGGCGACGCGGCCGCCCATCATGATGGCGAGCCGCGACGTCATCTGTTCGAGCGACATCGACAGCTTGTCGCGCTCCGGCAATTGCATGACCATGCCGAGCGCGCGGCCGCGCGGAATGATGGTGGCCTTGTGCACCGGATCGGTGGCCTTGACGTTGATCGCGACGATGGCGTGGCCGCCCTCGTGATAGGCGGTGAGAAGCTTCTCCTCTTCCGTCATCACCAGCGACTTGCGCTCGGCGCCCATCATCACCTTGTCCTTGGCGTCCTCGAACTCGACCTGCGTGACCATGCGCTTGTTGCGCCGCGCCGCCATCAAGGCCGCTTCGTTGACGAGATTCATCAGATCGGCGCCGGAGAAACCGGGCGTGCCGCGGGCGATGGTCTTCAAGTTCACGTCGGGAGCGAGCGGCACTTTGCGCACATGCACCTTCAGAATCTGCTCGCGGCCGACCACGTCCGGGTTCGGCACTACCACCTGGCGGTCGAAGCGGCCCGGGCGCAACAGCGCCGGATCGAGCACGTCGGGCCGGTTGGTGGCGGCGATCAGGATGATGCCTTCATTAGCCTCGAAGCCGTCCATCTCGACGAGCAACTGGTTCAGTGTCTGCTCGCGTTCGTCGTTGCCGCCGCCGAGGCCGGCGCCACGGTGGCGGCCCACCGCGTCGATCTCGTCGATGAAGATGATGCAGGGCGCGTTCTTCTTGGCCTGCTCGAACATGTCGCGGACGCGGCTGGCGCCGACGCCGACGAACATTTCGACGAAGTCAGAACCGGAAATGGTGAAGAACGGAACATTGGCCTCGCCGGCGACGGCGCGGGCGATCAAGGTCTTGCCGGTGCCGGGCGGCCCGACCAAGAGCACGCCGCGCGGGATGCGCCCGCCGAGCCGCTGAAATTTGGCCGGATCGCGCAAAAATTCGACGATCTCCTGAAGATCCTGCTTGGCCTCGTCGACGCCAGCCACGTCCTCGAAGGTGACGCGGCCGTGCGCCTCGGTGAGAAGCTTGGCGCGCGACTTGCCGAAGCCGAGCGCCTTGCCGCCGGCGCCCTGCATTTGCCGCGACAGGAAAATCCACACGCCGATCAGCGCGACGAACGGCAGCCAGGAAATCAACAGCGACACGAACCACGGCACGTTGTCGCTCAACGGGCGGGCGGTGATCGAGACGCCTTTCTTGTAGAGCTTGTCGACCAGACCGGGGTCGCTCGGCGCATAAGTCTCGAAGGCGCGGCCGTCGGAGAAGGTGCCGTGGATTTCCGGGCCTTGGATCAGGACATCGCGGACGCGGCCCTGGTCGACCTCGTTGAGGAGCTGCGAGAACGAGACGTCCTGCGCGGTGGTGTGCTGACCGGGATTCTGAAACAGCGTGAACAGCGCAAGCAACAGCAGGACAATGATGACCCAGAGGGCGAAATTGCGCAGATTGGCGTTCATTTCTTGTCCTTGCCCCCCGACCGAGTGTATTTCGGCGACCTATACTGCCTGCAGATCGTGGCGGCTTCACGTTGCGGTACCAAGCCAATGTAAGGGCGGCCCCGCCCCCTGCCAAGGGAACCCCGTTCAAAGGCACGCAATTATAAGGCTATTTCGTAAAGCGCCTATTGCGGTCGTTACGCATGGCTAACGGACGCCGGGGTGGCGCCCGCTCGACCGTCAGATGCTCGGCATCCAGGGTGATGAGCGCCCCGGCCAGCGTCCGCCGCTGCCGCGACTGCGCTTGGCACAGGCCGTCATACAGCGCCTCGAGCTTGGCAAGCTCGACCGGACCCTCGTCTCCGGTATGCGCGACCGCACGGCCGAGCAACCTCAGCCCCACCTCGGACGGGAGATCGGCAAATTGCGCGGTCGAGAATCCAATCGGACCGCGTGCCGGCCACGGCTCTGGGGCCAAAGCCGCGCCGGCGACCGATACCGCGAATTCGATTGCCGCTTCGGCGCGCCGCAGGCGCATCGCCAGCCGCGACAGACCGCGCGGATCGAGACCCTCCTTGGCCAAGGCCGGCATGAACGAGCGTAGCCTCGCCCGGCTAAAGCGCGGATCGCGATTGCTCGGATCGTCGCTAAAGGCGATCCCGGCGGCCTTGAGCGTCGCAATGAGCCGCACTTTCGGCAGGCCGAGGAACGGCCGCACCAGAAAGAGCGAGTTCTCCTCGCCGTCCGGCAGCGGCGCCGCCAGCGCCATGCCGCAAAGGCCGGTAAGGCCGCTGCCGCGGGCAAGGCGAAACAGGACGGTCTCCGCCTGGTCGTCGAGGGTGTGCGCGGTCAGCACGTGAGCGAGCCGGCCCGCCGCGCGGCTTGCGCCAAAAGCCTATAGCGGGCGCCGCGCGCCGCCTCTTGCAATCCGGACTTCGGCTTTGTGCCGCGCCAGCTCAAGGTACGATGCGCGAGCCCGAGCCGCCGGGCGAGCCGCTTGACCGCGGCCGCTTCGCCGGCCGATTGCGCGCGCAATCCGTGATCGACGGTGACGGCGAGGAGCTTCGGCGCGCGCTCGTGCGCCTTCGCCCAGCGCGCCGCCAACAGCATCAGCGCCGTGGAATCCGGACCGCCGGAAACCGCAAGAACGAGCCCGTGCAAATTTTCCAAACCGGAGAACAGCGCATTCGCCTCATCGGCGCGAACGGCTGGTTCAGCAGTGGACACGCTTCTGTTCCCGGTCGACGTTCTGCTTCACGCTGAGCGAGGCGTGCGGATATTTGTGCAAGACCTCGCCGAGCGATGCGCAGGCCGCTTCCTTTTCGCCCAAGGCGGCGAGCGATTGGCCGAGCCGCAACAGCGCCTCGGGCGCCTTGCCGCTGGTATCGTATTTGGTCGAAACGGTGAGGAACGCCTCCGCGGCGTCGTGATAGTTCCGATCCTGGAACAGGCTTTCGCCGAGCCAATATTGCACCTCCGGCGTCAACCGATCGCCGGGAAACTTGTGCAGGAAGTCGCGGAAGGTCTGTTCGGCAAGCCCATAATTCTTGTGCACCACATAGCCGTAACCGAGATCGAATTCGTCTTTCGGCGTGGCGTTCGGCGGCAGCGAGGCTTCCTGCACGCCGCCGGCCGGCGTGGCGCCGGTGTCGCTGGGATTGGACATCGGCGGCGGCGGCAAAGCGCCGCCTGGCGCCGCATTGGCTTGCTGTCCGGGCAGATTGAGATTGAGCGGCGCGCCAGGTTGATTGGACGAATCCATCGCTGGGTCCACCGGCGGCGGTTCGGTCGCGGTCGTGCTGGCGCCGAGCGGCCGCGGCGTGCCAGGCGCGCCG
>JBAQHW010000058.1:0-5288 GCA_049288525.1 Xanthobacteraceae bacterium
GTTGCGGTGACGCGCGGCACCGACCCGCATATCTTTCTGGTGCGCGCGCTGTTGTCGGCCGGCATGACCGAGAAGGACATCAGCGAGGTCTTGCTGCAGCATCCCGACGGCAAGACGGCGTTGATCCGAGGCGACGTCGATGCCTGGGCGGGCCTCGATCCGATGATGGCCCAGGCGCAAGTCGAAGACGGCGCCCGGTTGTTCTACCGCAACAAGGACGCCAACACTTACGGTATCCTCAATGCGAGCGAGGATTTTCTCAATAAATTTCCCGATCTGACCAAACGGGTGCTCACGGTCTACGACACTGCGCGCAAATACTGCCTCGGCAATTACGACGAGGAGAAACGCGTCTTCATGAGCGTGACGAAACTGCCGGCGCCCGTGGTCGATATCCAGCTCAAGGAACGGACCGATCTGACCAACAACCGCATCGGTCCGGCTCAGCGCGAGACCATCCTGCAGGCCGGTTTCGCGCTGCAGAAGGCGGGCGTCATCCCGGCCAATGTCGACGTGAAAAAGACGCTGGACGAGCTCATCGACGATCGCTTCGTCACCGCGGCGTAACGGCGGTTTCGCGCTTTCGGACCGCATTGCTTTTGGACATGCCACCATGTCTGTTGTCGGCATGACCATGGTGGTTGAGGGTGGCCCCGCACGAAACCGGGCGGCGAAAAACCGTTGGCTGCGCCTGACACGCCCGGCGCTGGGCTTCCTTTTGCCGGTGACGCTTGGGCTGGCGTGGGAAATTGCCGTGCGGGAGGGTTTCGCCAGCGGCCGGCTCGCACCGCCGCCCTCGGTGATTTTCGCGACCTTCGTGGATCTTGCGAAGAGCGGCGACCTGCAGCGCAATACGCTGGTGACCTTGGGTCGGGTCGCCGCCGGCTTTGGTGTCGGCGCCGGCGCCGCCACCATTGTCGGCGCCGCGGCCGGCTACTCGCCGCTGATCCGGCGCTTACTCGACCCCAGCCTGCAGGCCTTGCGCGCCATCCCTTCAATTGCCTGGGTGCCGCTGTTCATCTTGTGGCTCGGCATTTTCGAGGCGTCAAAAATAACGCTGATCGCGGTCGGCGTGTTCTTTCCAGTCTATCTCGGGCTGATGGGCGCGATCCAATCGGTCGACCGCAAGCTCGTCGAAGTCGGCCGCGCCTTCCGGCTATCCGATGTGGCGATGGTACGGCGCATCCTGTTGCCGGCGGTGTTGCCGGCCTATGTCATCTCGCTGCGCTCCGGACTGGGCCTCGGCTGGATGTTCGTGGTTGCCGCCGAGCTGATGGGTGCTTCGTCGGGCCTCGGCTATCTGTTGACCGACGGGCAGGAGCTCGGCAAACCGGCCGAGATCGTCGCCGCCATTGTCGCTTTCGCCATCGTCGGTAAAGCTACCGATTGGCTGATCGCCCTTATCGCCGCGCCGTTCCTGCGCTGGGAGGATGTGGTGAGGGCGGAGTAAATGCTGGTCCTCGACCGCCTCGGCAAAACCTATCCCAACGGGGTGCATGCGCTCGCCGGCGTGTCGCTCGACGTCGAGCTCGGCGAGATCATTGCCGTGATCGGCGGCTCCGGTTGCGGAAAATCGACGCTGCTGCGCGCGATCAGCGGACTCGATGCGCCCAGCGAAGGCACGGTCTTGCTCGACGGCGAGCGGATCACGTCGCCGCACGAAAAAATCGGTATCATCTTTCAGGAGCCGCGGCTGTTGCCCTGGCTCAAGGTCGCCGGCAATGTCGGCTTCGGACTTGGCGGCCGGCGGAAGGCGGAACGCAATGCGCGCGTCGCAACGGCGCTCCGCCGCGTCGGGCTATCCGATAAGGCCGCGGTGTGGCCGCGCGAATTGTCCGGCGGCCAGGCACAACGCGTCGCCATCGCTCGGGCGCTGGTGCCGCAGCCGGAAGTGCTGCTGCTCGACGAGCCGTTCTCCGCGCTCGATGCCTTCACCCGCGCCGACTTGCAGACGCACCTCCTCGACCTGTGGGCCGATCTTAAACCGACCCTCATTCTCGTCACCCACGATGTTGACGAAGCCATCGTGCTGGCCGATCGCGTCATGGTGATGTGTCCCCGGCCCGGCCGCGTCTTCGACGAGATCGGTGTCGATCTGCCCCGGCCGCGCGACCGCCAGTCAGCGGCCTTCGATTTTGTCAAACGCCGGGTGCTGGCCGCGCTCGACCGTTCGCTCAATCGCGCCGCAGCGGACGCCAACGCCGCGCCGAAAGCGGACGCCGGCGCCGCGTTATGGTGGTAGCGGCGCGTCACGATGAGTTTGATCTTCGCGTTTGATCTTGGGCGGGGCTTGTCGCGTCGGTCTCGATTGGTTAGGCACGGCGCCGCCGACTGGCTTCACAGGGGTGACACATCATGGACGCTGCCGGGCTACGTGCGCTACAGGCGCCGATCAAGGAGCGCTACAAGACCGATCCGAAGGCCGGATTGATCACGCTGCGCGCTAAAGGCACGCTCGACGACGCCAACATCGCCTGCAAGGTCGAGACCGGCCGCGCGCTGGCGATCGCGGGTTTGCATCCGGCGACCGGCGGCTCCGGCATGGAATTGTGCTCGGGCGACATGCTGCTCGAAGCGCTTGTCGCCTGCGCCGGCGTCACGGTGAAAGCGGTCGCGACCGCGATCGATATTCCGCTCAGGTCCGGCACGGTCTCGGCAGAAGGCGATCTTGATTTTCGCGGTACATTGGGTGTGGCAAAAGACGCGCCGGTCGGCTTTGCCGAGATCCGGCTGCGCTTCGAGCTCGACGCCGACGCGCCGCAGGACAAGCTCGATCAACTGCTCAAGCTCACGGAACGCTATTGCGTCGTCTATCAGACCATCAAAAGCGGGCCGCCGGTCGAGATAACGTTGCAGCGTAAGTAATTTGCGCTGTCATCATCCGCGAAAGCAGATGATCCAGTATGTGATGCGTCTTAGTTTCAATTTCTGCGGCGGCGATTACTGGATGGCCCGCTTGCGCGGGCCATGACAGTGCGTGCGGGAAGTGAATCGCTTGATATCTCCCGACCTTCTGTTCTGGTATGAGCTGGCGCTGAAAATGGCGCTGACGGCGGCCGTGGTCGTCGTGGTGTCGGTGACGGTAGAGCGATCGGGGCCGTTTGTCGGCGCGCTGATCGCCGCGCTGCCGACCGCCGCCGGCGCGGCCTATATCATTCTTGCCTTTGAGCATCCGCCGAGCTTCATCGCCGCGAGCGCCATCGGCAGCGCCGCCGCCACTGCAAGCGTCTCGATCTTCGCGCTCGCCTACGCCGTGCTGGCGCAGCGTCACGGCCTCGTCTTCAGCCTCGCGATTGCAATCCTGGTCTGGTTCGCCGGCGCGGCGGCGCTGCGCCTCGTCGCCTGGACGCCGCTTACCGCGCTCGCGCTTAATGTTGTGGTGTTCGGCATGACCGTGCCGCTGAGCTGGCGCTATCGCACCTCCGGACCGCCGAAGAAATTTCTCCGCACGCGCTTCGACATCCCGTTGCGCGCGATCACCGCCGCCATCGTCGTCGCCGTGGTGACCACCGCGAGCAGCAGTATCGGCTCGTTCGCATCCGGCATGTTCGCGGTGTTTCCTATTGTGATGGCGAGCTCGGTCGTCATTTTGCATCCGCGGGTCGGCGGCATGGCTTCCGCGAGCATGATGGCGCACGCGCAAATCGCGCTGAACGGGTTGTGGCTCGGCTTTCTCGCCTTGCACTATCTCGTCGCGCCGGTCGGCGTGTGGTGGGCTTTCGTGCTGGCCATGGGTGTGTGCGTCGCCTGGAGCGGACTGTTGTGGCTCGTGCGGCTGCGCAAAATGTGCCGCCCTAAACCGCCCTCGATTTCGCCAGCCGCTCCTTGAGCGCGTAGAGCGCTTCGATCGCGTCGCGCGGCGACATTTCGTCGGGATGGAGCGCCGCCAGCGCCTCGATCACGGCGTCGCGCGGATTGGCGTGCTGCGGCTCGGTTGCTGCGCGCGTGGCGGCAAACAGCGGCAGATCGTCAATCAGCGCGCGGGCCGGCGAAACGCGATCCTCGGCTTCGATCTGCGCCAGCACCACTTTGGCGCGCTCGATCACGCTCGCCGGCAGGCCGGCGAGCTTGGCCACCTGGATGCCATAGGAGCGGTCGGCGGCGCCGGCCACGACCTCATGCAGGAACACCACGTCGCCTTGCCATTCCTTCACCCGCATCGTGGCGTTGTGCAGCCGGGGGAGCTTGGCCGCGAGCGCGGTCATTTCGTGAAAATGGGTAGCGAACAGTGCGCGGCAGCGATTGGTCTCGTGCAGATGCTCGATGGTCGCCCAGGCGATCGACAGTCCGTCATAGGTCGCGGTGCCGCGCCCGATCTCGTCCAGGATGACCAGCGCCCGCTCGCCGGCCTGATTAAGGATGGCCGCGGTTTCGACCATCTCGACCATGAAGGTGGAATGGCCGCGCGCCAGATCGTCGGCCGCGCCGACGCGGGAAAACAACCGATCCACGGTGCCGATATGCGCGGCCCGCGCCGGCACGTAACTCCCCATTTGCGCCAGCACGGCGATCAGCGCGTTCTGCCGCAAGAATGTCGATTTGCCGGCCATGTTCGGCCCGGTCACCAGCCAGATACGGCCGGCCTCCACTTTCTTCGTCCCGGCCGGCGGGGCGGGGTAGGACGGCGGCGACAGCTCACAATCATTAGCGACAAACGGGCCGCCGCCGGCCGCCAAGGCCTGCTCGACCACGGGATGGCGGCCGCCGGTCACGGCGAAGGCGAGGCTGTCGTCGACGTCGGGCCGGGTGTAGTCGCGCTCGATGGCAAGCGTGGCCAAAGCGCTTGCCACGTCGAGAAGCGCAATGGCGTTCGCCGCTTCCTTGATCGCGACGCTCGCCGCGGCGACGGCGGCAGCGAGCCGATCGAAGATTTCAAGCTCCAGCGCCAGCGCCCGCTCCGCCGCGGTGGCGATCTTGGCTTCGAGCGCGCCGAGTTCGGTGGTGGTGAATCGCACCTGGCCGGCCGTCGTCTGGCGGTGAATGAAAGTGGCGTTGAGCGGCGCGGCCATCAATTTTTCGCCGTGCTGCGCCGAGACGTCGACGAAATAGCCGAGCACATTGTTGTGCTTGACCTTGAGCGCGCGAATGCCGCTCATCTCCGCGTAGCGCACTTGCAGCGCCGCGATGACACGGCGCGACTCGTCGCGCAACGCGCGGGCCTCGTCGAGTGCGCCATCGTAGCCGGTGCGGACGAAACCGCCGTCGCGGCGCAGCGCCGGCAGTTCGTCGGCGAGCGCGCGCCGCAATTCGGTGGCGATCCCGGCATCCGGCCGGCGCAGGCCCGTGGC
>JBAQHW010000059.1:0-5695 GCA_049288525.1 Xanthobacteraceae bacterium
ACAGCCGCGGCGAGACGCAACAACTTCCGACGCGGGATTGCCATAGGCGGGTCTCCGGCCGAGCCCCCTAGACCAGGATCCAATGAGAGCTAAATCGGATCATGGTCTAAGATTCTCGATTGGAGCATGATCTTTTCGGAAAACCGGCATCCGCCTTTCCGGATCACGCTCTAACCACGGCGCAAGCCTATCCCGCTGCAGCCAAAGTGAGAAGTGCCGTGACAATAAGTCCGGCGGTACTTCGGCCGGCGTTTCCCCTCTGACGGCGCCACGTCGGTAAAGGCGGGGCTCTCGGCGGCGCCTCAGCCGCCCGAACAGCCGCCGATGATTGGAAGGATTTCGCCGGTGACGTAGCTCTTCAACGCGCGATCCAGCTACTCCTCGGTGAGATCCTCGAAATCCGGCACGTGCTGCTGGAACGCGGCATTATTGACCAGGATGCCGAGCTTGCCAGTTCCTACGCGCGCTTGCGTGGAACTTTCTTACCTTTCTTGCGCGCCTTCGAGAGCCCAATCGCGATCGCCTGCTTGCGGCTCTTCACCTTGCCGCCTTTACCGCCCTTGCCGCTTTTGGCAGTGCCGCGCTTGTAGCGGCGCATTTCGCTCTCAACGTCCTCCCCCGAACTGCGCGAATATTTGCGTTTCCTCTTCTTTGCCATTTGTTGCCTCCAATGATCGATCTGCAATTGATAATGACCGCGCCGCAATCGGCGCGACTTAATAACCCGCGCCCGGCCGAGTGGTTGCAGGCGGACAGTTTCACTACATCCGGTGTCACCCCGCGATTTTCAGGACGACTTTCCCCTCGGTGTGGCCTTGCTCGACAAAATCCTGGGCGCTGGCCGCCTCCGCCAGCCCGTAGGTTCTGGCTATCTTCGGTTTGACCTTGCCCTCGTCGATCAAACGGCCGATCTCTTCCAATTCGCTGCCGTTTTCCTTGGCGGTGTAGCGCATCGCGCGAACGCCTTTGGCACGGGCCTGCTCCTGCGACGGTTCGGCGAGCGTCGATACCATCGTGCCACCGCGGCGCAGAACGTTCCACGATCGCTCCTGCGTTTCGCCGGCGATCAGGTCGTAGACGAGATCGACGTCTTTGACGACGTCCTCGAAACGTTGCGCCTTATAGTCGATCACTTCATCGGCGCCGAGGCTGCGCACGAAATCGACGTGCTGCGCGGACACCGTGGTGATGACATAAGCGCCTCTCGCTTTGGCGAACTGGATGGCAAAATGGCCGACGCCACCCGCGCCGCCGTGAATCAGCACGCGCTGTCCGGCCTTGAGCTCGCCGTACTGGAACAAGCCTTGCCAGGCAGTAAGCCCAGCGAGCGGCACGGCCGCGGCTGCGACGAAATCCAGCATGCGCGGCTTGGGTGCGGCTTCCGATGTCTTCAAGATTGCGAACTCGCAATAGCCGCCGCGATCGATGCCTGGCATGCCGTAGACCTCGTCGCCCCGTTTCCAGTCGTCGACCAATCCCCCGGCCGCCACGACCGTGCCGGCAACGTCGCGTCCGGGCACATAGGGCAGCTTGTCGGCTTTCACCGCAGGATATTTGCCTTCGCGAATCTTGTAATCGACGGGGTTCACGCCCGCCGCCATGACTTTGACCAGCAATTCCTCCTCGCCGGGATCGGGACGGGGCAACTCCTCCATTTTCAGGACGCCCGAACCGCCGAAAGCGTGAAAGCGGATCGCCTTCATGATCGTTCTCCACTCCGGAATTGAGCCGACTTTTCGCAACAACCGGGCGGCAGCGGCCGGGTTCCGCTCCGGCACGGCGCTTATACGCCTGGATAATTCTTTTGCTTGAGCAACCGCGCAAGATGCGCGGCGTTCGACGCCAGCATCGGATTCCACTCGCCGACCACCTTGGGCGTCTTCAACAAATCTTTGTATTCCTTGCTGCCCATGGCCTCACCCACCCAATAGGTCATGCCGCCGGGTGGAATGGTGAAGCCGACTTCGATCAGCGCTTGGAACAGCTCCGCACCGGTATGGTGGGCGCCGTCCTCGTTGCCGACGACGACGGCCAGCGCGACCTTGCCGTAGGACGGCATGCGGCCCGCCTTGTCGGTCTCATCGAAAAACGCGTCCATGCGCTCCAACACCCGCTTGGCGACGCTCGACGGCTGGCCGAGCCAGATCGGGGTGGCGATGATGAGAATGTCGCAGTCGACGATGCGCTGGCGTAACTGCGGCCAGGCATCGTTGGCGCCCTCATCGGACGATACGCCCGGCTTGATCTCGAAATCGACGGCGCGGATCACCTCGCCTTTGGCGCCGTGCTCCTCAAATTCGGCCATGAGCTGCTTGAGCAGCGCATCGGTCGAGGACTTCTCCTTGGCATGCGCGCTTTTCAGGCTGCAGTTGAAGGCGAGAACTTTCAGCTTGGGCGGCGCCATCGCAATGTCAGCTATCTGACTGATGGGCGAGGCTCGGCCGGAAGCGCGGAGCCGACGGCGAAGCCGCACCGGCCGCGGCCGCGGCCGCCGGTTGCTCTTGCGGCTTGCGCGCGTCTTCCGGGCGCTGCCGGCCGAGCGTCCAGTTCTTGTAGATACGCACTTCCGGATTGGGCACCGTCCAGCAGGCGCCGTCCTCGTCCATGAACACGACCCAGAACAGCGCCGATTCCGGGCCGTAATCGATGAGGAAATGCGCCCAGCCCTCGCCTTTCGGCGTGACCATCGGCAAGGGCGGATTGAGCTGTAAAATCATGACGACGGTTTCCGCGGCACTAGAAAACGTCGCGGCGTCGACAATAGTTCCCGCGGCGGCGATTGCCGCGGGCCTACATGTCGGCGGGAAGACGGACCGTCAGTGCGGGCTCATGCGCATCGAGCCCGGCTGTCCCGGGACTTTGAAGCGCTTGCCGGTGTCGCTGACCTTGGTGCCGTCGACGCGCAGGATCGACAAGTCGCGGTCGGAATAATTACCGACATAGATGTACTTGCCGTCGGGCGTGAAGGCGACAGCTTCAGGCAGGGCGCCGACCTCGATGTCGTTGAGCCTGGTTACCTTCTTGCCGTCGATCTTCAGCACCGTCACTACGCCGTGCGGGTGATAATAGAACTCGTCCTTGCTCTTGTTGGAGCCGGTGGCTTCGACAGCGACGGCAACGTTGCCCTTCGGGCTGATCGCGATTCCCTCCGGGCTGTCCGGCACCATGATGTGGTCGATCACCCGCACCGGCTTGGCGGTGAGGTCGATGACGCTGACGGTGTCGACATTGCCGTCGGATGAGCCGCTGTTGCCGTTGTCGGCCGTTATCGCGATGGTGCCCCTTGCCGACATAGCGATGTTATAGGGGTAGATCCCCACCGGCAGATCGCGCTTGGTGTAAGTGACCTTGTCGCCGTCGACATCGAGCAGCGCGACCTTATTGGCCGACGCCTTGGTCGCCAGGGCGTGCTTGCCGTCGGGCGTGAAGACGACGGCGGTGACCTCATCGCCCATATCGACGGTGCCGGCGAGCTTTACGTCGGTGCCGCTGATGGTCAGTACTGAGATCGATTTGTCGGCGCGATTGGTTACGAGGGCGAGGTTGCCCGCCGGATTGATCGACAGACCCGAAGGCTGTTTTGGACCTTCGATGGTATTGATGAGCTTGGCCGGCTTCGCTTTTAGATCGATGACGTAAATTTTGTTGTCCGGCAACAGTTTCCAGTTGTCGCCATCCTTCACGGAATCCATCGAGTCGGCGACAATAGCGATCGAGCCGGTCGGATCGATGTCGAGATTGACCGGCGGACCGACCACGGAATTTTTCAGCGGCAGGTTGGCGACGATTTTGGGATCGAGCGGGTTGGCGACGTCGACGATCAGCACTGAATCCTTGCCGGCCGGCGAAATGATCGCGTTGCCGTTGCTAAAGGTGTCCTTTTCGTCGTCGCCGACGATCATAAACGGCGCCGCGCGCGCGGCGGTGACGCCGAGCACGACACCGATCATGGTGGCGAGCTTCAGCGTCTTTAGCTGAAAGCGCATGGAATCCTCCCGGAGAATGTCTCTATTATTTGGCGGGTCTTGACGCCCGTTGAATGATCTTCGCGCTTTGCCGGCGGTGCGGCAAGTGGGTTCCCGGCAAAGGATGCAGCTGCTAATCGCGTCGCCCCAAACCTGTCTTACGGCGGGCTAGTGCTCCGCCGCCTGCGGGCGCCACGCCAGGAGCCGTCGCTCTATGAGAAGGACGGCATAGTACATAGCCATCGCCACGACCGCCATGATGAGAAGAGCGGTGACCGCTCCGGTCATATCGATCACATTCAGCGAGTTGGTGATGTACCAGCCGAGGCCGGCGCTGGCACCGACAAGCTCTCCCACCACCGCGCCGGTGAGGGCCAATCCGATCCCGATCTTGGTCGCGGCGAGCAGCCATGGAATAAGCGACGGGATCAACACATGCCGCAGCATCTGCCACCGGCTCGCGCGCATGCTGCGCAACGCATCGACCAGGTCAGGATCGATGCTTTCAATTCCTTCGCGGGTGTTGAACAGCACGACAACGAAGACAATCGAGACCGCGAGAAGAACCTTCGACAGAATGCCGATGCCGAACCAAACAATAAAGAACGGCCCCAACGCCACGCGCGGCAGGCCGTTGATGCCGATGATGTACGGGTCCAGCACGGTGGCGGCAAACCGCGAACGGGCCATCAGCACCCCGCCACAGATACCGACCATCAGCCCGAGGAAGAGGCCGCCGACAGTTTCTTCCAGGGTCGGCAGCAGATTACGCCAAAGTTCGCCGTTCTGCGCCATTGCGATCAACCGGGTGCTCACGAGGAACGGCGAACTTGCAAGCGACGTCAGGCCGGGATCGGTATCGGCCGCGACCTGCCAGCTTCCGACCAGGACAACCGCAAGAAGCCACGACGCGAGGCGCGGGGATAAGCGTAAGGGCCCGCCGGTTCTCCCTTGGCCACTTCCTTGGTCGGACCCCGTCCCCTCGCTCACCGCTCCATCTCCCGCGTAGCCGGCAATGCCTTCCAAACTCGGCGTTGCAGATCGTCGAAACCGGCGACAAAGCGACTGGCATGGTAGTCGCGCGGGCGCGGTAGCGGTACGGCGATTTCACATTCGATATGTCCCGGGCCATGCGACATAACGAGCACGCGGTCGGCCAGCGCGACGGCCTCCTCGATGTCGTGGGTCACGAACACCACCGTTTGTTGGGACTCTGCAAGCAAGCTCAGGAAAAAATTGCCAACGTGGATGCGGGTCTGTGCGTCAAGCGCGCTGAAGGATTCGTCCATCAGGAAAACGGCGGGATCGTACGCGAGCGCGCGAGCGATGGCGACGCGCTTTCGCATGCCGCCGGATAGCTGTCCGGGAAACAAATCTGCGGCATTTTTCAATCCGACGTGGGCAAGCAACGCGCGCGCGCGAGTTCGCGCCGTCGCGGCGGATGCACCTGCCAGTCGAAGGGCCAATTCGATATTGCTGCTGGCGGTGCTCCACGGTAACAGCGCGTCGGTTTGGAAGACGAAGCCGACGCGCGTTTCGAGGCCGCTGCCGAAGGCGATGCTGCCGGATGTCAACGGCACCAATCCAGCGATCGCCTTAAGGAGGGTGGATTTGCCGCAACCGCTCGGACCGACGATGGCAACGAACTCGCCGGCCGCAACCGAAAAGCTCACATCGGTCACTGCCGGCACATTGGATACCTGTCGCGCACCCCGCGGCGGGTAACGCAC
>JBAQHW010000060.1:0-8406 GCA_049288525.1 Xanthobacteraceae bacterium
TGCCTGACTCATAATGCCTTGGCCTTGCGCGCGGCAACCGCCGGCGTCGGCTCGGCTTTCGGTTCTGCTTTGGGTTCGACATGGGCGCCAAAACCCTTGCGCATGGCCGAGAGTATTTTTTCCGCGAAGGTGTGCTCGCGGCGCGAGCGGAAGCGGGTGTAGAGAGCTGCCGAAAGGACGTCAGCGGGCACCGCTTCGTCGATCGCCGCCATGATGGTCCAGCGGCCCTCTCCGGAATCTTCGACCACGCCCTCGAAGCTGTCGAGCTTCGGATCGCTAGCCAAGGCGCTTGCCGTGAGGTCAAGCAGCCAGGCGCTGATGACGCTGCCTCGCCGCCAGACTTCGGCAACGTCGGTGAGATCGAGATCGAAACGGTGGTCTTCCGGCAGGCTTTCGCTATTGGCGTTTTTCAGAATATCGAAACCCTCGGCGAAGGCCTGCATCAATCCGTATTCGATGCCGTTGTGCACCATCTTGACGAAATGGCCGGCACCGTTCGGACCGGCGTGGATATAGCCTTGTTCGGCGCGCGGATTGCGGCCGTCGCGGCCGGGCGTGCGCGGCACATCGCCGAGGCCCGGCGCCAGCGCCTTGAAAATCGGATCGAGGTGATCGACGATGTCCGTGGTGCCGCCGATCATCATGCAGTAGCCGCGCTCCAATCCCCAGATGCCGCCGCTGGTGCCGACGTCGACGTGATGTATGCCGTGCTGGTTGAGCATTTTGGCGCGGCGGATGTCGTCCTTCCAGAATGTGTTGCCACCGTCGATGACGATGTCGCCCGACTCCAGCAATTTTGCCAGCTCGGCGATGACGTCTTCGGTGATCTTGCCGGCGGGCAGCATGACCCAGACCGCGCGCGGCGCCTTGAGTTGGCGGACGAGCTCGGCCAATCCCGCCGCGCCGGCAGCGCCGGCGCTCGCCACTTCGGCGACGGTCTTCGGATCGCGGTCGTAAACCACCGGCTGGTGGCGGTGCTGCATCAGGCGGCGCGTGATATTGCCGCCCATTCGTCCGAGGCCGATCACGCCGATCTGCATGCCGCGCGCTCCGTTTTCATGACATCGTACGCTCGATTGCGGCGCCGAGCGCCGCAAGCGCCGCCTCCGGCTCACCGTTGAGGTGAATGCGCAACGCCCGGCGGCCGCGTTCGACCAGAACGTCGAAGTCGCCGCGCGCCTGCGCCGCCTTGATCACGCCGAAGCTGGCGCGATGGCCCGGTATCGGCAGATCCTTGCTGTCGTCCAACGTGATCTGGAGGAAAACGCCGCTGTCGGGGCCGCCTTTGTAGGCCTGGCCAGTCGAATGCAAAAAGCGCGGCCCGAATTCCAGGCAGGTGGCGACACGGCGGCGATCGCGCAATGCGCTGCGCCAGCGCTGCAGCGACGCCGTGTTGGCTTGGTCGCGGTCGAGATAGGCGAGGATCGCGACATAATCGCCGGCGCCGACACGCCCGAAATGGGCTCGCAGCCAGCTCTCGATGCCGCCGTCCGCGCCGGCCTTGCGCAGCGCATCGGCATTGGTCCGGTCGGTGTAGAGCGCGAAAGAACCATCGGCGCAGACCGGTGTCTCGGCCGGCAGCGCGCCGGACTTCTCGAACGCTGCGGTCAAGTCGCGGGTTTTGATTTTGCTGGCCTCGACGTCGGGCTGGTCGAAGGGATCGATGCCGATCACCGCGCCGGCCACGGCGGTGGCGATCTCGAAACGGAAAAACTCCTGGCCGACATGATCGGGCGACTTCTGCACGATGCGGATGACGGGATGTCCGGCCTTCTCCAGCGCCTTTAGCTTCGCCTCACGGGCGTCGTTGCGCTCGCCTTCGAGCGCAAGATCGATAAAGCAGCGGTCGTCGCCATAGACCTCCGGCCGCCCGAGCGGCTCGCCATCGATCGGGATCAATCCTTTGCCCTCTTTGCCGGTCGATTCGGCAAACAGCTGCTCGGCCCAGGCGCCGAAACTTGCCAGCGACGGTGAGGCAAAGATCGTGACCTTGTCACGGCCGCGCGAAGCGGCGGCGCCAAGCGCCAGCCCAAGCGCGACGCCGGGATTTTCCGACGGCGGCACGTCAGGCCCGCAGGACCGCATCATCATCCGAGCGGCCTTCACCAGGACGGCGACGTCAATGCCGGCAATCGCCGCCGGCACGAGCCCGAACGGCGAGAGCACGGAATAGCGGCCGCCGATGCTGGGGACACCGTAGAACACGTGTCTGAATTTTTGCCGCTCGGCTCTTTTCTGCAGCACCGATCCGGGATCGGTGATGGCGATGAAGTGCGTCCCCGGCTTGTCGCCGCCGACCGCATCCGCGACGCGATTAAAGAAATAGTCGGCAAGAACATTCGGCTCGGTCGTGCTGCCTGACTTCGAAGAAACGATGAACAGCGTCTTGGCGAGATCGAGGTCGGCCTCGAGGCCTGCGATCTGCGCCGGGACGGTCGAATCGAGAATGCGCAGGCGCGGCCAGCCGCTCTTCTGTCCGAAGGTGAGCGCCAGGACTTCCGGCCCCAGGCTCGATCCGCCCATGCCGAGCAATACCGCGTCCTTGAATTGCTCGCTCCTGATGTCCTGCGCGAAGGCGGTATAGTTCGCCAGCGCCGCGTCATCGACGCTGTCCAGCCAGCCGAGCCAGCGATCCTCGTCGGCATCGGTCCACAGCGTCTTATCGCGCCGCCACAGCTTGCGGATATTGCCGCGTTTGCGCCATTCCTCAGCGAGTTCGCCGACTTTGGTTTCGAGGGCGTGGCCGAGGACGAGTTTTTGCTCGTCGACCTGCTTGTTGAGAATGTCGGCGCGCTTCTTGGCGACGGCGGCAAGAAGTTTGTCGGCGGCATCGGCGAACAGCCGCACGCCGTCGTCGACCAGCTTGTCGGTGACGTCGTCAAGCGAAATGCCGGCGCGCGCGAGCGCGCTCAGAACGTCGCGCGCGTCGTCGACGTTTTCGGTGATGCTCTCGCGCAGCCGGCCGTGGTCGCGGAACGCATCCATCGTCGCCACCGGCATGGTGTTGACGGTGTCCCGGCCGATCAGCTCCTCGACATAAAGGACGTCGCTGTAAGCCTTATTCTTGGTGCCGGTCGAGGCCCAAAGCAGCCGCTGCGGCTTAGCGCCCTTGTCCTTGAGCGCGCGCCAGCGTTCGCCGGCGAACAGACGCAGATAGTGCTGATAGGCGAGCTTGGCATTGGCGACGGCGACCTTGCCCTTGAGCGCATTGAGGCGGCGCTTTTCGTCCGGGTCATTGGCGCGGGCGATTTTTTCGTCGAGCAATTTATCGGCCGCGGTATCGATGCGGCTGACGAAAAAGCTCGCGACGCTGGCGATCTGCGAGACGTCGCCGCCGCGCGCGGCCAACATTTCCAGCCCCTCAAGGTAGGCCTCGACCACCTCTTCGTAGACCGATTGGGCGAATAACAGCGTGATGTTGACGTTGATTCCCTCGGCAATAAGGTCGCGGATGGCGGGCAGGCCTTCCGGCGTTCCCGGCACCTTGATCATCAGGTTTTTGCGGTCGACGGCGCGCCACAGCCGTTTCGCCTCGGTAAGGGTGGCCTCGGTATCCATCGCCAGATAGGGCGACACCTCGATGCTGACAAAGCCGTCGGCGCCACGCGTCGCCTCGAACACCGGCGCCAGCACGTCGGTTGCTTTCTGAATGTCTTCGACCGCGAGCGTCTCGAATAATTCGCCGGCCGAACGGTCGTGCTGTTTCAGCATGCCGGCGATGGCGTCGTCATATTCGTTGGTATTGCCGATCGCATGCTCGAAGATCGAGGGGTTCGAGGTCACCCCGCGCAGGCCGTCTTCGTCGACGAGCTTCTTCAGTCCGCCCTTGGCGATGAAGCCGCGCGACAGGAAATCGAGCCACACCGCCTGGCCGTAATCTTGCAGCGCTTTGAGAGCATTCATGGTCAGCTATTCCTGCGAGCTTCCGCGCCGGAATCCTTATTCTCGGCGATCTGGGCCTTGGCGGCTTGCGCAATCTTATCCGGAACGAAATCGAATTTCGCCAGGACATCGGGCAGGGGTCCGGACGCGCCGAAGCTGTGCATGCCGACAATGGCGCCGCTGGGTCCGGCATAGCGGTCCCAGCCGATCGTGGCGCCCATTTCGACCGTGACGCGCGCTTTGATATGCGGTGGTAGCACGGCGTTGCGATAGTCCCGATCCTGCCGTTCGAATAGCTCCCAGCTCGGCATGCTGACGACTCGCGCCGCAATGCGCTCCTCTTTGAGCGTCTCGTAGACGCCGATGCACAACTGAACCTCGCTGCCGCTGGCGATCAGAATGACCTCGGGCTCGCCGCCTTCCGCATCGGCCATGATATAGGCGCCGCGGGCGAGACCCGCCGCCGGCGCATAGCGGCTGCGGTCGAAGACCGGAAGCTTCTGGCGGCTGAGCACCAGGCACGCCGGCTGCGTTTTCAGTCCGAGAATAATCTTATAGGCCTCGCGCACCTCGTTGGCGTCAGCCGGGCGCAGCACGATGATGTTGGGGATGGCACGTAGCGCCACAAGCTGCTCGATCGGCTGGTGCGTCGGTCCGTCCTCGCCAAGCCCGATCGAATCGTGGGTGAAGACGTGAAAGACCGGCAGGTCCATCAGCGAGGCCAGCCGGATGGCGGGCCGCATGTAATCGCTGAACGTCAGGAACGTGGCGCCGAAGGCACGCAGTTTCGACAGCCCCAATCCGTTGACGATGGCGCCCATGGCGTGCTCGCGGATGCCGAAATGCATGATGCGTCCACCGGGGTCGTCGGCTTCGAGCGATTTCTCGCCGTCGAAGGCGGTCTTGGTCGACGGCGACAGATCGGCCGCTCCGCCGATCAGCCAAGGAATTGCCTTGGCCACCACGTTGAGAACTTTGCCGGAGGCTTCGCGGGTGGCGAGCCCCTTGGCGTCGGGCGGAAATGCCGGCAGGCCGGCATCCCATTGCGCCGGCAATTCACCGGCAAGCATGGTTTCGATCTCGCCGGCGGCGTCGGCATAGTCCTTGCGGTAGTTGGCGAAGGTCTTGGTCCATTCCTCCCGCAGCGAGCGCCCGTGTTCGCCGATGCCATTCTGAAAGCGCTGGTAGACGCCGTCCGGCACCAGAAATTGCGTGTCTTCCGGCCAGCCGTAAGCGTGCTTGGCGAGACGGGCTTCCTCCTCGCCGAGCGGATCGCTGTGGGCGGCTGCCGTGTTCTGTTTGTGCGGCGCGCCGTAGCCGATGATGCTGTCGACAATGATGAGCGTGGGACGATCGTCGGTTTGCTTGAACAGCTCGAGCGCGCGCGCCACCGCCCCGGTGTCATTGGCGTCGCGCACGCGCAGCACGTTCCAGTGGTAGCCCTTGAAGCGGGTTTCGACGTCCTCGCTGAATGCCAGTGGGGTGTGGCCTTCGATGGTCACGGTGTTGTTGTCGTAAATCCAGCACAGATTGGCGAGCTTGAGATGCCCGGCGAGCGAAGCCGCCTCGCTCGCCACGCCTTCCATCAGGTCGCCGTCGCTGCAGATCGCGTAAACGTCGAAGTTGAAAATCTGCAACGCGTCGCGGTTATAGCGCGCGCCGAGCCAGCGCGAGGCGATGGCCATGCCGACGCTGTTGCCGCAGCCCTGGCCGAGCGGGCCGGTCGTGCACTCGACGCCGGTGGTACGGCCATATTCCGGATGCCCCGGCGTGACGCTGTCGATCTGGCGGAAGCTCTTGATGTCGTCGAGGCTGATCGCCGGCGCGCCGGTGATGCGGCGGCCGTCGGCACGCTTCACGCCGGCGAGATGGATCAGGGCGTAGAGCATCATGCAGGCGTGGCCGTTGGACAGCACGAAACGGTCGCGGTTGGGCCACAGCGGATCGGCCGGGTCGTAGCGCAGGGCACTTTGCCATAGCGTATAGGCGACTGGCGCGAAGCCCATCGGCGCGCCAGCATGGCCGGATTTTGCCTTTTGCACAGCGTCGATCGCCAGCGTCCGGATGGTGTCGATGCAGAGCCGGTCGACATCTTTGCCGGCCTCCAGCGCGGGGGAGGGGCGCGGATGCGTCGAAGCGGCTTGGCTGGTCATGCGGTCCGAGCGTTTGATTGCGACGAGTAAATCAAGCCCCTGATGTGGGAACGATCAAGGTGGACGCCTGTTCCGCAACGAACGCAAGGGATTAGGCGTCCCATGCGGGACGCGGCCCGGATGGTGCCTCAATGCTGCGGCTTGACCCCGTAGGCCCGCAGGAAAGTTCGCACCGCCGCGCCGACGACATGGGCGATGGCCTCCGCATCCGGCGCATCGCGAAAGTTGAACAGCACAGGCTTGAACAGCGTCGATTGGCAGGCATCCAGGAACTGGGCCGCTGCGAGATTGCAATCGTCGACCGCGATCACCCCGGCCTCGATTTGTGCCTGCAAATAGGCGGTAAGCTTGGCGATGCCGACGGCGGGGCCGGTCTCGTAGAAAATCCTGCCGATCTCGGGCATCCGGTCGGCGATCGCCACTACGATGCGCAGCGCCGCAGCTTTCTCGGGCTTGCACAGGAAGCCGACATAGGAGGTGCCGAGGCGGGTGAGGGTGCCCTCGACGTCGTGATCGTTGTGGTCGAGATCGAAAGTGCCCTCAGCGTGAACCTGGCACTCCGCGTGAACAATCGCCTCAAAGAGCTGCTCTTTGTTGGTGAAATAGACATAGAGGGTGCCCTTTGACACGCCGGCCGCGCGGGCAATGTCATTCATGCTGGCAGCGTCGAAGCCCTGCTGCAGAAAGATCGCGCGGGCGCCGTCGACGATCTGCCGTCGTTTGGCATTGTCGTCGGCCACCGGCACAGCGGATTTAGCTCGTGCTTGAGCGTTCATCGCAGTTTCCAGCACAATAGGCACGTTTCCTCTCGTTAAATCAGAGTCTTGGCCATTCGCATCAATTATTTTTGACCGAACGGTTCGGTCATATTGACTTCGGATGGCGGTGCTTATATAGCCTGACTGAACCGTTCGGTCAATACCTTGCAAGACGGCCAGAATTGGCGGTCGAGGCGAGACGGAAGCCGCCAGAGGAAGTCACCATGTACCGCCCCCACGACGAAGACAGCACCATCCAGCTGCCGGCCGTTTCGGCCAAGCTGCGCGACGACCGGCCCGTGCGGGCCAAACCGTCCGGCGCGTCGCCCATCCTGGTTGCACCGCCGCGCGCGCCCAAAGCCCCGCCGCGGCTTCGTCTCAACCGGAAGGCTCTGATCGGCGTGGCGCTGGCGATCGCTGTTCTCGGCGGCAGTTACGCCGGCGTCCGCTGGTGGCTCGGCGGGCGTTACATCGTTTCCACCGACGATGCGTATGTGCTCGCCCACAACACGACGCTGGCCTCGAAGATTTCGGGCTACGTCGAGAGCATCCCGGTTGCCGACAATGCCCGGGTCAAGGCCGGCGATGTCATCGCCACCATCGATCCTGGCGACTATCGGCTCGCCGTCGATGCGGCGCGCGACAAAGTAGCGACGCAGCAGGCGACGGTAGATCGCATCGGACGGCAGATCGTCGCTCAGGGCGCCACCATCGACCAGGCGATAGCGCAAATGGCCTCGGCCCAGGCCCAATCCAGAAAGACCGGCCTGGAATATGCGCGTCAGCAGTCGCTCGCCAACCAGCAGTTCGCCAGCCAACAGACGCTTGAGCAGGCGCAGGCCGCCCGCGATCAGGCGGTCGCCGCCGTGGCGAGCGCGCAATCGGTCATCGATGCCGCCAAGGACAATGTCGATGTTCTCAAAGCCCAGCAGCGCGAGGCGGCGGCCACGCTTGATGAGCTGAAGACCGCTCAGGCGCAGGCCGAGCGCGATCTGTCCTTCACCGTGATCCGCGCGCCGGTCGACGGCGTGTTCTCAAATCGCGCAGTGCAGACCGGCGATTACGTGCAGACCGGGCAGCGCCTTGGCAGCCTGGTGCCGCTAAGCGACGTCTACATCGACGCCAATTTCAAGGAGACTCAGCTCGCCCGCATCCGCCCCGGACAGCCGGTTTCGATCGGCGTCGACGCGCTGCCGGACGATACGATCCAGGGACACGTGGAAAGCCTGTCGCCGGCCTCCGGCGCGGTGTTCTCCTTGCTGCCGCCGGATAACGCCACCGGCAACTTCACCAAGATCGTGCAGCGGCTGCCGGTGCGCATCGCCGTTCCCGCCGCGGTCGCGGCGCAGCGGCAGTTGCGCCCCGGAATGTCGGTGGTCGTCAGCGTCGATACCAAGCCCAGTCACGTCAGCGAGGCCGGCGTGACCTCCGCCGCCGATGCCGCCGAGGCGCCTGCGGTCGGCCGTTAAGGCAACGGAGCGAGTGCCATGACCGACATGACGATGCCGATCGCGCCGATATCCTTCAGCGACGCGATCCCGCCGCGGCGTCTGATCGCCTTTGTGGCGATGTGCTTCGGCATGTTCATGGCGTTTCTCGACATTCAGATCGTG
>JBAQHW010000061.1:0-3087 GCA_049288525.1 Xanthobacteraceae bacterium
GCGGTTCTGGGCATCGTCCCGTCCGGCACTTGACCGGACTGCGAGGTGCTCGCTGCACTGGCGCCGGGGAGGGTCCTCCCGTTTGCACCCGGCGATTCCAGGAAGCGCGGCCCAGGCCGAGTCGAAGGGTCAAACCTTCGGCGCATGACCGCGGTGGGGCGCCGAAAGGCGAGGGCGCCGCCGCTTGTTCCCGCAAGCTTTCGCGGGAGCGAAGCGATGGTGCTCGCCGCAAAGCCGGCAGGCTTTCTTTTCTGCGGCGAAGCGGAACCCTGTGGTGCGCTTATCGGCGCTCCGCCTCCCTTCTTTTTGAAGGGAGGAGGTTGGAAGGGCTTCTTATCGTGGCGTGACGGCAAACTCGGATGCGAAGTCGCATCGCGAGAACGGGGAAGAATTATCCGCCCCCCGCGGTCTGGTGAGGGAATTCGAACCAAGCGAGGCCGACAATGCAAAATAGGCGGTTTTCGGCCCTTCGCTCCTCCACAGGAGGGCATAGCCGGCGCGTTGCACGGGGGGACATTTTGTGCAATGTCCGCAGCGATTTGCGCCCATCGCTCGCGCATTGTAGGCGAGGCGCCTTCCTTACGGGCCGGCTCACACCGGCCCCTCAGTCAGCCGGGGACATCTAATGCATACTTTGTGGGCCATCGTCGGTTGCGGTATTTTGGCGATTCTCTACGCCATCTGGGCGACGCGCTCGGTGCTGTCCGCCGATGCCGGCAGCGAGCGGATGCAGGAAATTTCCGCCGCCGTCCGCGAGGGCGCGCAGGCTTACCTCAAGCGCCAATACTCGACGATTGCCGTCGTCGGCGTCGTCATCTTTCTGATCGTCGGCTATTTCCTCGGCTGGCTGGTGGCGCTGGGCTTTGCCGTCGGCGCCATCCTGTCCGGCTCGGCAGGCTTCATCGGCATGAACGTCTCGGTGCGCGCCAATGTGCGCACCGCGCAGGCCGCCATCGGCTCGCTCGCCGGCGGGCTGGAAATCGCGTTCCGCGCCGGCGCCATTACCGGGATGCTGGTGGCGGGACTGGCGCTGCTTGGCGTCACGCTCTATTTCGGCTTCCTCATCGGCCCGCTGCACATGGCGCCGAACGAGCGCGAGGTGATCGATGCGCTGGTGGCGCTCGGCTTCGGCGCCTCACTGATCTCGATCTTCGCCCGTCTCGGCGGCGGCATTTTCACCAAGGGCGCCGACGTCGGCGGCGACCTGGTCGGCAAGGTCGAAGCCGGCATTCCCGAAGACGATCCGCGCAATCCCGCAACCATCGCCGACAATGTGGGCGACAATGTCGGTGACTGCGCCGGCATGGCGGCCGATCTGTTCGAGACCTATGTGGTGACGACGGTCGCCACCATGGTGCTGGCGGCGATCTTCTTTGCCAATGTCGGCGGCAACATGCTGATGAAGATGATGACGCTGCCGCTCGCCATCGGCGGGGTCTGCATCATCGCCTCGATCATCGGCACGTTCTTCGTCAAGCTTGGCGCCAGCCAGTCGATCATGGGCGCGCTGTACAAGGGCATGCTGGCGACGGCTGTCTTCTCGCTGATCGGCATCGCCGCCGTCATCTACAAGCTGATCGGCTTCGGCCCGTTGCAGGGCGTGTCTTATTCGGGCGAGACGCTGTTTATCTGCGGCATCGTCGGGCTCGCCGTCACCGGCCTGATCATCTGGATCACCGAATACTATACCGGCACCGACTACCATCCGGTCCAGTCGATCGCGCAAGCCTCGGTAACCGGTCACGGCACCAATGTCATTCAAGGCCTGGCGATATCGATGCAGTCGACCGCGCTGCCGGCTTTGGTGATCATCGCCGGCATCCTGGTCAGCTATAACCTTGCCGGCCTGTTCGGCATCGCCATCGCGGTCACCACCATGCTGGCGCTGGCCGGCATCGTCGTTGCGCTCGACGCTTTCGGCCCGGTCACCGACAATGCCGGCGGCATTGCCGAAATGGCCGGCCTGCCGAAAGAGGTGCGCAAATCGACCGATGCGCTCGATGCGGTCGGCAACACCACCAAAGCGGTGACCAAGGGCTACGCCATCGGTTCGGCCGGCCTCGGCGCGCTGGTGCTGTTCGCCGCCTATAACGAAGATCTCAAATTCTTCATCGCCGGATCGGCCCAGCATCCTTATTTCCAGGGCGTCGCGCCCGATTTCGCGCTGACCAATCCTTATGTCGTCTGCGGCCTGTTGTTCGGCGGCCTGTTGCCCTATCTGTTCGGCGCCATGGGCATGACCGCGGTCGGCCGCGCCGCAGCCTCGATCGTCGAGGAGGTGCGGCGCCAGTTCCGCGAACGGCCCGGCATCATGGAAGGCCGCGACAAGCCGGACTACGGCCGCGCCGTCGACATGCTGACCAAGGCGGCGATCAAGGAAATGATCGTGCCGTCGCTGTTGCCGGTGCTCTCCCCGATCGTCGTTTATTTCCTGATCTACTTCGTCGCCGGCGGCGGCGCGCCGGGCAAGTCGGCGGCGTTCTCCGCGCTCGGCGGCATGTTGCTCGGCGTCATCGTCACCGGCTTGTTCGTGGCGATTTCGATGACCTCAGGCGGCGGTGCCTGGGACAACGCCAAGAAATACATCGAGGACGGCCACTACGGCGGCAAAGGCTCCGACGCCCACAAGGCGGCGGTGACCGGCGATACCGTGGGCGATCCGTACAAGGACACGGCGGGCCCCGCCGTCAATCCGATGATCAAGATCACCAACATCGTGGCGTTGTTGCTGCTCGCGGTGCTGGCGCATTAGAGCGGGCCGATTGTCATGCTCCGCGAAGGCGGAGCATCCAGTAATCGTCGGCCAATGAGTAGAACTCGCGCGCCAGCGCTTACTGGATCGTCCGCCTGCGCGGGCGATGACAGGAGCAGGTTGTCGCATGTGTCCTAGCAATGCCAAAGCGCAGATAAGGCGAGGGCGCTACGAGCCCTTGCCTTGGATATTGTGCATGATCGTCGTTATGACGCTGAGGTCGTTGCCGCCGGTCGGCGTGGTCTGGCTGACGAAATCGAAGACGTGGCCGTCCTTGAGGCCGTATTCGGCGACGCGGCTGACCTTGCGGTCCTTGTCGAAATAGACGGCGATCA
>JBAQHW010000062.1:0-51963 GCA_049288525.1 Xanthobacteraceae bacterium
CGCGCACAACGGCCGTGGCACGGTCGGACCGTTGTCGACCGACCAGTTCGGCTCACTGGCCTACAAGATCGCGCTCCTGGTGTTCCTCACCGCTGCCGTGGCGACAATGTTCCGCGAGCGCTTTACGCAGGCCGTAACCGCGGCGCTGTTGTGGGTGGTGGTCGGGCTACTCCTCGTGATCGGCTATTCCTACCGTTACGACATCAACGCCGTTGCCGACCGGGTGATGGCGGAGCTCATTCCCGGCCACGTTATCTCCCACGGACGCACTGTTGAAGTGGCGCGCTCGAACGGCGGCGACTTTGCCATCACCGCCCAGATCAATGGTGTCCGCGCCCATATGGTGCTCGATACCGGGGCAAGCTCGGTGGTGCTGACACAGAGCGACGCCAAAGCCGCCGGACTGCCGATCGATCTGCTCGACTATTCAGTGAGCATCGACACCGCCAATGGCCGCACCCGCGCCGCGCCGGTTACGCTCGACCGGGTCGCCGTCGGTAGTCTTGAGGAAAAATCCGTCGAGGCCCTGGTGGTGCAGCCGGGGCAGCTCCAGATGAGCCTTCTCGGCATGAGTTTTCTCAACCGGCTGCAGAGCTGGCAGGTCGTTGGCGATCGGCTGGTGCTGAAAGGATATCCGTGAATTAAACGTTCCAAAACAGGCTGACCAGAAATCGCGCCGAGACCAGCAACAGAAAGCACGAGAACGCTATCTCCAACGTTCGCCGCGACTGCCGATGCGCTAACCGCGCGCCATACGGCGCGGCGAGGCTCGATACCGGCGCCATCACCGCCACTCCGATCAGCGACACGAAACCGAGCGACAGCGGCGGCAGCAGCGCCTCATGCGGCAGGCCCGCCAGGATATAGCCGATGGTGCCGACGATGGTGATCGGCACACCAAGTCCGGCAGATGTTGCCACCGCCTGATGGATCGACTTGCCGTGCAGTGTGAGCACGATATTGGACAGCGAGCCGCCGCTCACGCCCATCAGCGATCCCGCCAGTCCGATGCCGAAGCCGTAGGCCGTCATCGGCACCGGGCCGGGCAGTTCGCTACCGATATTCCAGCGGTCGCCGGCGAACAGAAATTTGGTCGCAATAGAGCTCGCGATCACCACGAAAGCGATCTTGAACACCGCGGGCGGCGCGAAGGAAGCGATTGTTGCGCCGGTGGCCACGCCGATGACGGCCGGCAACGCCCATAGCCGGATGACCCGGGGCACCACCAGCCCTTTCTGACGGTGCGTCAGATAAGAGCGCACCGTGGTCGGCAGGATGATGGCAATCGAGGTGCCGAGACAAAGCTGCATGCGCACCGCGTCCGGCACGGCGAGAAGCTGAAATACCTCATAGAGCACCGGCACGATGACGGCGCCGCCGCCGATGCCGAACATACCGGCCAGAAGTCCGGTGATGACGCCGGCGACGACGACGGCCAGCGCAAGCCAGGCGATCTCGCTTAAGGGAACGCCGAGAATCATGGTTGCTCTTTTGCTCGCGGGGCCGGGGGCCGACTGTTGCCTTTATCCTCCGCCTTTGCGGATCGCGAAAGATAATGCCGCGCATAACACCCTCGCCTTAAGCGGGGGACGCACCGGTGCGGTCGCATCATGCCGCGGCGCGCGCACCGTCCGCTAGGGCGCCAGGCGATGCGGCATCGTCGACGAGCGCAAGCGCGGCAATCAGGAGTTCCGCGCCGCCTTGCGGCGAAGTCGCGGCATCGGCCAGTGCGCGGCGAAAGGCGCGCGCGCCGCGAACCGCATGAAACAGGCCGTGGAGGTGCCGCGTGATGGCATGAAGCCGCGTGCCCCGCCCCAGCTCGCGCTCGATGTAGGGCGCAAGAGCCGCTGCGGCCGCCTTGGGCGACGCGAAGGCGCACGCCTCGCCGAAAAAAGCGGGATCGACGGCCATAAGCCGCCACGGCTCCCGATAGGCGGCGCGGCCCATCATGACGCCGTCGACATGACGGCAATGCGCCAGCGCGGCGTCGATGCCGCCGACGCCGCCGTTGAGGACGATCGGAAGCCGCGGATGCGCCGCCTTCAACCGGTATACGCGATCGTAATCCAGCGGCGGGATTTCACGGTTTTCCTTCGGCGACAGGCCTTTGAGCCAGGCTTTGCGCGCGTGCACGATGAGCGCGTCGGCTCCGGCTCGTTCCACGGCTTGGGTGAAGACTTCAAGCGCGAGTTCGGGATCCTGCTCATCGATACCGATGCGGCATTTGACGGTAACGGGAATGTCGACCGCAGCCTTCATGGTGGCGACGCAATCGCCGACGCGTTCCGGCTCGGCCATCAGGCAAGCGCCGAAGCGGCCGTCCTGGACACGGTCGGACGGACAGCCGGCATTGAGATTGATCTCGTCAAAGCCGAGATCTGCGCCGATCTTGGCACAAGCCGCGAGCACGGCCGGCTCGCAGCCGCCAAGTTGCAGCGCCAGCGGATGTTCGGCTTCCTTGAAATGCAGAAGCCGCGACCGGTCGCCGTGCAACACCGCCCCGGTGGTCAGCATTTCGGTGTAAAGCAGCGCACGGCGCGTCAATAGCCGATGGAAGGACCGGCAGTGCCGGTCAGTCCATTCCATCATAGGCGCTACGGAAAAGCGGCGGTCGATTGATAATGTCATCATCATCCAGGGGTTCGCCGCCCGTATTTAGCGGTTTGATGATAAAAAATCGACCGGCAAGCGGTGCGCGGCCGGAACTCGGCTAGGATTTCCTCATAGTGGCCGAACCACCGGCAGGGAGAGACCTGAAAATGGCGAAGCAAATGCAAGGCAAGGTCTGCTTGATCACCGGCGGGGCCGGCAGCATCGGGCTGGCGACCGCCAAGCTGTTTCATGCGGAAGGAGCAAGCGTCATGCTCTTAGACCTCGACGCCGGCGTCTTGGCTCGGGCGGCGGCCGCGGTCGGGAACGACGGGGTGGCCTGGATCGGAGCCGACGTTACGAACTCCGACCAGGTCAAGGCCGGCGTCGACGAGACCGTGCGCAAATTCGGCAAGATCGACGTGCTGTTCAGCAATGCCGGCAATTTCGGCACCATCGCTCCGATTGCCGATTATCCCGAAGATGTCTTTGATTCGGTATTGGCGGTGCATGTCAAAGGCGCATTTCTCGCTGCCAAGCACACCGTGCCGCAAATGAACGACGGCGGTTCGATCGTCATCACATCGAGCATCGTCGGCGTCAAAGGCGACCCCTGTGTCTACGGTTACATCACCGCCAAACACGCCCAGGTCGGTCTGATGCGGGTGCTGGCAAAAGAGCTCGCCGCCCGCAATATCCGCGTCAACACCATTCATCCCGGCCCCGTCGACAATGCGTTCCAATCGCGGGTCGAGGACAGCCTCGGCGGCGTGCTCGGGCGTGACGCAACGGCCTTCTTCAACGAAATCATTCCGCTCAAGCGTCATGTCCGTGCCGAGGAGGTGGCGCGCTCGGTGCTCTACCTTGCTTCCGATGCCAGCAGTTTCACGACCGGAAGCCTGTTAATGGTGGATGGTGGCCTGAGTGCCTGATTCAATCGCGGTCACGCTCTCGTCAGACGCCAATTTAATCCCTCCCGGCCAGGGGCCGCGCATGAACGCCAAAGAGAAGGCCGCGCTCGGATCGATTGCCGCATCGGCGGGCCTGACGGTCGCCAAAGCGTCGGTCGGGCTTCTGACCGGCTCGCTCGCCATCCTGTCTGAGGCCGGCCATTCCCTGATCGACTTGTCGGCGACGCTCTTGACCTTTCTTGCGGTGCGCGTTTCCGATAAACCGGCCGACGCCGAGCATCAGTTCGGCCACGGCAAGGTCGAGAGCGTGACCGCGCTGGCCGAAACCGCGCTGCTGTTCGTCCTGACCGTAGCCGTCATCTTTGAAGCCGTGCAGCGGCTCATCGCCGCCAAGCCTTACGCCGTCGAAGCGAGCGCGGCGGCCTTCATCATTGTCGCGATTTCGATCGGCGTCGACTTTTTCCGCGCCCGCGCGCTGGAACGGGTCGCCCGAGCGACATCGAGCGAAGCCCTGCACGCCGATGCGCTGCATTTCTCGTCCGACATGTGGTCGTCGGTTGCGGTGCTGGTCGGGCTTGGCGGCGTGGCCGCGGGCTTTGCCTGGGCCGACGCGGCGGCCGCCATCGTGGTCGCGGTCTTCATTTGCATTGCCGGCTGGCGGCTTGGCCGACGCACCATCGATACGCTCACCGACGCCGCGCCGGCCGGCGTGAGCGAGCGGGTCGCCGCTATCGCACGCGAGGTCTCCGGCGTTGTCGCCGTCGAGCGGGTACGGGCGCGGCCGGCCGGTGCGGTGCTGTTCATCGAGCTCGACGTCGGCGTAAACCGCACGCTTCCGCTCGACCGCGTGACAAAGATCAAGCAGCAACTGACGAACGCCATCCGCACCGAACTGCCATCGGCCGAAGTCACCATCACCACCGAGGCGCGGGCGCTCGACGATGAAACCGTGCGTGAGCGCGTGATGGTGATTGCTCGCGACCTTGGCCTTGCCATCCATCATGTCGCGGTGCAGACGATCGCGGGGAATCTGTCGATATCGACCGATCTTGAGGTCGAAGGCACCGAATCGCTTGCCACCGCGCATGAAATCGCGAGCCGGCTCGAACAGGCGGTGCGCGACGAGCTCGGATCGGACGTCGAGGTCGAAACTCACATCGAGCCGCTCCCTGCCGATGTCCTGTCCGGTCGCGATGCCGCGGCGGAGCGGATTGTTGAAGTATGCGACGCGCTCGCCACGTTGGCGGCGGAAACACCCCAGCTCGCAGAAGTCCACGATGTCCGCGTCCGCGAGACGCCCGATGGCGAAATCGTCAATTTCCATTGCCGCGTCGATCCGGCCCTCTCGGTCGCCGCCGTGCATGACATGGTCGACGCGCTGGAGCGGCGCTTGCGCCGCCGCTTCCCGACGATCAGACGCGTTATAGGGCATGCCGAGCCGCGGCGTTAGCTCGCAGCCAGGCCCTCCGGGTACCCCGTCCGGCAGGAGACTACCGGCCTGCCGCGCTTTCATTTGCGCGGCAAAGCCTCTACATCACCGTCATCATGCGCACCGAAGAACCCCGTCCCGTCCGCCTGCAAGACTATCGGCCGCCCGATTGGCTCATCGAAACCGTCGATCTCGACGTTTCGTTGCACCCGACCGCAAGTACCATCCGGGCCAAGCTAAAGATCAAGCCCAGTGCTGGCGGAACACCGGCTCCGCTGGTGCTCGACGGCGAGGACTTAAAGCTCCGCGCGCTCGCGCTCGACGGTAAGCCGCTGGCGGCCGACAGCTTCGTCGCCACGGCGGACCGTCTGACCATCGCGCAGGTGCCGAACCGGCCGTTCACTCTCGAAATCGAAACCGCCGTCGATCCGACCGGCAACACGCAATTGATGGGGCTGTACCGCGCCGGCACGACCTATTGCACGCAGTGCGAGGCCGAAGGTTTTCGCCGCATTACCTATTTCCTCGACCGGCCGGATGTGATGGCGGTCTACACGACCCGCATCGAAGCCGAAAAGTCCGAAGCTGCGGTGCTTTTGTCCAACGGCAATCTCGTTGACTCAGGCGACATCCCCGGCACCTCACGCCACTTTGCCGTCTGGCACGATCCGTTCCCGAAGCCGTCCTATCTGTTTGCGCTGGTCGGCGGCAACCTGGCCTGTGTCGAGGACACCTTCACCACCATGTCGGGGCGCATCGTGAAGCTCGCCATCTATGTCGAGCCGGGCAAGGAGAACCGCGTCGCCTACGCCATGGACAGTCTCAAGCGCGCCATGCGTTGGGACGAAACCGCTTTCGGCCGCGAATACGACCTCGATATTTTCATGATCGTCGCGGTGTCGGCGTTCAACATGGGAGCGATGGAGAACAAAGGGCTGAACGTCTTCAACGACAAATATGTGCTGGCCTCGCCGGCCAGCGCCACCGACGCCGATTACGCCGGCATCGAGGCGGTGATCGCCCACGAATATTTCCATAACTGGACCGGCGACCGCATCACCTGCCGCGACTGGTTCCAGCTTTGCCTCAAGGAAGGCCTTACCGTCTTCCGCGACCAGGAATTCACCGCCGATCAGCGCTCGCGCGCGGTCGAGCGCATCAGCGACGTGCGCGGGCTGCGCTCGCACCAGTTCGTCGAGGATGCCGGACCGCTTGCTCACCCGGTGCGGCCGGAGGTGTATCGCGAGATCAACAATTTCTACACCTCGACCGTCTACGAGAAAGGCGCCGAGGTGGTGCGCATGATCCGCACGCTGCTTGGCCCCGTCGTATTCCGTCAAGGCATGGACCTCTATTTCACGCGCCATGACGGACAGGCAGCCACGGTCGAGCAATTCGTGCAGTGCTTCGCCGACGTCAGCCGCCGGGATTTCTTCCCCCAATTCATGCGCTGGTACTCGCAAGCCGGTACACCGGATATCAAGGTTGCGCCCGATTACGACGCTCGCGCGAAGACCTTTGCCCTTGACGTCACCCAGACAATTCCGCCAACCCCGGGCCAGCCTGACAAGCAACCGGCGATCGTTCCGCTCGCGCTGGGGCTGGTCGGGGCGAACGGCGAGGATATGCCGCTCGTGTTGGACGATCGGCCGCTGGAACGCGGCGTGCTTGAATTGACGCGGCCGAACCAGCGCTTCGTCTTCAGCGGCGTGACGCAGCGGCCGGTGCCGTCGGTCAACCGCGGCTTTTCCGCCCCGATCAAGCTGTCGCTGCCGCTCGATCCCGACGACTTGCGCTTCCTTGCCGCACACGACTCCGATCCATTCAACCGCTGGCAGGCGGTGCAGACTTTGGCGATGACGTTGCTCAAGGCCAATGTCGCGGCCCTGCGCGCCGGTGGAACGGCGGGCGACGACGACGGTTTGATGGCGGCGCTTGGCGCCATTCTCAGCGACGGCAAGCTCGAACCGGCCTTCATCGCGCTGACCTTATCGCCGCCGAGCGAGGCCGACATCGCCCGTGAACTCGGCGGCGATGTCGATCCGGACGCGATCTTTGCGGCCCGGCGCAAGCTGCGGGCCACGGTCGGTGCGCGGCACGGTGCGGCGCTGGCCGACACCTACCGGGGCATGATCACGCCCGGGCCCTATCGGCCGGACGCGCAGAGCGTCGGACGGCGAGCGCTCAAGAATATTTGCCTCGATCTGCTCGCCATGACGGCAACCGACCAGGCGTTCGCGCGCGCCTTCGCTCAATACCAAGGCGCCGACAATATGACCGACCGCATGGCCGCCTTGGAAACGCTGGCGCAGCATGACCGGGCGGAGCGCGCTGCCGCCCTCGAAGACTTTTACCGGCGTTACGCCGATGACCCGCTGATCATCGACAAATGGCTGGCGCTGCAGGCCGCGATCCCGGAGCCAGGAACGCTCGAACGCGTGCGCGCGTTGACCAAGCATCCGGCCTTTTCGATGGCCAATCCCAATCGCATCCGCGCGCTGATCGGCTCGTTCGCTCAAGTCAATCATACCCAGTTCAACCGCATCGATGGTGCCGGCTACAGTTTCGTCGCCGAGATCGTGCTGGCGCTCGATCCAAAAAACCCGCAGGTCGCGGCGCGGCTGATGGGCGCGTTCCGATCGTGGCGTGCGCTCGAACCCAAGCGCCGCTCCCAGGCGGAAGCGGCGCTTCGCCGCGTCGCTGGCGCGCCGGCGTTGTCGCGGGACGTCCACGACATCGTGGCCCGCAGCTTGGCGGAAAACTGAGGCTCGCAACCTGTTCAAATGCCTGGAGACCGGGCGCAAGAGCCATTGGCATTTCGGGCATTTCACCGATGCCATGACGGTCGACGTCGCCGTTAACGACTATGTTTCTGAGGTAACCGCAGTGCGCCGCGACTGCCGGCCAGTCGATGCAAGTGATTCAAGGAAAAGAATTTTTCTGTTTGCAACGGATCGAGGCAGCCGGCGTGTTGCTGCGCCGCAATAAAAAACGTGGATAATTCTTAAAAAAATATTGACGGCGGACTCTCGACAAATCAGCGCGCATCGATTCTATTGATCGACGATTCGAGGAGATGCGGCAGACCTCTTCGATCGCGGGTGGACGGAATAATCCGAACGGAGGCAGGCATGGCGCGCGCCGCTGCGGCGAGTGCGTCTCTACGTTCTGATTCGATCAAGGGGCTGGCGCAATCGATCGCCAACCCCGCGTATCGGCGCCTTTTGACCGCCGAGCCGCTGCTGAGGCGCGCCGTTCCGGTACTCATCATCGCTTTCATGGTGACCATCTGCATCGGCGCCGCGGTGCAGGTGCTTGAACATCGCCGCCAGGTCGAGTTCGACGCCGCCCGGACCGTCGCGGCGTTGGCCGATCATTTCGCCGCCGCGCTTGATCGCCTGCCGCACGACGGCGCGCGTCTGCCGCGTACATCGGAGGCGCTGGCGCAAGCCTTGCCGCCTTGGGCGACGGGCGCCGGCCGGCGCGTCATCGTCGCCGATGGCGACGGTGCTATCGTTGCCAGCGTGCCGGCGGAGCCGCGGCTGTTAGGCCGGCAAATTCTTGACGTTCTCGGTCCGTCACAGCCGCTGACCACCTTCGGTGCCGCCGCTGGCACCATGGAGATCACCCTCGGTGACGGCGAGGCCGCCTTGACGTCGGTGCGAGCGTTGAAAAGTCCGGTCGGGCTCCTCGCCGTCATTCAAGCGCGCAAGGACGCACTCGCTGACTGGCGCTCGACCACCGCGCTGACGGTGACGCTATCGGCGACGACGGGCTTTGTCGTGCTGATCCTCGGCTTCGCCTTTCATTGGCAGGCGACACGCGCGCGGGAAGCAGACCTCATTCACGATACCGTACGCAGCCGGGTCGATACCGCGCTCAATCGCGGCCGGTGCGGGTTATGGGATTGGGATTTGGCGCATGGCCGGATCTTCTGGTCGCATTCGATGTACGACATTCTCGGCCTTGCGCAAAAGGACGACCTCCTGACGTTCGGCGAGGTCAACGACCTCGTCCATCCGGACGATATCGATCTGTACCGGCTGGCGACCCAGCTTGCCGACGCCAAGGTTCTGGCCATCGATCACGACTTCCGCATGCATCATGCCGACGGCAGATGGATCTGGCTGCGGGTCCGGTGCGAATTGGCGCGCCAGGACGGCGAAGCCGGCCTGCATGTCATCGGCATTGCCGTCGATGTCTCAGAACAGAAGGTCCTGGTCGAGCGCACCACCGCGGCCGATGTACGGTTGCGCGACGCCATCGAGACCATCCCGGAAGCCTTCGTGCTGTGGGACGCCGACAACCGGCTGGTGTTGTGCAACTCGAACTTTCAAGGTCTGCATCATCTGCCCGACGCGGCCGTCGCCGCGGGGACCGGCTACGGAACGATCGTGGCGGCCGGAAAAACGCCGATCGTCCGTACCACCGCCATCAACGAGGACGGCCAGCCGCGCGGCGCACGTACCTTCGAAGCGCAACTCGACAACGGCCGCTGGATGCATATCAGCGAGCGCCGCACCAAGGATGGCGGATATGTGTCGGTCGGCACCGACATAACCAAGCTCAAGCAGCACGAGCAGAGGCTCATGGAAAGCGAGAAGCGCCAGATCGCCACTATTGCCGACTTACGCAAATCGCGCCAGGCGCTCGAAGTACAGACCGGCGAGCTCGCCGATCTCGCCAAAAAATATGCCGAGGAAAAAACCCGAGCCGAGGAGGCCAATGCGGCGAAGTCAAAATTCCTGGCTAATATGAGCCACGAACTGCGCACGCCGCTTAATGCCATCATCGGTTTCTCCGAGATCATGGAATCGGGAATGTTCGGACCGCTCGGTGCCGAAAAATATACCGAGTATTCCACGGACATCCGCGAAAGCGGCGAGTATTTGCTCGACGTCATCAACGACATCCTCGACATGTCGAAGATCGAGGCCGGCGGCATCCGACTTGCTCCGGAAGCTGTGGCGCTGGAGCCGGTGCTCGCCGATTGCTTGCGCGTGGTATCGACCCGGGCCGGCGAGAAGCACCTCAAGCTCGACAGCGAGGTCGATCCGGAAATTCAGCTCGATGCGGATCGCCGCGCGTTGAAGCAGATCACGCTCAATCTCCTCTCCAACGCGGTAAAATTCACCCCCGACGGCGGCGCCGTGACGATGCGCGGCCGCCGCCGCGGCGGCATGGTCACAATCGCCATCGCCGACGACGGCATCGGTATTTCGAAAGAATCCCTGCGCAAGCTCGGTCGGCCGTTCGAACAGGTCGAAAGCCAGTTGACCAAACGCCACCAGGGCTCGGGCCTCGGCCTCGCCATCGCCAAATCGCTGGTCGAATTGCACGGCGGAGCCATGCGAATCCGCTCAAATCCCGGCCAAGGCACGATGGTCGTGGTGCGATTGCCGCTCGTGGCGGAGCGGTTTCTGAAAGAACCGCAGGCGACGATTGTGCCTCAGTCTGAACCTTCGCAGCCAGCCGACGTCGAAGCGTAGACCGGACAGATCAAGCGACGCCGCCTCGTTAAGACGCTCTCTCCAAAATCCGCACGAAACATTCGCGCACCCGGCGTTGCGTCTCTTCCACGTGAGCTTGCAGCGCCGGAAAATCCGGCAGATCGGCGGCGCGCGCAAGAAGACCGAGTACGCCGGCGCCGGCTGTCTTCGGATCGAAGGCCGCCGGCAGGCACAACCGCAAGATTTGCGTCAGATCCTGAAACAAGCGCACTGCCGGCCGTAAGACCTCGGCGTCTTTCGGCTTGAGCAGGCCGAGCCGAGCCGCCTTCTCCAAGCTTCGCACCGTCGACACGTCGAGGATGTCCGGGATTGCCGCTGCGTGGATAAGCTGCAGATATTGCGCGATGAATTCGATATCGACCAATGCGCCGGCGGCATTTTTGAGATCCCATGGGTTGGCGTCGCCCTTCTCCTTTGCGATAGCCGCGCGCATGTCGACGACGTCGGCGGCGACGCGCCGAGGATCGCGCTTGCGGCGGAGCACGTCGTGGATGATCGTTTCGACTTTTGCCGCAAAAGCGGGCGCCCCGGAAACGACGCGGGCGCGGGTCAGTGCCAGATGCTCCCAGGTCCAGGCCTCGCGCTCCTGGTAGTTCCGAAATCCGTCGATCTGCGTCGCCACGGGGCCCGACCGGCCGGACGGCCGCAGCCGCATGTCGACTTGATAGAGCTGGCCGTAATTGGTCTGCACGGTGAGCGCGCTGATCAGGCGTTGCGTGAAGCGGGCGAAATACTGGCCGCCGTAAAGCGAGCGCTCCCCGGCCGAGTTCGGCCGGGCGGCGTCGAAATCGTAGATGACGATGAGATCGAGGTCGGACGTGGCGGTCATCTCCAGGGAGCCGAGCCGCCCCAGCGCGATGATCGCGCTCTCGCCAGCGGCGATGCGGCCGTAAGCGGCGACGAAATCGTCTTCCACCTGACGGTGCACCGCGCGCAGCAGCACCCCGGCCAAGCGACCGAAGGCCTCGCCGGCTTGCTGCGCGGCAATCGAACCGGACAAAACGCGTGCGCCGATCAAGAACATATGCTCCTGGCCGAACAGCCGGATGGCATCGAGCACGGCTTCGTAACCGCGTGACTCTCTCAGTATGCGCGTCAGCACCGCCGCAAGCTCTCCGGCGTCGGACCGCGACGCGAAAAAGCGCGGCTCGACCAGCGGATCGATGAAATGCGGGTGATGCGCCAGGATTTCGGCAAGCCGCGGGGCCGTACCGAGAATGAGCGCGACAAAGCGGATCAGCTCCGGATTCTGCCGCAGCAGCGAGAAGAAGCGGCCGCCGGCGCGCAGGCCGGCAAGAAAGCGGTCGAATGCGGCAAAGGCCGCGTCCGGATTCTCGGCACGCACGAATTGATCGACCACGACCGGGATCAATTCGATGAGATTGCTCCGCGCCTGCTCGCCGCGGAGCGCACGATACCGGCCGGAGCGCCAATGATGCACCGCCGCCACCACCTCTTGCGGCCGTCGAAAGCCTAATTGCGCCAGTTGGTCAAGCGCTTCGCCCCCATTGCCGCCTTCGGCAAAGGACAGATGCTGGCGGCGCGCCAGATATTCCGGGGCGCGCTCGAACAGTTTGATATAGTGCCGTTCGACATCGCGTAAATGGCCGACCATGAGGTGGGCAAAGTCGTCACGGCCGTCAAAGCCGAGAAACCGGGCGAACATATCGAGCGCGGCCGGATCGGAGGGCAGCGTATGGATTTGCTCATCCGCCATCATCTGCAGCCGATGCTCGACGCGACGCAGAAAATTGTACGCCGCGGTCAGCTCATCGCGGGCCGCCGTGTCAATCCAGCCGTCGGCAGCCAGGACCGCGAGCGTGGCGACGGTGCCGCGGCAGCGCAGCTCGCCGTGCCGGCCGCCGGCGATAAGTTGCTGAGTCTGGGCGAAGAATTCGATCTCGCGAATGCCGCCCCGGCCAAGCTTGATATTGTGTCCCTCCATCGCAATCTCGCCGTGGCCGCGATAGGCGTGGATCTGCCGCTTCATTTCATGAACGTCGGCAATCGTCGCGTAGTCGAGATATTTGCGCCAGACGAACGGTGCGAGATCGCGCAGCAGGCGCTCGCCCGCATCGAGATCGCCGGCGCAAGGGCGCGCTTTGATCAGCGCCGCCCGCTCCCAGTTCTGCCCGCGGCTCTCGTAGTAGTCGAGCGCCGCTTGCGTCGACATCGCGATCTGCGTCGACGATGGATCGGGCCGCAGGCGCAAATCCACCCGAAACACATAGCCATCGGCAGTGCGTTCCTGCAGAAGCTTGACCAGTTCGCGTGTCAGCCCGACATAGAACGGCCCAGCTTCGACACCGGGCGCAAGCTTCGCGGCTGCGACTTCGAAAAATACCATTAAATCGATATCGCTCGAAAAGTTGAGCTCGCGGCCACCCATTTTTCCCATGGCCAGCACGATGTATCCGGACGCCGCCTCGGGATTGTTTCGCGCCGACGGCACGAGCTTTTTCCATTTGACCGCCTCGCGAATGAGATAATGCACGGCGGCAAGAACCGCGGTGTCGGCGATATCGGTGAGCGCTGCGGTAACCCGTGCGACCGGCCAGATACCGCCGATGTCGGCCAGCGCAACGAGCAATGCCGCTTTCGTTTTCATGCGGCGGAGAAGGCTCATGAGGTTAGCTTGCGACCGCGTGGCGGCAGCGGCCGTCTTGGTAGCGGCGAGCAAGTCGGCAAGCGCCGTGTCCGGATCGCTCTGCAGCAACCGCAGGAGCCACCCCGGGTCGGACCCAATGAGGTCCCACAGATAGGGTGCAGCCTCGGCGATCGCGCCGAGCACCCTTGGCAAGGGGGCGTGCGCCTCGGCGAGCGATCGCAAGGCGCGGGTGGCGGCGCTGCGTTTCTGGCTGGCGAGGAAATCGCTAAGCCGCGCAGACCCTTGCTGGGATGGCAGCGGCAAAGCGCCGGCGAGCCGCCGCAGCAACGTCGCATCGGTAGGGATTCGGCGCTGCCGCTTCGGCTTTTTTGCCCGCGCCGGCCGCCTCATTCCCCCTCCGCCGGCCCGGCACGCGGCAGCGCGATCGTGCCGCGCAGGCCGGGATGATTGTCCTCAAGTTTAAGTTCGCCGCCATGCAGGCGCGCGACCGCCGAAGCGAGACTCAAGCCCAGTCCCGATCCCGGCTCCGAACGGCTCTGCTCGAGACGTACAAAGCGCTCGACCACCCGCCCGCGGTCGGCGTCGGGAATGCCTGGACCGTGATCGGCAACGCTGAGCGTGATGCGATCTCCTTCGCCGCCAGCCTCCACGATGACTTCGGTGGACGTGCCGTTCACCTTGCCGTCCGGACGCGCGTATTTGATGGCGTTGTCGACCAGGTTGGCCAGCGCCTGACTGACCAGTTCGCGGTTTCCCCGCACCGGCGCCGCGCCATTGGTGGCAATCTTTAAAGCGATGCCTTTTTCATCGGCCAGCGGCTCGTAAAGCTCGCCGACGTCGCGGGCAATCTCGGCGGCGTCGAATTCGATCATATTGTCGCGCGCCTGACCGGATTCGGCGCGCGCGATCATCAACAGCGCATCGAAGGTGCGGATCAAATCGTCGGACTCGGCAATGGTCGAGTCCAGTGCCGCGCGATACCCGGCGTCGCCGGCCGGGTGGCGCAGCGTTTGTTCGCAGCGGTTGCGCAATCGCGTCAGCGGCGTTTTCAGATCATGCGCGATGTTGTCGGAAACCTCCTTCAAGCCGCGCATGAGCGCTTCTATGCGATCCAGCATGGCATTGAGGTTGTCGGCAAGCCGGTCCAGTTCGTCGCCGGTGCCGGCGACTGGCAAGCGTCCGGCCAGATCGCCGTGCATGATGGTCTGCGCCGTATCGGTCATGGCGTCGATGCGCTTGAGGACGCGCCGGCTGACGAAGAATCCGCCGGCGAGGCCGAGTACGATGACCAGCGCTAGCGACCATTGCCCGGCGTGAGCGATAATGCCGAACAACCGTTCGCGCTCCTCCAGGTCGCGGCCGACGAGCAGGTGAAAACCGCCCGGAAGCTGGACCACCCGTACCAGAGCGTGATGGTCGCTGCCCTCCGGCGATTCAAGCCGCCGGTAATTGGTTTCGAGCCAGCCGGGGTGATCGAGCACGCCAGGCTCGAGCGAGCCTACATTGCCGGCAAGCCCTTCCCCGTTCGGCGTCGTCACCAGATAGAGGCTCGATCCCGGACGGCGCGAGCGCAGATCGACCACGATGACCAGGCGCCGGATGCCGCCTTGCTCGTATTGCTCGGACAACCCATTGATTTCGCCGTCGACCGTCGAGGTGATCTGCTCGTCGATGAGCCGGCGGGTGTTGAGCGCGAAATAGCCGAGTAGCGACGCCGCGAACAGCACGAAGATTGCCAGATAAACCAGCGTGAGCTTGAACGCCGTCGTGCGCAGAAGTTTGCTGAGCGCCGTCACGCCTCAATCTCGGCTTTCGAACACAATTCACTGTCGGAAAAATCGTCTTCCCGGAATTCCAGCGGCGCTCGTTTGCCGGCTTCGAGATTTGCCGCCTCGGCGCGCCGCAGTTCGACGCGACGGATCTTTCCGGAGATGGTCTTCGGCAATTCAGCGAATTCCAGCCGCCGCACCCGCTTGTACGACGCGAGCGCGCTACGACAATGTCGGAAGATCGATAGGGCGGTATCCCGATCCGGGGTTTGCCCGGGCGCCAGCGCCAAGAACGCCTTCGGCACGGCCAGCCGCAGCGGATCGGGCGATGGCACCACGGCGGCCTCCGCCACCGCCGGATGCTCGATCAGAATGCTCTCGAGCTCGAACGGGCTGATCCGGTAATCGGATGATTTGAACACGTCGTCGGCGCGGCCGACATAGGTGAGATAGCCCTCGTCGTCGACCGTGGCGACGTCGCCGGTGCGATAGACGCTGTCTTTCGGCACGCGGACCGAGCCGTCGTCGGCCTGATAGCCCTGCATCAATCCGGTCGGGCGCGGCTCGAGCGGAAGACTGATCTCGCCCTCGCGCTGCGGGGCTCCGTTCGCATCCAACAGCGCGACGCGGTAGCCCGGCAGGGGCCGCCCCATCGAACCGGCCTTTAGCTTCTGCCCCGGCGGGTTGCCGACCAGCGCCGTGGTTTCGGTCTGGCCGTAACCGTCGCGGATGGTGATGCCCCAGGCCGCCCTCACCTGCTCGATGACTTCCGGATTGAGCGGCTCCCCGGCGCTGATCAATTCCCTGATACGCACCCGCCAAGCCGACAAATCCTCCTGGATCAGCATCCGCCACACTGTCGGCGGCGCACAGAAAGTCGTGACCCCGCAGCGCGCGATCGTATCGAGGAGGCCGCGCACGTTGAACCGGCGCTGATTGACGATGAAGACCGCGGCCTGCGCATTCCACGGCGAAAAGAAGCAGCTCCAGGCATGCTTGGCCCAGCCCGGCGAGGAAATATTGAGGTGGATATCGCCCGGCTGCAGTCCGAGCCAATACATCGTCGAAAGATGCCCCACCGGATAGCTTTGATGGCTATGCAACACGAGCTTCGGCGTCGCCGTGGTGCCGGAGGTGAAATAGAGCAGCAGCGGATCATCCGCCTGGGTGTCGCCATCCGCCGTGAATTGGTCAGACGCCTGATAGGCCCGCTCGTAGGGCACCCACCCCGCCACCTCTTTGCCGACGGCAATCCGCGTATAGTCGCCGGGCAGTTCGGCGAATTTGGCTGCCGCGTCCGCACCAGCGATCACATGGCGGACCCGCCCGCGCGCAAAGCGGTCCGCAAGATCGTTGCGCGTCAAGAGCGTGGTTGCCGGCACAATGACGGCGCCGAGCTTCATCGCCGCCAGCATGCATTCCCACAGCGGAATCACATTGCCGAGCATGACCAAAATGCGATCGCCACGGCGCACACCAAGCCCCCGCAGCGCGTTGGCAACCTGGTTTGATCGTTCGCTCAATGCGGTGAAGGATAACTTGGTCTCGCCTGCCTCTTCGTCGACCAGCCACAGCGCGGGGTTGGGATTATCGCGCGCCATCGCGTCGAAATAGTCGAGCGCCCAATTGAAGCGAGCCAGCTTCGGCCATTGGAAATCGCGGTACGCGGCGACATAGTCCTCGCGATGACAAAACAAGAAATCACGGGCCGCAAGAAACGGCGCGGCGTGGTTCGGCGTCATGGCGATCTCCAATGTCCTCCCCGCGTCCGCGTGCGCCGCAAAATCACCGTGCCCCGTCACGGATCATGTAGCCCGCGCCGCGAACGGTATGCAGCAGCGGCTGCGAAAAGCCTTTGTCGATTTTAGATCGCAGCCGCGAAATATGCACGTCGATCACATTGGTCTGCGGGTCGAAATGATAGTCCCAGACGTTTTCCAGCAGCATGGTCCTGGTGACCACCTGACCGGCGTGGCGCATCAAGTATTCAAGCAGACGAAATTCCCGCGGCTGCAGCTGCACCTCTTGTCCGGCGCGGCTGACCTCATGCGAGAGTCGGTTAAGCTCGAGATCGCCGACGCGATACATGGTCTCCTCGCCACGGCTGCCGCGGCGCCGCGACAGCGCCTCCACTCGCGCCAGCAACTCCGCGAAGGCGTAGGGTTTGGCGAGATAATCGTCGCCGCCGGTGCGCAGTCCCTTGACCCGGTCGTCGACTTGACCGAGCGCCGAGAGGATCAAGACCGGCGTTTCCACGCTCTTGGCGCGCAGGGTGCCGATGACCGAAAGCCCATCGCGCTTGGGCAGCATGCGATCGACGATCACTACATCATATTCGCCGTCGAGCGCGAGCTGCAGCCCTTCCTCGCCGTCCCCGGCCTGCTCGGCGATATGGCCGACCTCGCGGAACGCCTTGACCAGATACTCGGCCGCGTCGCGGTCGTCCTCAATGATGAGAAGACGCATGATCTATCGCCGCACCAAAATACGGGCCAACCACCGGATATATAATAAGCGCGAACGGTCCGGTGGCGATTGAAGCCATATCATCTGGCCTCCTAAATCGCCATATCCGGCCGCAACCGGCGAAATATCCGAACATAGTGAGGGGGTGGTGAGCATTTGCGCACCACCCCCCCTTACCTACTCTGCCCCGGCGGGGGCGACGGATGCCGGGAGGCAGAGTTGGTATCTGTGGGACGGGTCTTGCGACCCGTCCCAGGGTGCGCCCGCCAGCGGGGGCGACGGATGCCAGCGGATCGACCCTTTCTCTTATCCGGTTAGGCGTTGCCGATCGGCAGCGCGACAAACTTCGTGCCGTCGGTCGACTTCACCCGAAACAGTACGGTGTGCTTGCCTGAAGACTTCGCATCGGAAAGACCTTTGCGGACGTCCGCCGGCGTCGTTACCGGTTTGCCGCCGACGTCGAGAATGACGTCGCCGACTTGGAACCCATGATCGGCGGCAACCCCGCCCTGTTCGACGGCGGTGACGACAACGCCGTTGCTGCCGGCGCCGGAGACCTTGTTGCTGGGCGCGAGCGTCAGGCCGAGCTTAGGTACTTCGCTGCCGGAATTATCTTCGTGGCCCGAAGTGTTCGCCGCCTGCTGCTGCGCCGGCAGGGTGCCGAGCGTCAGCGTCAAGGTCTTGGCCGAGCCGTCGTGAATTACGTCAAGCTTCACCGACGCACCGGGCGGCATGGTGCCGATCTTGCGCGCCAGATCGCGCGCGTCCTTCACCGGCTGATCGTTGACCGAAGTGATGACGTCGCCGCTGGCGATGCCCGCCTTGGCCGCCGGACTGTCCTTCTGCGGTTCGGACACCAGCGCACCGGTCGTTTGCTTCAATCCCATGCTGTCGGCGATATCGGGTGTCACTGACTGGATCTGCACGCCGATCCAGCCGCGCGTCACGGTGCCTTTGTCGCGTAGCTGCGCAATCACGCTTTTGACGGTATCGGCCGGAATGGCGAAGGCGATGCCCACCGAGCCGCCGGACGGCGAGAAGATCGCCGTATTGACGCCAATGACATTGCCGTCCACGTCGAACGTCGGGCCGCCGGAATTGCCCTTGTTCACCGGCGCGTCGATCTGAATAAAGTCATCATACGGGCCGGCGCCGATATCGCGGCCGCGGGCCGACACGATGCCAGCGGTGACAGTGCCGCCAAGTCCGAAGGGATTGCCGACCGCAATCACCCAATCACCAACGCGCGGCGTGGTGTCGGACAGCTTCACATACGGAAAATTATTGCCGTCGATCTTGATCAAGGCGAGATCGGTGCGCGGATCGGTGCCGATCACCTTGGCCTTGTAGGTTTTACCGTCATCGGTGGTGACATGAACGTTCTCGGCGTTCTGCACCACGTGATTATTGGTGACGGCATAGCCGTCGGCGGAAATGAAGAAGCCCGATCCCTGGCCGGTAATGATCTCATGCCCATTCGGCATGCTCGGCATGCCGAATTGCTTGAAGAATCTCTCGAATGGCGAGCCCGGCGGGAAAGGCAAGCCGCTGTCGTCGCTCGAATTGGCTGGCTGGTCGATCTTGACGCGAACTGAGATCACCGCCGGCTTCACCTTTTCGACGATGTCGGCAAAGCCCACTGGCTTCTGCGGAATCTGCTGAACTTTTTCGGTCAAATTCTGCGCGAATGCCGGCGCTACAAACCAGCCCCCAGCGAAGTTGGGAGCGAACAGGACGCTGGCGCCGAGGGCGGCAATCGTCGTCGTCAAAAGCGCACCGCGCCGCCCCGACAAAACGCGCCGCGAATGCAGGAAACTGCCGTCCATCAATGAGTCTCCGAGTGCGAATGGTCCGTCCTCGGACGGACCCCTTGTTGCGCGCAAGATGGGACGCCAACCCTTACCGCGCACTGTCGGGCGCATTAAAACTTTGTAATATTCGCCGGATAAAATTATTTAGTAGGCACAGCAACTTAGGGCGGCTGCCCGAAGATGCGCCGTCAAATTGGCGTATAATATTCTAGTGTGGACTTGTCGCGCCCGCTTGAGTCGGAAAGCGCACCAAGGAAATTCGCACCAGTTCGAAACTCAGGCGTCATCAGCCGACGCAGGCAGGTTCATCCATAGCGGGCAAAGCTGCGTTTCTTCCAACCCCTCCGGAGACGTCGTCAGCGGCGGATCGGACATCGCTTCTGTTTGAATTGCGTTCCGCGCCATCTTGAGAAGGAACGTCACGAGCGGGAGCCGGAGTTCGCGGCTCTCGAGCAAAGCGTATTCGATGAGCATCGCAAGAGCATCGACAGGCGACGAATCTTTTTGCGCACCATTCATTGAATCTTTTCCGTACATGGAACCCCCCTACATGTCCTCATTGAACCCTGCCGCTCAGACAAACCCCGCGAAGCAATCGGCTTGTCGTTTGTATCGAGCGGGCTAATCCACAAAATAAACTTCCCCGTTCTCCATGACTCGCACCGCTTCTGATTCCGCCATCCGCAGCAAGTACATGAGAATCTCCAAACCACGTCTTCCCTCTGTCATCGCCGCTAATTGTTTGGTGGCATCGCGTATGTGCGCTGCGGTTTCAACCAGTGTGATTTGTCGTTCACTCATGAGCTGAAATTCCGGTCGTTTCGACCTGGTTACTTGCGTTGCATCACTGACCTCCAGCTGAGCTAGGCCACGATTTGTTGCGCTATTTCCACGCTTCGCGGCCGCAGCCTAAGTCGAATGCGAGGTGGAACAAGCGTAACAGCCGGCGCTGGCGCTGGAGCCGGCACTTCAGAAAGCACTTCAATGTCGCACGCCGATGCAATTTCGAGAGCCAACAGCTGCAGCTCCAGCAAGCCCAAACCAATGCCGACGCAAGCTCGGGGACCGAGGCCGAAGGGAAGGAAAGCCGGCGAATTATATGTCCGGTCGATCCTGAACGTGTTCGGTTCGCGCCAGTTCCGTGCATCACGCTGAATTAGCCACGGGCTAATAATCAGCGATGTCCCCTTGCGAAGGTGGCAGCCCGCAAGATCGATCGGCGTCTTCACTTCGCGTGAGAACCAGTAAAATGGAGGATAAAGTCGCAAAGTCTCGCGCGCCACGCGCAAGCTGATTTCCGCGCGCGGCAGCCGCAGAGGATCGATTTCCCCCGCCCTCGAGTAGACGAGCAATGATTCACTTCGTATTTTGTCGGCCAACCCCGGCTGCGTAGCTATGAAATACAGGACCCAGGCAGCCGCATTCCCGGTTGTGTGATGTCCGGCCAAAAGCAGCAATAAAATCTCATCGCGCAATTCCTCATTGCCTAGCTTTAGGGATTCAAGCGCCGCAATCAGGCTCGTCGACGTGGCACGGCTCCGAACCCGATCGACGATCGTCGACATAATGGCACGGCTGCGCTTCAGCTTGCGATAATCAAGAAATGCCTTAAGCGGCGGCCGAGGAAATATTCGAAACAGGCTGTCGGCCATATGAGCTTCCGCGATGTATACGGCTTCTATCAGAGCTAGTTCATCGCCAGACGAAAGCACTCCGCGACCGAAGAGCAAGGAAGCGATCACCCGCAGGGCGAGTGACGCGGTCACCTCGTGCGCGACAAATTCTTCTTCACGAACCAGAAGAGATGCATGACGTCGGATAAGGCCGGATATCTCGGGAACGAATTCGTTGATGATCCCGCGCGCCAGATGCTGATGTATGACTTGGCGCCGCGATTGATGCTTAACGCCGCTCATTGTAATGGAGCTGACGCCGATTACCTTTCGCAATTTGTGAACGAGTCGACCTTTGTCGATCTGTTCTTCGTCGAACTTGAGAACCGTGCGCGCAAGCCCCGCGTCGGTCACGAGATAGACCGGTGAAAGGCCGAGATCCAACCTGACAAGCGCACTTTCAGCGCCGAATCCCTTGCGAGCAAAAAGATCGAGAGGATTATGCCGAAAGGAGCGTACGTCGGCGAACATCCGTTTCATCTACGATATCCATGTGCTGTGTCAGTTGGAGGATCTTGGCGAGACGCGGCTGACTTTCGGGCGAAAGTGGAATTTCTCCGGCAACTGCCAATATCCAGCTGCCGTCGTTCCTAAAACCCACAATATGAACGTCACCGTATCGGACAGTCCTCAACCCGATCTTGCCGAGCAATCGCTCGTGACTGAGCTCGACAATTGCGACAAGTGCGTTGACGCTTCGCGGAAGCGCGAGCCGCAACATCAGGCCGTACAACGTGAGGCCAGCCGACTGATGTTCCTCGGCCACGCCAAAGCGGCTTATCTCAAGCGCATCCGGCGAGGTCGGATACTGTCTGGTCGTAGCGAGATGCGGAAAGACGTTCCTGGACAGATAAGCTTCGTCGCACGAAATCGCGCGAAAACACCCAATGACGGCATCACCATCTAGCAACGCGCAATAGGTTGCACCGCTGGTGTCAAACTGATCACGCTCAATACCGTTGTGCATCGGTAACGACCAACCAAGGTGATCCACGAAAAGCTCGGTGCGGAACCTAAACACCGCGCGCGAAAGCGCAGGATTCGAAGTCAGGGTGAAAAACACCGCCCTGTAGGGCATGCATTGCATACGTCACACCCTGCAGTTGTATTTGCTTGACATACGGGAAAATGCTGCAATCGCCACCGCTTAGCCAATTGGGAAAATTCCTGGGTTTTAGGTAAATGCCTGAATTTGAAACGGATATTTCGACAATTGAAGAATGCGGATCGGTCGAGGAAGTCCGTAACGCTTTTCAGAAAATCATTGAGCGCTATGGCTTCAGCTCTTTCGGCTTCATGGACGCATCTAATCCATGGGAAAACGACCCGCTGCTCGTCACGACCCACAGCCGAAGTTGGATCGACACATATCGGAGCGAAAATTTTATCGAGAGTGACCCGTGTCTCGCGGCCGCACGACGCACGAATCTACCGTTTAATTGGGGAAGCATAAGACTTCCGCCTGCGTCGGGAAAAAGGAAGCCCGGCGCCCTGCGAACCATGGAAGCGGCGCGCGACTTCGGAGCCGCGGAAGGCCTGACGATACCCGTTCATTACTGCGACGCCTTAGGCAGGCAATACTCAAGCGTATGCGCATTATTTTGGAAGAACAAAATCGCAGCGTTTTACGCCGCACTCAAGCTCAATAGAGTGCAGATGCATGTAGTCATCCTCTACATGATGCAGAAACTTGTGGAGTTGTACGCCAAGGAGAAATCTCTAAAGCCGCGATTCGAACGCGGTCCCTTATCCGATCAATTCTCGATCCTCACGGATCGGGAAAAGGAAGTATTGAAATGGGCAGGCATGGGAAAAACCGCCGACGAGACCGGCGACATACTTTTTTGCAGCACCAAGACCGTAGAAGCGCATATTTACAGTGCAATGAAAAAGCTCGGAGCGACCAATAAAACTCAGGCGACAGTTCGAGCAATTTATCAGGGCTTCATAGATATCTGATCGACCCCTCGCGGCCGCCACTGCCGCAATTACTCGCTTGTCGGCGCCTCGCGGCGCAAAATCTCCGCCACGCGTGCTTCCTCGGCCGGTGTCAGGCTCGCGGCGCCCACTGTTCCGGCTCGGGGCGGAATTTTTCGCCGCCGCGCGGCGATCAGCAGCGTGACGATGCCAATGAGCAGCAGGCCGGGCGGCGTGCCCCACAGCGCGGCGGTGCGCCATTCCAATCGCGGCTTGAGCAGCACGAATTCGCCGTAGCGGGCGACGATAAAATCGATCACCTGGGCGTCGCTGTCGCCCGCCTCGATACGATGCCGCACCAGCACGCGCAGATCATGGGCGAGCGGCGCCTCGGACTGGTCGATCGATTCGTTCTGACAGACCAGACAGCGCAATTCCTCCGAGACGGCTCGGGCGCGCGCTTCAAGTTTCGGGTCCTGCAACATTTCGTCGGGTTGAACGGCGCGGACCGGCGCGGACCAGGCGAGCATAACGGCGACCAGCAGGGCAGCGAGATATCTCACCCTTTCACTCCGCCGGTTGCGGCAGCGCTGGCGACTTGTCCCTGGCTTTGGCCGGGCGCGGTGCGCCAACGCGCAGGCGGCGATCCGAGAGCGACAACGCGCCGCCCAGGAACATGATGCCGGCACCGAGCCAGATCAGCAGCACCAAGGGCTTGAAATAGAGCCGTACCGGCACCGAGCCGGCGTTGTTCGGATCGCCGATCGAAACATAGATCTGGCTCGCGCCCCGATCCATCAGCGCGGCTTCGGTGGTCGCCATGTTACGATCCGGAAAGGCGCGACGGCTCGGCTGCATGGTGCCGATGATGTCGCCATTGAGCCGATGAACGGTGAAGCGCCCGACAACGTCGCGATAGTTCGGTCCGGTACGGTCGAAAGTGCCATCGAACGTCAGGCGATAATGTGAAATCGTCAGACTGTCGCCCGGCTTGATCTCGGCAATTCGCTCGCTGCCCCACGCGGTCACGCTGACAATGCCCATCAGCGTCACGCCGATACCGAAATGCGCGAACGTGGTACCCCAGGCCGAGCGCGGCAAGCCAACGGCGCGCCGCAGCGCCACGCGTAACGGTACGCGCAAGATCAAGGTGCGTTCGACGATATCCGTCACCGCGCCGGCCATGACAAAGATGGCGACGCCGATCCCGAACGGCGCCAGCACCGGGCCGCCGCGCTCAAGCGCAAATGCCGCCGCCGTCACGAGCGCGGCGAGCAGCGCGGCCGCGAGCAGACGCTGGGCGGCGCCGTAAAGATCGCCGCGCTTCCAGCCCATTAGCGGTCCGAACGACATCACCGCCATCAACGGGACGAACAGCGGTCCGAACGTCATATTGAAAAACGGCGGCCCGACCGAAATCTTGGCGCCGGTCAGCGCCTCGAGCGCCAGCGGATAGAGCGTCCCCACCAGCACCGTGGCGCAGGCGGTGGTCAGGAACAGATTGTTGAAGACCAGCGCACCCTCGCGCGAAATCGGCGCGAACAAGCCACCCTGCTTGAGCAGCGGCGCCCGCCAAGCAAACAACGCCAGCGCGCCGCCGATGAACAGAACAAGGATGACAAGTATAAAAGCGCCGCGCCGCGGATCGACGGCGAAAGCATGCACCGAGGTCAGCACACCCGAACGGACCAAAAAAGTTCCGATCAGGGACAGGGAGAACGTCAGAATCGCGAGCAAAATGGTCCAAACTTTGAGAGCGCCACGCTTTTCCATGACGACGGCGGAATGCAACAGCGCCGTACCCGCGAGCCACGGCATCAGCGACGCATTCTCGACCGGATCCCAGAACCAGAACCCGCCCCAGCCGAGGTCGTAATAGGCCCAGTAGGAACCGCCGGCGATGCCGAGCGTAAGACACATCCAGGCGCCGAGCACCCAGGGCCGAACCCATCGCGCCCAAGCGGCATCGATGCGGCCTTCGAGCAAGGCCGCGATGGCGAAGGAGAACGCGATCGAAAACCCGACATAACCGAGGTAGAGCATCGGCGGATGGAAGGCGAGACCGGGATCCTGCAAGATCGGATTAAGGTCCTGACCTTCGAACGGCGCATTTGGAATCCGCACGAACGGATTCGAAGTCAGCAGAATGAAGATTTCGAAGGCGGCGGCGATCCAGGCCTGCACGGCAAGGGCATTGGCTTTGAGCACCGCCGGCAGATTGGTGCCGAAGACAGCCACCGTGGCGCCGAAGAAGGTCAGGATCGAAACCCACAGCATCATCGAGCCTTCGTGATTGCCCCAGATGCTGGTGAGCCGGTAGATCAGCGGCATTTGCGTGTTGGAATTCTCGTAGACATTGAGCACCGAGAAATCGGACGTTACGTAGCTCACGGCGAGCGCGGTGAATGCCGCCGCGACGAAAGCGAATTGCGCCAGCGCCGCGGGCGCAGCGATGCTCATCAGTACCGGATCGTTGGTGCGGGTGCCCACGATGGGCATCACACCCTGGATCACCGCCAAGCCCAGCGCCAGCATCAAGGCGTAATGGCCAAGTTCGGGGATCATTGGCTCGCTCCAGTGACCGGCAGCGCCGCGCGCTGCGCGTAATCGTCCTTCCAGTGTCCCGATTTTTTCAGCGCGTCGACGACCTCCTTGGGCATGTAGGTCTCATCATGTTTGGCGAGAATCGTATCGGCATCGAACACGCCGCCGCCGTCGAGTGCGCCTTCCGCCACCACGCCCTGCCCTTGGCGAAACAGATCGGGCAAGACGCCGTGATAGGTGACCGGAATTTCGGTCTTGCCGTCGGTGACTTCAAAACGGATGTCGAGACCGTCGCGGCGCACGATGCTGCCGTCCTTGACCAGGCCGCCGAGACGAATCCGCGTGCCGGGCGCGACATGGTTTTCCACCACGTCGCTCGGCGAGTTGAAGAATACGATGGAATCACGGAACGCGTTGAGCATCAGTGCGACCGCGACCGCAAGCACGGCCAGTCCACCGCCGATCAGAGTGAGGCGTCGTTGTTTGCGGGTCATGCGTTCGGTTTCCGCCTCATGTCAGCCCGCCAAACCGAGGTCTTTGACCAGCTCATCGATGCGTTTGACGTCCTCGGGACGATCCGACAAGGCATGCTTGGCATCGCTCGCGGCCTCCTTCGCCTTGTCGCGGTCGCCCAGCACAACATAGGCGCGCACGAGCCGTAGCCAACCCTCAACGTCGTGGCCGTCGGTCTGCAGGCGGTCGGCAAGCCGCTGCACCATGCCGCGGACCATTTCGGTCCGCTGCGTCGGGGTCATGGCATCGGCGGCGGCCATATCGCCGGCCTTGGGCCCTGGGATGGCCGCCGGCTGACCGGTGGCGCCCGCCAATGCGGCACGGACGAAATCAGCCCACGGTGCGTCAGGAGACGCCGAAGCCAGAAGCGCACGCCATTTGGCAACGGCGGCATCGCGATTGCCATCTTGCTCATCGGCAAGCCCGAGATAATAGCCGGCCTTCGGCTCGTGTGGATCGCCGGCGACGGCCTTTTGGAACGCCGCTTTGGACTCGTCGGTGACGACGCCGTTGGCGGCCGCCACCAGCGCTTCGCCGAGATTGGCTTCGCGCACCGGGCTGTCGCCATTGAGCGCAATAGCCTTGCGCCAGGCCATAACGGCATCGTCGAACCGTCCCATGCGCAAATAGACCGGCGCCAGCACTTCCCAGCCCGCGCCGTCATTGGGATTTTGCGCCAAATGCGCCTCGACCTGACTGACGAGGCTGGCGACCGATTGTCGGTCGGGTAGAGCATTGATCCGCGCAAAGGCCGGTTGATCGGGAACATTGGGCGAGCCGAGCTTGAGATAAAGGCCAACCGCCACGACCGGCACGATGGTGATAGCAGCGATTGCCGCTACGCGGCGGTGCCAGCGCGGCTGGGCGGCCGGAGCGTCCGCCACCAGCGCCTCGACGTCCGCCGCGGCCAGCAAGCGACGCGATATCTCGACGCGCGCGGATTCCGCCTCCGCCTCGCCTATCAGGCCGGCGGCGCGATCGCGGTCGATTTCCTGCAACTGGTCGGCATAGACCAGCCGATCGCTGCCGCCACCGGCGCTAGGCTTACGCCCGAGCGGCCATAGCACGGCCAAAACGGCCGCGGCGGTCATGACTGCGAAGAGGGTCCAGAGCACCATCGGTTCTAAAGTGTCGCCTTAAACTGCTGTCGTCCTAAGCTGTCGATCTCGGCGGGTTTCGCTCAGTGGCTTTCGGCGCTCTCCCGGCTGCCGGAGTTTAAGTGGCGCTGATGCCGCGCGGTTTACAACACGGCGTGAATACGGCCGCAATGGGAGCCCCAGCGCGGCAATTCCGCACTGCACGCGATTTTCGGCCGTGAGCGGGGCGCGGCGGGCTGAGGGCCGTTGCCGAGCGGTTCACGCCCGCGCCGGCCTGCGCTCGGGAGCACCGGTTTGCACCGCCACCTCGGCGGCCTTGGCCAAAAGACCCGCATATTCGTTGCCGAAGATAGTGCGGCAAAGCCGGATCGCCGCCTCGACCTGCGACTGCCGAAACGGACGGTCGGTATCACCGGCATGGCGCAGCGAATCGAGCAGGACTTTGGTGCCGGTCTCCAGATACAGCGAAAGCTCGGAGTGGGCCCGCATTGTCACTTCGTTGACCGCCAATTCGCCGGCATATTGCCGGCAAGCGCCGACGAATTCGACGCGCATTTCAGCTTCATTGACGTCGACCGAGTCCAGAAGCGACCCCGGCACGATGTCCTTGGGCGGACGCGGTCGCAGTAAGCGCCGGACGAAGCCGGGCGTCGCCTCGATTTCGGCCTTCAGCAAGCTGGAAACTTCGGCACGGATTGCCGCCAGTTGCCGGCTCCAGGGCGATTCCACCGACATATCCATTTCCGAGCGCAGTCCGCGCGCGACGTCGTGGATGGCCTTGAGCATCGAAATGATCGGCCGTCCAGCCCGCAGTTCGGCGCGCAGTTCGCCAACCATGTTCTCGGCTTCGCCGAGCACGAGCGTCACTGCCGCCGCGTAAGGTGTCTCGGCGACACGAGCGGTATCGTCGCTCTCGGCGGCGCGGGTGGCGATGCGGATCAGTTGCCACGGCGCCGCAAGACGGTTCATGATGAGGATGCAGCCGTAGATGTAGACATCGGCTTTGCGTATCCCGTTCGCCGCAAGCGGCGATCGCGCGACCGCCGCGTCAATCTGTTTGGTCACCAAATTGATTTCGTCACGATCAAGGACGCGGATCTGATTGGGCAGCCGTCGCGCCATATCGGCAAGCACCTCGCGCAGCGACAACAGCGCGACCAGCGTCCCGAGGTCTTCCAACGCTCGCGGCGTGCCGACGTGCACGGCGAGCCGGCGGCGCGCCTTTTCGTCCAGGCCCGTGCCGGCGATAGCTTCCCGGATGCGGGAAATGGCGCGCTCATGGAGCGCAGCGGTCAATTGGTCCGCTTTGCTCCGATCGTCCGCAAGCAGAGCGCGGTGAATGTCCTCGCCGAGCGCTTTGGCTTCGGCGGGTATCAGATCGCGGCAGATCCAAGCCCAGATCGGTTCAAGCGAAACGCGCGCCACGCGGCCCGCACGCTTATGATCGGCCGGCCCGTCGATCAGGAATGGCTCAAGCGGAGCAAAGAACAACCGCGCCGCATTACCGATCCGCGGTACCGGTTGTGCATCGGCGCGGATGGCACGGCGCAATTCCTGGAGCACCAATTCGTTGCCTGAACTCTCCTCGCCGCGGATCAGGTTACGTTCGAACTCCTGGAGCAGCATCGAGTACGCCTGCGGCTTAAGCGTGCGCAGATACTCGCGCAGCCGTTCGATGGATTGACCATCGCTCGTGGTCATCGGCGAAAACCGTTGCGTTGAACTTTCCCATTAACGTTTTAATAGGATGGCGCTTAAGAAGGAGTTACACAAAACGTCAGGAATTCAACGCGATATAGGTAGGGCCGCCGGACCGCGGCGGCGGCCCGACAACCCGGCACCGGCAAATTTTAACACAAGACATTAAGCGGCAGCGGCATGGGCCGCCGCCGCAATCGCATTATTTGGGCGAACCGACGCAAACGGCCACCAGCGGGGTGTTGGACGCCGACCCCGTGGGCCCGCATGACGCACCCCGTTCGCCGAGGAACTGGGCCTGATTTCGGGTCGGCCCGCAATAGGCGGTCACCAGCACCTCATTATCCTGGCACTGCACGGTGCAACCCGACACGCAGTCCGATTTGATCACCCGAACGCTCGGGGACGGCGGACCGGCCTGGCCTTGTGGACCGGCCTGGCCAGGCGGCCCAGGAGGCCCTGCCGGCCCCGCCGGACCGGTATCGCCTTTGGGCCCCTGCGGCCCCGCCGGACCGGGATCGCCTTGCGGACCCTTGCCGCACGCGGCCAACGACCCCGACACGGCCACCAGCAATGCCATCGTAACTGCCAAATGCGCTGCACGCATTTTCAGAATCTCCCACGTCTGTTGAGCAAAAGCCTCTGTTGAGCAAAAGCTACTCCCATCCCCCGCTGATAGAAGATCAAACTCGATCCTCGCGCGCAAGGACGGTACGCGCGCAATGTCGCGCGGCGCGCTTACGCTGCGGACCGGCTCGTGGGCGGGGACTTGGCCGCAGATCGGCGGAGGCCTGACGTCTGGCGGGTCGCCGACGCATTGGCTAAGGTCCGAGCCGCTTCCCAGTAATGACGAGCTGAACATGATGCCGAAGACGAATCGTGCCGCCGCCGTGGGCGCCGGCGTTGCGCTGGTGGTGATGTTATCAGCGCTGGCCGCAGCGCCGGCGCGTGGGCAAGATTATCCGGCGCGCCCGGTGAAGATCGTGGTGCCGTTTCCCGCCGGCGGCACAGCCGACGTCATGCCGCGCATCTTTGCCGACTGGCTGTCGCGCAAATTGGGGCAGCCGTTCGTCGTCGAGGATCGCGCCGGCGCCGGTGGCAATATCGGCGCCGAAGTGGTGGCGAAGTCCGATCCCGACGGCTACACGCTCTTGGCGTCGCCGCCGCCGCCACTGGTCATCAACCAGAACCTTTATCCGCATCTGCCATTCGATCCGGCCAAATTCGTACCTATCGTGGTCATGGGCCGCGTACCGAACGCGCTGGTGGTGAACCCCGACAAAGTCAAAGCCAACACCGTGCCGGAGTTCATTGCCTATCTGAAGGCGAACGACGGCAAGGTGACGGACGCCACGCAAGGCAACGGCACCACCTCGCAGCTCACCGCTGCAATGTTTCAGATGATGACGAAAGCGAAATTGCAGAACGTGCCGTATCGCGGCTCGGCGCCGGCGCTCAACGACCTCGTCGCCGGCAGTGTCGACGCCATGTTCGACAATCTCGGCGTGTCGTTGCAGCTCGTGAAGGCAGGCAAACTGAAGTTGATCGCGGTCGCTTCGAAAAAGCGCATGACGAAGCTGCCGGACGTGCCGACGATCGCGGAGACGCTTCCGGGCTTCGAAGCGGTGGCCTGGTTCGCCCTTGTCGCGCCGGCGGGCACCCCCGTCGCGGTCGTCGACAAGATCAATGCCAGCGTCAACCAGGCGCTGCACGACCCCGAAATTCAAAAGCGCCTCGCCGACCTATCGGCTGAGCCGGTGGGCGGCTCGCCGCAGGACACGGTCGAATATTTCCAGGAAGAAACCGCGCGCTGGAAGAACGTCATCACCTCGGCACATGTCACCTTGGATTGAACGCCGTGAAACACAGCACCGAGCGGATTCTCACCACCCACGCCGGCAGCCTGCCGCGGCCGGCGGACCTCCTCGATCTCGTTCATACGAGCGGAGCAAAGGCGTTCGATCAGGGCGGCAACGCCACCCGGCTACGGGCCGCCGTGAATGAGGTCGTGCGCAAGCAAACCCAGCTTGGCATCGACGTAATCGACGACGGCGAATATGGCAAGCCGAGCTTCGTCAGCTATATCAACGAACGCCTTGGCGGCTATGAGGTCGACACCAAGGCCGGGCCGCGCAATCAGTGGATGACGTCGCGCGAGGGTCGCTCGTTTCCGGAATTCTACGCGCAAACCCACCCGGCCTCGACCCATACTCACATGATCTGCACCGGTCCGATCACGTATAAAGGCCATGCCCAGCTCAAGCGCGACATCGACAATCTGAAAGCAGCACTCAACGGCGTTGACGCCGAGGACGTCTTCATGCCGGCCATTTCGCCGTCGAACATCGAAGACTGGCAGAAAAATGCGTATTACAAATCGCAGGAGGAATATGTCTTCGCCATCGCCGAGGCGATGCGTGACGAATATAAGGCGATCGTCGACGCCGGTTTTTTGGTGCAGATCGACGATCCGCGGCTCGTCACCTACTACATCATCCACCCCGAGACGAGCATCGCCGATTGCCGCAAGTGGGCCGAGGTCCGCGTCGAGGCGCTCAATCACGCGCTGCGCGACATTCCGCCGGAGAAAATCCGCTTCCATACCTGCTACGGCATCAATATGGGACCGCGCATTCACGACATGGAACTGAAGGATATCGTCGATATCGTTCTGAAAATCCGTGCCGGAGCCTATTCGTTCGAAGCGGCCAATCCGCGCCATGAGCACGAATGGAAGGTCTGGAAAAACGTCAAGCTGCCGGACGGCAAGATACTCATTCCCGGCGTCATCTCGCACTCGACCATCCTGGTCGAGCATCCCGAGCTCGTCGCGGACCGGATCATGCGCTATGCCGCCGTGGTCGGGCGGGAAAACGTCATCGCCGGCTCGGACTGCGGCTTCGCCACCTTCGCCGGATCGAAGGAAGTGCACCCGTCGATCGTCTGGGCGAAGTTCAAGGCGCTCTCGGACGGCGCCCGGATGGCATCGAAGGAGTTGTGGGGGCGCTGAAATTTAGCCGCCGGGCAGCGCCAGTTCGGCGCGAAGCCCGCCGATTGGTGCCGTGCCGAGGGTGAGCACGCCGCCGTAAAGATTGGCCAGTTCGACGACGATCGACAGGCCGAGCCCGGAGCCCGGCTTGGTCTCGTCGAGACGCTGGCCGCGCAACGCCACCTGCTCGCGTTCGGCGGGAGAAAGTCCCGGCCCGTCGTCGTCGACAATGATGCGCACACGCGGCTTGGCGCCGTCCGCGTTCTGCTGATCCGCCATCACCTCGATAGAGACGCGGGACTGCGCCCATTTGCAGCCGTTGTCGACGAGATTGCCGACCATCTCCTCGAGATCCTGTTGCTCGCCGCGGAAGTGCGCCTGTTCGCTGACGTCGACGGCGATGGCGATATCGCGCTCGCGATAAAGCTTCTCCATGCTGCGCGCCAGCGCGGTGACGACGGGCGGAACCTCGATCGAGGTGCCGACCACGGTCGAACGCGCCGCCAACCTCGCCCGCTCCAGCTGACGCGCGACCTGATCGCGCATGATATCGGTCTGCTCGAGTACCTTGACGGCCAGCGGATCGTTGCCGCGGGCCGCTGCCTCATTGACGATCACCGACAGCGGCGTCTTGAGCGCATGGGCCAGATTGCCGACATGGGTGCGGGCGCGCTCGACGATTTCGCGATTGGAGTCGATCAGCGCATTGGTCTCGCGAGCGAGCGGCGCAATCTCGACCGGAAATTCGCCTTGCAGCCGCTCGGCGCGGCCGGAACGAATGGCGGCAAGGCTTGCGGAGATCCGCGCCAGAGGTGCCAAGCCGAACCGCACCTGCAGCGCAGTCGTCAACAGCAGTGCGAGCGTCAGCGCGGTAAAGGTTATGACGATGGTGCGCTCAAAACTGGCCGTTTCGTCGTCGATCTCCGAAGCGTCGCCAGCCACCGCGATGAGATAGCGGCCATCGGCCCCGAGGTCGATGTCGCGCTCGACCAAGCGTAGTTCCTGGTTCTCGGGCCCGCTGGCATAGCCTTGGCGGTATTCCGCGTCAGTCGAGGATTTGTCGCTGGGCAGACGCGGCAGGCCGGCATCCCACAGCGAGCGGGAGGCGTGCACTTCAGGCGTCTTGGTGTCGAGCCGGGTGACCTGCCAATACCAGCCCGACAGCGGCAATTCGAACAGCGGCTCGCCGATCGATTGCGGATATTTGTCGGTGCCTTCCTCGGGCGAGGCAACGTCGGCGACCAGCGTGCGCAGATAAACGTCGAGCCGGCGATCGAACGCGCGTTCGACGGCGTGGCGATAGAGCGTCGACAATGCAACGCCGGTGATGATCAGGATGATCACCGTACTGGCGGTGGCCCAGATAAAAAGCCGGAGGGCAAGGGAGTTAGCGCGCATCGGGCGGCGTCAAGAGATAGCCCAGCCCGCGCACCGTCTGGATCACATCGACGCCGAGTTTCTTGCGGATGCGGCCGACGAATACTTCAATGGTGTTGGAGTCGCGGTCGAAATCCTGATCGTACAAATGCTCCACGAGTTCGGTGCGCGAGACGACACGGCCGGTGTGGTGCATCAGGTACGACAACAACCGGTATTCATGCGACGTGAGCTTGACCGGATTGCCCTCGACGGCGACGCGGCCGGTGCGGGTATCGAGACGAACCGGACCGCAAGTGAATTCGCTTTTGGCATGACCGGCGGAGCGGCGCAGGAGTGCCCGCACCCGCGCCAGCACCTCTTCGAGGTGAAACGGCTTGGCGACATAGTCGTCGGCGCCGGCGTCGAACCCCTGCACCTTATCGCTCCAGCGGTCGCGCGCGGTCAGGATCAGCACCGGCATGGCGCGACCGGCGCGACGCCACGCTTCGAGCACCGAAATACCGTCCATTTTGGGCAGTCCGATGTCGAGAATGACAGCATCATAAGGCTCGCTCTCGCCGAGATAATGCCCCTCCTCGCCGTCGAAAGCGCGGTCCACCACATAGCCGGCGTCTGTCAACGCCGTTGCCAGTTGCCGATTGAGATCGGGATCGTCTTCAACAACAAGAAGGCGCAATTAACACTCCGCTCAACGGTCGGCGGCCGAGCCGCCTTTCATCGCATCCACCGAAATCCGCGCCACTTTGCCATCGTGCGCGAGAACTGTCAGCACATAGACGAGCCCATCCGTGCCGCGGCACAGCCGTGCCCGCACCACCGTGCCCGGCAGGTGGCGCTGCGCCGCGTGCATGGCTGCCGACAGCCTGATCAGTTTGCCGCTATCGGTTTCCGCCCGCCGCTCCTTCTGATTAAGGCATGCGTGCTCGGCGGTGGGGCGAACCGCATCGCCGCGGCCCGGACGAGCGGCTTCTGGATGCGGCGGATGTGCGTTCTCGGGATGCGCAGGCGCGGCGTCTTGGGCATGCAAGGGCGGGCTCGCAAGCATGAACGCGAGCAAGGCGGCAAGGGCTAGTGGCCCCGCGGCGGCCATAGCCGGTCTCACGGCCGGTGTCATGGCGGGGTTTCTAAGACCATGGCCGTGAACCTCACCTGAACGGCTGTTTAGCGGCCGACGCAGCCCACAGCCAAGATAAGCTATTGTCCCGAACGCAGCGGCATGAGGAATGTTTCATGAGGGGAACCATAACAATCCGGCGGCAGCTTATGCCACTAACCGCGCTTGCCGCGGCGGCGGTCAGCTTGATCGCGGCGGGGAGCCCACCGCCGGCATCGGCCATGGTCGGGGGAGCCCCACCGGTGGCCGACGGCGTCGGACGGTCGGTGGTGATGATTTTGGGCTCTTACGGGACCGCCTGCACGGCGACTGCAATCGCTCGCGACCTGCTTCTGACCGCGGCGCATTGCGTACAGCCGGGCGCCGACTACAAGCTCGTCGGCAGCGCGCCGGGACAAGAACCGGTGCTCAAGAACATCGTGCGCATCGAACGCGACCCGCAATTCGAACTGAAGCGGCTGTTCGGCCATCTCGCCACCGCCGATGTCGCCTTGATCAAGCTCGAGGAGCCGCTGCCGCCCCGAATCCCGCCGGTACGGATCGGCGGTGACACCGAAACCGTCGCTGTCGGCGATACGCTGGTGGTGGCGGGCTACGGCGTTACGGTGCGGGGCGACGGCCGTACCGGCGGCACGGTGCGTGCGGCGGCGCTCGCCGTCACCGGTCAGCCTGGGCCCCTGCAAATCCGGTTGTATGATCCGCGGACCAGGGACGAAAGCGCCGGGCTGGGCGCCTGCGCCGGCGATTCCGGCGCGCCGGCGTTTCACGACACCGAAGGCAGTCTCACGATCGTCGGCGTCGTCAGTTGGTCGACCGGACCAAAGCTTTTGGCAGGCTGCGGCGGCCTGACCGGCATCACGCCGCTCGTGCGCTATCGCATCTGGATCGTCGACACTGCACGCGCGCTCGGCTCGCCGCTCCAACGATAAACGCGCTTCGCCCTTTCCTTCGCCTCGTTACAATCCTAAGTTTAACGACATGGCGTGGGGGTGTACGGTGCTACGGCCGATATGTCTGGTGCTCAGCGCCTTGGCGCTTGCTGCAGCAGGAGGGGCGAAGGCGCAGGCTCAAGGCGCGCCACTGCTGCTGGGCCCCCCGGCAAATTCTGCGCTCAACAAACCTGCCGCGATCCCCAAGAACTGGAAACTCGTGGACAGCGGCCGCGATCCGTTCACGGAGAAATCCGTACGCATGGCGATCACGTCGCCAAAGCCTGGTTCATCTCACAATGCCAAGTTAGTTTCGGTGAGATTGCGCATCGAATGCGTTTCTGACTACACGAGCGAACTAACAAGGGGTGCGAACGAAGTAACAAGGCCGGCTGCCGTGATTGCTTTTGCGACGCTGCCCGGCATACGCAGTTACAAGAAGTTTACGACGCGATTTCGGTTTGATGAAGGACCGATCTATAGCCTGACTTTGCCCAGCGAGATCGGCAAGAACGGCCTGCACAGACTTGTTTTACCAACTCCGGTCGCCAACCTTGCCGCTGCAAACGAGTTTCGAGCTGAAGTGAATCTACACAGCGCAGGTATCGTTTATCTCGACTTCGATGTCGCGGGCGCGGCAACGGTAATTAACGCGGTCGCCTGCAGATAGCGGCCGCAGAACCCTACTCTGCCGCCTCTTCCGCCAAACGCACCGGTCCGTGCAGCGGCCGCTCTTCGACGGCGAACAGGCAGCAGAAGGAAATGCCGAGAAAAATCGCCGCGGCAATAAACACCCACTGATAGGCCGGCGCCAAATCGCCATGCATGACAGCGAGCTTCTCGAGTGTCGCTACGCCGGATGTTTCGAGCGCCCGGCTGAGTACGATGGCGCCGAATACCGCAACGATGATCGCGCCGCCAAGCGTACGGAAGAAGTTGAGCGTACCGGTGGCGGTGCCGAGTTGATGCGGCTTTACGGCATTTTGCATGAGAATAGTGCTCATCGGATACATCGGCCCCACCCCACAGCCGAGCGCGAACAGCAAGAATACGAATCTTTCGATCGACTGACCGGCCGGATTGGCGGCCAGGATCGCCAATACGGTAATCGCGACCGCTAACCCAATCATGGCGACGCGCAAATAGCGCGTCATCCGCACCATCAGCCGCGCCGCGACCTGCGAGCCGCATACGGTTCCGGCCATAAACGCAATGAGCGCCAAGCCGGACGAGCTCGCCGAAACACCGAGCACGGCTTGGCAGTACAGCGGCGTGTAGATCGTGATGCCGATGATCGTACCGATGGAAAAGAAAGCGGCGCAGGTGATCGCCGACGTCACCCGCCCGTGCAGAATGGCGACCGGAATAAAGGGCTCGCGCGCGGTGACGAGCCGAACCGCAAACAACGCCCATAGCACGACCGAACATGCGATCAGCGTCACGATAGGCCAGGAGTTCCAGGGATAATGCGTGCCGCCCCAGGAAAGCGCCAGCAATAGCACGATCGCCGCCGCGACCATAAGGGCCGCGCCGATGACATCAAGCCGATGCGGCCGATCGTGGCGCGGCAGCCGGCGCAACGCCCGCTCGGTCATGACCAAAGCGCCGGCGCCGAGCGGCAGATTGATCCAGAAAATCAGCGACCAGTGCAGGTGATCGGTGAGCAGGCCGCCGAGCACCGGACCGAGGATGCTGGCGCTCATGAACATGATCGAGGTGCGGCCCATCACCACGGGCCGTTCGCGCGGCGACACGAGGTCCGCGATGATGGTTTGCGCCGTCGGCAAGAGGCCGCCGCCGCCGATGCCCTGCAGGCCGCGCGCCAGAATCAGCATCCAGATGTTTTGCGCCAGCGCGCAGGCGACGGATCCGGCAACGAAGATCCCGATCGCCCACATCAGAATGAGCCGTCGTCCGTAGATATCGGACAGCTTGCCGAATAACGGAGTCGTCGCGGTGACGGCCAAAAGGTATGACGTCACCACCCACGACAGATCGTCGATGCCGCCAAGGCTTTTGCCGATAGCGGGCAACGCCGGCGCGACGATGGTCTGTTCCAACGCCGACAGAAACATGGCCAGCATGATGCCGGCGACAATCGTCCGGACCGCGCCATGATCGAGTGCCGCCGGCGCGTGGGCGGTTTCCGCCGCATGCGGCGTACTGCCGGCGACGGTGGGGCCCGCCAGAGCATGCTCGGGTTCGATTTCGCTGATTTCGCTCGTCATCGCGGAATGGGTCTATGGCGCAATTTTCTTTGCCCGGAGAAAGGCCGGTATCACTTGGCTGGCGCGACCTGGCTTTGCAACCGCTCTGACCGCAGATCAGGGGTGCGCACCTCTCTACCGCCGGCTAGCGCCCATTATCGTCCCCGCCTCCGCGCCCGTTTCGGCAGCCGCAGCGGCCAACTGACGATGTGATCTTCGAGATCTTCATCCGGCACGTTGACTTCCGATGCGCCGACCCGGCCGCGCACCGAAACGCCCGCGATGTGAACCGTTTCCGGATCGCCGGAGACCAGCGGGTGCCACCAATACAGGTCCTTGCCCTCGGCAAGCAGCACATAAGCGCAAGACGGCGGTAGCCAATTAATGGTTTTGAGGGTCTCCGGGGTGAGTTCCACGCAATCCTCGACCCTTTCCAGCCGATGGTCGTAATCGCGGCAACGACAGGTTTCCCCGTCCAAGAGCCTGCAGCCGACATCGGTATAGAAGGTCTTGGCCGCTCCTTCCTCTTCCTCGAGCTTATTGAGGCAACATTTGCCGCAACCGTCGCATAAGCTCTCCCATTCCGAATCTGTCATATCCTCCAGCGACTTGCGTCGCCAGAAGGGAAGCGGATCCGAGGTGACTGGTGTGCTTGCCATGTTGTTCCATGAGACCCTATGCCAAAATTACGCTCAATTTCCATTCACCTTGTCGGCGCGTGCGAATTGGCGGTCGTAGCGGGGTCCACTACACCTGCGCTAACGAATCATTGGCCGGCCAAATCGCCGTCGGGTAAAAGGGCAGGCCTGTGGCTTCCATTCGGGTTGTCGTCGATTTGCGGAGCGCGTTGTTGTGACGGACATGTTTCCCGATCCGGGCGACGATTGGCGGCCCAAAATCAAGCGCGTGCTGCTCGACATCGATGCCCGCATCGATTTCGCCGTGTTTCAGTGCGGCAAGTGGACCCGTGAAATCTACGAGCGCTTTACGGCTTTCATGGACCGCGCCCATGTCGGCGGCTGGCGGCGCTGGCTCCTCATCGAGCCGCTGTCGGAAATGGCGACGCTCGGCACCGTCGGCCTCGTTCTCATGGTGACGCTGGCAATTCCCGCTTTCCATCAGACCTCCGACGACGACTGGCTGAAAAAATCCGAGCTCGCGGTCACGTTCCTCGACCGCTACGGCAATGTGATCGGCAGCCGCGGCATCAAGCACACCGAATCAGTGCCGCTTGATGAGATGCCCGACAACCTCATCAAGGCCGTGTTGGCAACCGAGGACCGGCGTTTCTACGACCACTATGGCATCGATATCCAAGGCGTATTCCGTGCCTTCGTGACCAACACCGAGGCCGGCGGCGTGGTGCAGGGCGGTTCCACCATCACCCAGCAACTGGCCAAGAACCTGTTTCTGTCTAACGAGCGCACCTATCAGCGCAAAATCAACGAGGCGTTTCTCGCGCTGTGGCTGGAAGCGCACCTCAACAAGAACGAAATTTTGAAGCTCTATCTCGACCGCGCCTATCTCGGCGGCGGCGCCTTCGGCGTCGATGCGGCCTCGCGGTATTATTTCGGCAAATCAGTGCGCGACGTGACGCTCGCCGAGGCCGCGATGATCGCCGGCATGTTCAAGGCGCCGACCAAATTTTCGCCGCTGGTCAATCTGCCGGCCGCCCGCGCACGCGCCAATGTCGTGCTCGATAATCTGGTCGACAACGGCTTCATGACCGAAGGCCAAGTCTACGGCGCGCGGCGAAATCCGGCGACGCCGGTCGATCGCACCGCCGAGGACGTGCCGAATTATTACCTGGATTGGGCTTTCGACGAGATGCGAAGGCTGGTCGAAACATTTCCAAAATCGGTCACCGCCCGCTCTTTCATCGTACGCACCGCGCTCGACAGCAATCTGCAGCACTACGCCGAGCGCGAGGTTGAATCCGAACTGCGGCAATACGGTCGCGATTATGGTGCCGGCCAAGTCGCGGCCGTAATCGCCGATCTCGACGGCGGCGTGCGTGCCATGATCGGCGGCCGCGACTACGGCGCGAGCCAGTTCAATCGCGCCACCGACGCGCTGCGCCAGCCCGGCTCCTCTTTCAAGCCCTACGTCTACGCGACCGCACTCGCCAACGGTTTTACGCCGTCATCGGTTGTCGTCGACTCGCCGGTCTGCATCGGCAATTGGTGCCCGCACAATTATTCCGGCGGCTTTTCCGGCCCCGTGACTCTGCTCGATGCAATAACCCATTCGATCAACGTCATCCCGATCAAGCTGTCGATCATGCTCGGCAAGGGCAATCCGAAGCTTGGTCGCGCCATGATCGTGCAGACCGCGCGCAATTTCGGCATCAACACGCCGCTGCCGGATACACCGTCGCTGCCGATCGGCGCCGACGGTGTCAACGTTCTCGAACACGCCGTCGCCGACGCCACTTTTCCCAATCTCGGCCGCGCCGTCGCTCCGCATGCCGCCCTCGAAGTCCGCACCGATGCCGGCAAGCTGGTGTGGCGCTTCGATCGCGACGGACCGAAGCCGCGGCAGGTGATCAGCCCGGAAGTCGCCATCAACATGATCAAGATGCAGAATTCGGTGGTCGAGAACGGCACCGGGCGGCGGGCGCAACTCGACGGCGTGCCGACCTGTGGCAAGACCGGCACCACCAATGATTGGCGCGACGGCTGGTTCGTCGGCTACACCGGAAACTTCGTCGGCGCAGTGTGGATGGGCAATGACGATTTTTCGCCGACCAAACGCATGACCGGCGGTACGCTGCCGGCGATGACGTGGCACAACATCATGGCCTACGCCCACCAGGGCATCGAATTGCGGGCGCTTCCGGGGCTGCCACCGCCGCAACATGCACCGACGATCGCCGACGCGTCGTTCAAGACCGACGAGGTTCCGCACCCGGTGCTGTTAACCCGCAAGGGCACCGATGCGCTTATTCAGCTTGAGCATATGTTCGATGAAGCCAGCCACGCACTGACGGCGCAAGGCCTTCCGCCTGGGTCGCTTGGCACACTAGACAACGAGCATCGCGGCGGCCCGCGGAGCAATACGTACGCCACGGCTGCAGACCGCAATGCCGCAGTTTCGACGCGCGGCGATTAGAGCGAAGCCCCCACCGCGCGAGTTCGTGTTCGATCCGGATTCCCTATGCGTCTGCTGTTCGGCTCCTGCTTCACGTTGTTGATCGCTGCCGCTCTCGGGCTCGGCGCGACCTGGTTCACGCTGACGCGCGGCGTGGCCTTCGGCGCGCTGACGATCGGCGCCTGGACGGCTTGGCCAAAAAGCGGATCGGTCGACATCGATCCCTATGCGCGCGCCAGTATCGCGCGCAGCGGCGAGTTGCCGACCGGTATGGGCGACGGCATCGCCTTTTACGCCCATACCGACGACGCCGGCGATAATCTGGACGGCCGCTGTACCTTCGTGATCAGCGGCATGACGCCGCCGGCGCGCTATTGGACCGTCGCTCTATACGATCCTCAGGGACGGCTCGTGGCCAACGCGATCGATCGCCACGACTTCACCAGCGAGGAAATCGTGCGCGACATCGATGGGCGTTTCACCATCACCGCAGCGCCGCTGGCACGCCCGGGAAATTGGCTGCCGACCGGCGGCATCGAGCGCTTCGTCCTGGTCTGGCGTCTCTACGACACCCCGATCGGCGTCGCCACGCGAACGACCAAGGAAGGGCCGATGCCGGCCATTACGCGAAAGGGCTGCTCGTGATCCGCGGGCTGTTGTGGATTCTCGCCGCCGTTCTGCTGGGCGGCATCGTGCATCTGGCGACAGTGCTGGCGATGCCGCAGACCGCGACCGAGGATGCCTATGCCAGGCTGGCGCCATTAACACCGGTCAACCGCGTGGTGCCGATGTCGCCGCCGACTGCCCAAAGCGCCATCATGCCGTTCATGGATCCGGCCTTCGCCGCGGCCGTCTGCCGTTACGATTTGAGCGGAGGATCAATCAAGCTCATTGCGCCGGTGAGTCAGGCCTACACCTCGGTCACTTTCTATACCCGCAAGAGCATCGCCTATTACGCCATCAACGACCGCGCCGCCGGCCGTCATTCGATCGAACTCGATCTGATGACGCCGGAACAGCATGCGGCGCTGCCGGAGGACGAGGACGTCACGGCGGCCGACCGGCTGATCATCGAGTCGCCGTCAACCATGGGCTTGATCGTTTTGCGTGCGCTCGCGCCCGAGCCTGGCCTGATGCCCATGGCGCGGCAAGCGCTGGCAGCGGCAACCTGCGGCGTCCAGCCGGTGCAGTGATTATTTCGCTGCTGCGACCGCCCGCGGCGCCGGGACGAAATGCGGCGCGACGACGATCACCTGGTTGGCCGCGATCTGCTGCTGCAATTCGGTAAGCGCCAAATCGGCTTCCGCGGCGAGCGGTTCCGGTTCGGCGACCGCAAGATGTTGGAGCGCAAAGCGGTAGCTGGCGCAGCGCTGCGTCAAGGATTTGTCGACCCAGGCGATGGTCAGGCTGTTTTCGTTGATGCGCGCCACCGCATTGACGCGCTCGGCTGGCGTGAGATCGCCGATCTGCTGCATGCTCGCGGCACGCCGCCGGTCGAGGTCGACAACCCGCCGCGCCAAGAAAAAAAACGGTCCGATCCGCACGATGTCGTTGCGGATATCGTCGATCAATTGATTGTAACGCGCAGCGGTGGAGCGAAGCATTTCGCCCTGCAGATGCCGGTAATAGGCTGTCGGATCGAAGGTCCACAATTCGCGCTGGAATGAATTCTTGGTGCCGTATTCGTAAACCACGGCATCCCAGCGAATCCGGTCGTAAGCCGGTTCGATCAGCGGAAAGGCGAGATCGCGCAGCGTGCGCTCGTTTTCGGTCAGATTGTCCGCGGAGACCGGCGCACCGACGCGGGTAGCGGCCTCTTCACCGACCCAGGAGTGAATGTCGTCGGTGACCAGTGGATCGGAAAGCCGGCCGAAATCGCCGATACTGGTGCAGCCGGACAGGACGAGCAGCATCAGGATGGCAAGAAAAGGCGCCCTGATTTCGCTGCGGCGACGGGCGCTCGGCGACATCTGGCCACGCCCGCCTAGCGGCGTCTCACCCGTCGGCGGCCGCCGTTGTCCGCCGGCGGATGTGTCTGAGGTTCGGCTCCCTCGGCCCGCGGATCGGCATAACGCTCGATCCGGATCACCGGCAGAATGATGATCGTGGCCGGCTCGTCCGCCGGCTCGCGCCCGAAGTGCACGATGCGTCCTTCGTCCGGGAATTTGATAACGTTGCCCACCAGCCGTTTTCCTCTGCCGCCGGCAGCAAGGCGTTCTGCCCCGCCGCGCAGACACCGGCATCGCTGCGATTAAACCGCATGCAAGGTTAACGCTCCGCTAACGCCAACCTCTTAGGCTGACGAGCCAATTCGCCCCGCGGCACCGGTTGCGTTCGAGTCACCGTCAATGGAAAGCGCCAGTCTCTCCCACCTGATCAATTTGAGCCGCGTAGGGCTGCGCGGCGGCGTCGATATGCGTCCCACTTTGTTGCGGGTTCTCACCGACCTCTATGTGCAGAAACTGACGCACACGCCCGATGAGGAGCGCCATTACACTGAATTGGCGATGCGTCTCCTAGACGCCGTCGATGTGCCGACCCGCGTGGCGGTGGCGGCCCGGCTGGTGCGTCATTTGTCGCCACCGGTGCGGATCATCGAGAAATTGGCCGCCGATCTGCCCGAAATCGCGGCTGCCGTTCGCGCCGACCCGCGGCTGCAGCGCAAGCCGCAAACGGTCGAAACGCCGGCTTCGGTGATTCCGGCGGCCACCGATCAGATGCCTGTCCCGAAATCCGATGAGAGCCGGGTTTTCCAAGCCGGCGAGCGCCAACTTACGGAACTTTTGCCGGTCCAGAATCCCGACCTCATCGCTGCCGACGTGGCAGACGAACTTAACGAGCTGTTTTTCGCAGCCAGCGCCGACGAACGGCGTCTCATTCTCCTCAATCTAGAGATCGCCACGCCGCTGCCGGCCGGCCGGGTTCGGCTTGAGCGCGATACCGCTGCCGGCCGCCGGCTGGAAGCGGCGGCGCTGGCCCGCAATCGCGAGGATTTCGCGCGACACCTCGCGCAAGCGCTGCAAATTCCCCGCGCCCAGGCGCGCCGCATTGCCGGGGACGAATTGGGCGAGCCGATCGTGGTCGCCACCAAGGCGCTCGCAACGCCGCGCGACGTCGTCTATCGCATCCTGCTGTTCGTCAACACCACCGTCGGTCATTCGGTCGAGCGCGTTCATACGCTTGCCGGCCTCTACGACGAGATGACGCCAGCAGCCGCCGAACACATGGTGGCGATTTGGCAGGCGCTGCAACGCAGTGAGCACCCGCCAGGCAACCATCGGCCGCTCCACGGGGACGACGAGGCGCGCGCTCGCGCGCGAACGGCAACCGCGGCCGTGCGCCGGGCGCCGTCGGCGCATCGGTCCATTGATCGCCGCACCGCTTCTTAACGCACGATATCGAGAAAATTTCGGCCGGCCGGATCGTCGACCTCGACAATCCACAGATCCGGATCGAATTTCATTTCGCGCGCGAGCTTGGCTTCGACGGCATCGTCGGGCGCAGGCTGCTGGGGGAAGCTTGCCGTGAATGTGCGGTCGGCGCCGAGGCTGGTGTCGAGCGTGCTTTGTGGGGCCGGCCCGAATAGATCGGACGTGCCGTCGAGCCGGCTGATGCGCACGAAGACGGCGCCGGCCTCTTCCGCGCCGCGGCGTCGCACGACGCCAAAAGTACCCTCAACCTGACAGCGCCGCAGATAGGCGCCGACCCATAGTGCGGTTTTCAGACGCATCGTTTGCGCTCACCTCGGCCGAGATATGGCTCGAACACCGCGATGGCGCAAATCGGCCTGCTCGAGCCCAATCGCTTCACGTAAAATCGATTGGCGCTCCTGGATTTTGGTGAAGCATGATCGTTTCGGAAAATCGGTTCCCACTTGCCGGATCATGCCTTACTGCAGCGGATGGCCGACCAGGCTAGCCAATTCGCGCATGAGCCGGTCCGTGACCTCACCCGTCACCGGCAGACGGTGCTCCCGCTCGAATTTATCAATGGCGACCGTGGTGGCGTCGTCGAGTATGCCGGATGGCGGGACCTGGCCGTAGCCGTAGTCGGACAGAGCACGCTGCACGGCCGCGATCCGCGGCGACGGTCCGATCAGGTCGGCGATCGGGTCGTCGCGCCGCATGGCGACGGGCAGGGCCGCTATGGCGGTCGTCAACCGGCGCTGCGGTGCCGGGGCGTTCGGCCTCGGCGCGATGCTTGCGATCGGCTCCGACGTTGGATTGGCCAGGAACGGAGCCAGATGCGGCCCGGACTGCAGGAACACCGCGTTGATCATAATAAGGATACTTGTAGCCGCGGCCAAAAGGATGGCGACCGAGTCAATTGGACGCCGAGCGGTTTTCGTCCATAGCCGCGCGGCCAATGCGCTGCCGGCATCACCGAGGCGCGCATAGAGCGCCGGATCGGTGTTGCGACGTCTACGCACTTTTCTTCACCAGGAAATCTTGAGCGCGTAATTCTTGAACGCGCAGCTCAGGAGCAGTCATGCGGGGCAGTACGCCTTTGGCCGGCAGATTACTCAGCAAGCCGACCAGCGGCCGCACGCCAGTGCGTTGCGCGAGCCGCGCCCGCTCGCAATCGATCGGCAGCCGCACGGTGACGCGCGTGCCCTCACCGACCCGGCTGCGGATGGCGATTTCGCCTCCATGCAGCTGCACCAGACCTTTGACGATGGAGAGGCCGAGCCCGGTGCCGCCCTGGCGGCGATCGTAGGAGTTGCCGCCCTGGAAATAAGGCTCGCCGACCCGCGCCAAGTCTTCGTCGCTGATGCCCGCACCATTGTCTTCGACGACAAAAGCGATATGCGCCGCTTCAGCCCGGGCAAGAATGCTGACGGTGCCGCCGCGATCGGTGAAACGGATCGCGTTGGACAAGAGATTCAGCAGAATCTGATTGAGCGCGCGCTTGTCAGCGATCATGTCGGGCAGATTGTCGGTGGCGACCTTTTCCAGGCGGACGCCGGCCTCGCGCGCGCGCAACGTGAGAATACCGCAGCAGGCAGTGACGACCTGCGTCGGCGCGAACGGCTCTGCGGTAATTTCGAAATTGCCGGTCTCGATCTTCGACATATCCAGTATGCCGTTGACGACCGACAGCAGATGATGCCCTGAGTCGTTGATGAGGCCGGCATATTCGCCGCGACGCGCGGCATCGAGGCCGAGCGCCTGCTCCGTCATCAGCATGTCCGAAAAGCCGATGATTGCGTTGAGCGGCGTGCGCAATTCGTGACTCATGGTGGCGAGGAAACGGCTTTTGGCTGCATCGGCCCGTTCCGTTTCGGCGTGCGCGTCGAGCAGCGCTTGCTGATGCAGTTTGCGCTCGGTTACGTCGCGCATCACCGTGACTACCTCGCGGCGCGTTTCGCCGCTTGACTCGATTTGCTCCAGCGGCCGGCAGCGCATTTCGATCCAGACGAGCTCGGCCATCGCACGGCCTTCGCCGTCGACGCCGTCACGCCGCACGCGGAATTCGACCGAGCGCTGCTCGCCGAGCGCGGCGGCATCGCCGAGCGCGGTGAGATAAGCCGGCCGGTCGGTCACATGCACGCGATCGAACAAGCCGTGGCCATGCAGCTCTACGACGCGCGAGCCGAACAGCGATTCCGCGGCCGGCGAGGCGAACAGCACCGATCCGTCGCGGCCATGTCGCGTGATGACGTCGGCGATATTGCGGGCCAATAAGCGGTAGCGGTCTTCCTCAGCGTAAAGCAGCCAAAAGCTCGTCCGCGCCAGCGCCTCGGCGCCGAGCGCTAGCCCGGTTGCGTAAAGTGCCGCCGAAACGACGCCGAACATCGCCAATGCCTCGGGCGCTATGGCGCTGGGCGGCGGCAACAGCCCGTCGGCGCCGAGCAGCATCAGCAGCCCGGCGGCGGCAAGCGCGAAGGTGGAGGCGGTCGCCACCACGCGGCGCGACGCCGACAGCGCCGCCTCGAGCGGCACCACGACCAGCCACACGGCCGCAAACGAGGCGATGCCGCCGGTGTCCGCGGCAAGGGCGGTGACCAGTCCAGTCAAGGCGAGCGAAGACAAGGCATGCGCGCTCTCGTAACGTCCGGTGCGGGAGAGAAAATACGCGGTGAGAATCTGCGCAACAAGCCAGGTAAAGATCAAAACCTCGGCTACGCTTGGCGCACCACGGACCGTGAGATAGACCGGAAACGCCGCGAGCGCGATGACGCTACCGAGAAGACGCGGCGCGATAAAGGCGCGATGACGCGCCGCGGTCAGCAAATCCTGCTGCGCCGACGGATGTACCAGCGTCTCTATATAATTGCGAATTGGCGCAAACAGGCCCACGTTCCCGACGCACGCGCGGCTTTGCCGACGCGCTCCCCTTTTCTGTTGCCGGATCGTGTCAGAGGCCGCTTAAGCGAACGCTAAGGGTGGAGGCGCACCCGGCGCGGGCGATGGCGGGAAAGCTTTGCACGGGCGGCAAATCCCCATCATGGTGAATCGCGCGTTGCCGCAGACGGTTGCCAAATGTTTGCCGCATGCGCGGCGCCCAAGAAAAACCCGCAAGCGGTGCGGGCTTTACGTGCCGAAATAGCGGAACAAGCCGGCTCGCGGGCCGTTCGCTCAATTTTTAGCTAAATCGTATTTTTTCCAATTAGGCGAAAATTTGCGGCGTATTCTGTTCGATTATGGGCAAAAGCTTATCTGCCGAGCGAACGCCACCTTCAATGCTGCCTGCTAGTTTCCCCGCACGTGCGGTAACGTACGTGTTAGGGGATGTGGGTCCGATGTTCTTTCTACTGCGCATGGCGTTTTGGCTCGGCCTCGTGCTGATCCTGTTGCCGACCGGCTCATCGGAACGAGCCGCCCCGGGCAATGTGGTGAACGCATCACAAGCCATTTCGGCCGCCTCGGCTACGGTCGGCGATCTGCGGCAGTTCTGCACGCGCCAACCCGACGCCTGCGCCGTCGGCTCGCACGTCGCGACGGAACTCGGCTACAAGGCGCAGGCAGGCGCCAAGATGCTCTATGATTTTCTCAGCGAGACGCTCGCTTCAAAGGATACGTCCAAGCAGCAGGCGAAAGACACGCTGAAGACGACCGGCTCGCTGGCAAGCGGTAGGGCCTCGCAAAATACGCTGACACCCGCCGATCTCGTTCCCGCCTGGCGCGGTCCGCCGCTGCGCAAGCATACGGCATAAGACGTTTCCTCCACGTTATCGGCCGGCCGCGGCGCCTCACCACCGCGCATCCGCGCGCTGCGGAACACGTCGACCTCCGCTGTTGGGAGCCTTATATAGAGAGGAGACAATACCGCTTCGGCTCTGATCCGGAATTCGGCGCGATGGCAGACATCGACGACATCATCGGCAATTTCTCGGTCCTGGACGACTGGGACGACCGCTATCGCTATCTGATTGAACTCGGCCGCGAGCTGCCGCCGCTTGCCGACGCCGCGCGTGGACCCGCCAACAAAGTGCAGGGCTGCGCCAGCCAGGTGTGGCTCGATACCACCGTGCGGCCGAACGGCGCCGGCGGACCGATCCTGACCTTCGTCGGCGACAGCGACGCCCACATCGTGCGCGGGCTGATCGCCGTCCTGTTTGCGGTGTATTCCGGCAAAAGCGCCAAGGACATTCTGGCGCTTGACGCCATCAAGGTGTTCGAGGGACTGGGCTTGAAGGAACATCTGACCCCGCAGCGCTCCAATGGCTTCCGCTCAATGGTCGAGCGAATCCGCTCGGACGCGCACGCGGCGCTGACGCCAGCCGCGCCCTGATCCATCAGTGAAGCATAATGCTTTCGGAAAGCCGGCCGCCACATTTCCGGATCATGCTGTAGCCCGCAGGGGCATCGCATCTCGGGTATTCAATCCGCCACCGCGGTCGTATTGTAGAGCTCTTCGGGATGTAGGGGCTGCCCGTTGAGCAATTCCACACTGCGCGCCGCACTGACGGACGTGTTCGCCGGCACGGTCTGCAGCATTTTGTCCATTGCCTATTGCCTGTCCTACGCGGCGCTCATTTTTACCGGTCCGCTTGAGCCCCTGTTGGCCTACGGCATCGCCGTGACCTTCCTGTCGGCCGCCGTTGGCGGCGCAATCGTCGCGATGCGCAGCTCGCTGTCTTTCGCCGTTGCCGGCCCGGACAGTTCGATTTCGGTGGTTCTCGCGGCGCTGGTCGCAACGTTGGTGCAGCGGCTGCCCATCAACGGCGCCGCCGGCCTTCTCGCTCCGGTTCTCATCGCCATGGCTCTGGCGACCGCGCTGACTGGGCTGTTGCTCTGCGTGCTCGGCTTCACTCATGCCGGCCGCGCCATTCGTTTCGTGCCTTATCCGGTGATTGGCGGCTTCCTCGGTGCGACCGGCTGGCTTCTAATCACCGGAGCGATCCAAGTCGTGACCGGCCTGCGGCCGGCGCTCGACAATTTCCCTGCCTTCGCCGACATCGCGGTTGTGACCAAGATCGCGCCCGGCATCGTGGTCGCGTTGATGCTCTATGCGCTGTTGCGTCGCTATTCCAAGAGTCCATTCGTTCTCCCCGCCGTGCTCTTGACCGCGCTCGCCGTGACGCATCTTGTACTACTGTTAACCGGCACGACGATTTCCGCCGCCCAAGACCAGGGTTGGCTGTTTCGGCTGCAGCCGGCCGCCGGCATGACGCTGCCATGGCGGAGCGCAGCGCTGCGAAGCTTTCCCTGGTCGTCAGTGCCACAAATCGCCGGCGACGGGCTCGCCGTCATATTCGTGACGATCGCCAATTTTTTGCTTAATACGACCGGGCTGGAAATCGCCACCCGCGGCGAAGCCAACATCGAACGCGATCTCAAAGTGCTGGGTCTCGCCAATGTCGTCATCGCGGCGCTCGGCGGCTATGTGAGCTGCACCTCGTTCAGCCGGTCGATGCTGGTCCGCACCGCCGGGGCCACAAGCCGAATAGGCGGCCTGACCGTGGCGGTAATTTCCGCGGCCGTGCTGGTCGCCGATCCGGCGTTTCTCAGCTACGTGCCCAAATACATTCTCGGCGGCCTGTTGTTCTATCTCGGCGCCGACCTCGTCTATCAGTGGCTGGTGCAATCGTCGCGCCGACTGTCGCGCGTCGAATACTTGTCGCTCCTCGCCATCGCCGCGCTGATCATCTATGCGGGCTTTATCGCCGGCGTCTTGATCGGGATCGTCATCGGCTGCGCTACCTTTGCTTTGAGCGCGAGCCGCGTCAACGCGATCAAATTCAGTTTCGACGGCTCCGAATACCGCTCTTCACTCGATCGCGGCCCCTACGAATTGTCGCTTATGGCCGATCATGGGCGCGAGATTCAGGGCATGACACTGCAGAGCTATCTGTTCTTCGGCTCTGCCAATCGTCTGTATCAGCATGTCAAGGCGTTGCTGGCGGCACAGCCGGACTGCCATTTTCTGATTTTCGATTTTCGTCTTGTCACCGGCATCGATTCCTCCGCCACTCACAGTTTCGCGCAAATCAAACAAATCGCGGGCGCGAGCGGCGCGCGCCTCGTGCTGGTCAATCTCACCGTGGAATTGGAACGCGCTTTTCATACGGCGCGCTTTATTTCCGATGGCGTCATGGTCGTATCCGATCTCGATCGCGCGCTCGAATTCTGCGAGCAAAGCATCATCGAGGCACATCGCACAGCGGTTGGCGACGAGCGTTCGTTGCGGGTCTGGTGGACGGATGCGCTCGGCGCCGCCAATGCCGACCGATTGGCGGAATTTTGCCTGCGGTGCGAAGTTCCGGCCGGCCAGATCATCGCGCGGGAGGGCGAACCGGCCGCTTCGATGCATTTCATTTTGGAGGGACGCATCGGCATCGTCGCCGATATGGGCGAGGGCCGCACCATGCGCCTACGCAGTCTCGGCCCGCACACCACGATCGGAGAAATGGGATTGATCACCGGATACGCGCGCAGCGCGACCATCGCCGCCGAGGCCGATAGCGTCCTGTACGAACTCACGGCCGAGGCTTACGAGCGCATCAAACGCGAGCAACCGGCGCTCAGCCAGGCGCTCCTCGGTTACATCGTCTCGGTGATGTCGGAACGGCTTAGTTTCGCCAACCGGGCCGTTGGTGTCTTGCAGCGCTGACCGGCCGACGCCTCAGGTTCTGCGGCGGCGGCGTTGCTGGCCTAACCCCATGTCTTTGGCGAGCTTGGAACGGGCGGCCGCGTAATTGGGCGCCACCATCGGATAGTCGGGCGGCAAATTGAATTTTTCGCGGTATTGATCTGGCGTCAAATTGTAGCGCGTGCGCAGATGCCGCTTGAGCGATTTGAACTTCAATCCGTCTTCGAGACAGACGATATATTCGGCGGTCACTGACCGCTTGATCGGCACGGCCGGCTTGGCCGGTTTGGCGGCGCTTGCGCCTTGGCCGTCCGACACGCGCTTAAGCGCCATGTAAATCTGGCTGATGAGATTGGGAATTTCGGCGCTGGGCACCGCATTGTGGCTGACATAAGCGGCGACAATGTTCGCGGCGAGCGCGATGTAGTCGCTGCCGCCCAAAGCTTCGGCCATGACCGTATTCTCACGCGAATTGCAGCAAAATGCCCCAGCATCCACTTAAAGTATATTGGACGATAACAGTAGAAGCAATAAAACGGCAGCATGGCAAGGCCGCTCGCCAATAGTCGACAAGAAATAATGCCCGCGCTATTCAGGCCAGGAGCGGGCCGCGCGCGGACCGCGCTCAGGCTGATGCGCTTTGCTCGATGTGATGGCGCAATTCGGTGATCGAACCGAAACGAAGCGTGCCCTGCGGCAGCTGCGCTTCAATGGAGCCATCGGAATAGAGCGTATAGGCCATTCCGTCGACCACGCCGGATTTGAGCAACGATACAGAATTTGCCGCTGCGGCTTGCGGGACCTCGTCTACCGATTCAGGCGTCAAGTCCGGCTTGGGTGCCGGCGCGGCGGCAGCTTGTACCGTCGCCGGCGATGCCGGCAGTCGCCCGAGCCGCGATGCTTTCGGCCAAAACGCATCGAACGACGGTCCCGGCGGCCGCTCGCCCACAGTCTGCGGGCGAGCTCCATTATCGAGGCGGGGTGCGATACGGGGCGGCGACACTCCATTTCTGCGCTTTGCCGCTTGCACCTTGTCGACCTGAGCCACGGCAATGTCGACGCTGGTGCGAAACGGTGCTGCCGCGTGGTCCGGGTGCGGAACCTCGGTTGCGGCAAGGGCGCGCGATGCTTCGAGCCGCGCAATTAGCGGACTCATTTCCGGCGCACTCCTTTTCGCGGCGTCTTGGGCGGGATTTTCGCCGGCCGACGCGAGCGGCGCGGTCGCGGCGAAAATGGTTTGGGTTTGCGTGGGCTGCAGTGTCGGGTTCGGCGAGTGCAGCAGGGCTGGCTCTGGCTGCGCGGTTAGGACCGGCTCGGCCCGTTGCATCGGTCGCGCCTCAAGCGCGCGCTCGATGCGGGCCAACAGCCGCAACGTCAGCCCTAGCCCTATAAGCAAGAGCCCGCCAACGGCCGCAACCACGCCGGGTGTCATGATCGAGGTGTCGAAAGTGTGTTCGTGGACCGATACGCTAAACCCTGCGAGAACAATTCCCGCGGCGGTCAAAACGCCGCCAAACACCAGCAACAGCAGATACATACGCCCGTCCTCGGTCCATGAACAATGCACGGGGACCACATCAAGGCGGTATTGTGACGGCGCAACCCAGGCGACGCAAGGACTAAGATACGGCCGCTGCGACAGCGCGACCCTGGACCGGCGGCACCGGAGCGTGCGCGCCCGTTG
>JBAQHW010000063.1:0-12893 GCA_049288525.1 Xanthobacteraceae bacterium
CCGCCGACCGACAGCGTGAGTTCGCCGCCCGGCGTCAACGTCAGCCGGTCGGCGAAATCGGCAAATACGACGAGACTGGCGATCTCATGATAGCCGTCGGGGCGGCGACCGAGCACCCGCAGCGTCAAGTTGACCTTCGCCGGCGCCTTCTCAACAAGCGGAACGGGCAAGGCGGATGCTCACCCGCCGTTGCCGGTCTTCTTGGCCTTGTCGGCGTCCGCTGCGGAATTCGCCTTGTCGCTGTCGGCGGCGCTGCTCGGCTTGCCGTTGTCGGCCGCCGACGATGCATCCGCGGGAAGCCCGTGTTCCAGCTTGGCCTCGAGCTTCGGCAAATCGTCCGGATCGGGCTTCAAATCGACGGCCTGCGACCACTGGAAATGTGCCTCCAGCCGGCGCCCGACCCGCCAATAGGCATCGCCGAGGTGATCGTTGATGGTCGGATCTTCGGGCTTGAGCTCGACCGCGCGCTCGAGATTCTTCACCGCTTCGTCGTAGTTGCCGGTACGGAAATAGGCCCAGCCGAGCGAATCGACGATGTAGCCGTCGTCCGGCCGCTGCTCCACGGCCTTGCGGATCATGTCCATGCCCTGGTCGAGATGGACGCCTTTATCGACCCAGGAATAGCCGAGATAATTGAGCACCAGCGGCTGGTCGGGATAAAGCGCCAGCGCCTTCTTCATATCGGCTTCGGCCAGCGGCCACTGGTCGGACCGCTCGTAGCAAATGCCGCGAAAATAGAACATGACCCAGTTCGACTTCTGCGGGTCCGGCACCGCATTGATGGCGTTGCTGTAGGTCTTGGCGCAATCGGCAAACTCCTTGTGTCCGCGCTGCACGTTGCCGAGCTCGATGATCGCCTCGGTGTCCTTCGGATTGGCGGCGATGACCTTTTCCAGAAGCTTCTTGGACTCGTCGGTGCGGTCGAGCGAGTCGAGATCGACCGCCATCTGGATTTGCGCATTGCGCGCCAGCGGCGAGCTCGCCGGCACCCGGTCATAGGCCTTGATCGCGAGATCGGGCTTCTTGAGGTCCTCGTAGAGGTCGCCGAGCGACAACAGCGCCATGGCGTGGGACGGTTCGAGATAGAGCGCGAGCTGCAGATAGATGAGCGCGAGATCCTCGCCGCCGCGCCGTCCGATCGAAGCACCGAGCCCGTACAGGGCCTCGGCGGCGCCGGCCTGCGGCGTATCGATCAGCGGCGGCAGCTTCTCGCCGTCGGAGATTTTCTTCATCTCGGCGTTGATGATCGGATGGTTCGGCAGCTCCTGGGCAAAATCCTGATAGACTTTCAGGGCATCGGCTTTGCTTGCCGTGCGCGACAGAAATCGGCCGTAGGCCTCGACCGTGCGCAGCGCCGTCGGGTCGGCCTTATAGGCACTGGCGTAGCGTTTGCCGGCCGCCTTGGTATCGTGAGCGGCATCGAGGATGAAGCCGGCATGCAAATCTTTGAAAATGCCGTACCAATCGGGACCCGACAACTTATCCAAAGTGTCGATCGCCGCATGCGTGTCGCCCTGTCCGGCAAGCGCCCAGGCCGACAACAGCGTCGCGGTCAGATCGGTTACCGGGCCGCGCACCGACTGTGAAAAGTCGTCGCGAGCCGCTCCATAATGCTTCTTCTTCAATTCCCGGATGCCAATGACAAGCCGCGCGATGCGGTCGGTGTGATCGATTGCCAACAGCTTGTCGGCGAGCTTGGCGGAGCCATCGATATCGCCGTCGCTCAGTTCGGAAAGGAAAGCGCGGCTTAACAGGTCGGAATTGTGCGGATCGAGCTTGAGTACATCAAGGTAATAAGCCGCCGCCGCGCCTTCGTCGCGCTCGGCCGTGGCATGCCGGGCGGCGAGATAGCTGCCGGCGGCGTTCTCGGGCGAAAGTTGATCCTGAGCCGGCGTCTCGGCGGCGACCGCCGCTGACAAACCGAAAGCAAGGGCGACACCGACAAAGGCGGCACGCCGAGGCAGCAAATGAGTCACGAGATCTCCATTAGCGAATGGTAGGGGGGTACGAATTCGATCGGCGAAACGGGAATCGAATGCCCGACGCTCCATATCCGGGCGAGAATGATCCTTTTGCCGCAACGCCGCAAGGACACCAAGCTCTGGCCCCGAAAGTCCGGCCCTGCCGGTGCACTATCCCACTCCGCGCCGGGGCTTAGGCCTCAACGGCGGCGAAATCGCGGCATTTGCGGTCGCCGCGGCGCACCGCCGCGCGATCACATGTTCGGGTAATTCGGCCCGCCGCCGCCTTCCGGCGGCACCCAGGTAATGTTCTGGTTCGGATCCTTGATGTCGCAGGTCTTGCAGTGAACGCAGTTCTGCGCGTTGATGACAAAACGCGGCTGGCCCGCGTCCTCGACCCATTCATAAACGCCGGCCGGGCAATAGCGCGCCGAGGGGCCGGCAAAGATGTCGTGTTCCGACGATTTCTGTAAGGCCGGGTCGTGCACCAACAGATGCGGCGGCTGATCCTCCTCATGGTTGGTGTTCGATAGATAGACCGAGGAAAGCCGGTCGAAGGTCAGCTTGCCGTCAGGCTTGGCATAGGCAATGCACCGGCATTGCGCCGCCGGCTGGAGCGTGGCGTAGTCGGGCTTGCCGTGACCGAGCGTGCCGAACAGCGAAAAACCCAAGGTGTTGGTCCACATATCAAGACCGCCGAGCGCGATGCCGGCGACGGTGCCGAATTTGGACCATAGCGGCTTGGCGTTGCGCACCCGCCACAGATCGCGTCCGACCGGCGAGGCGCGCCAGGCATTTTCATAGCCGATGAGCTCGTCGTTGCCGCGGCCCGCGGCAAGCGCAGCGGCAACGTGCTCGGCCGCCAGCATCCCCGAAAGGACGGCGTTGTGCGAGCCTTTGATGCGCGGCACGTTGACGAAACCGGCGGCGCAGCCGATCAGCGCGCCGCCCGGAAACGCCAGCTTCGGCACCGATTGCCAGCCGCCCTCGGTGATGGCGCGCGCGCCGTAGCAAATGCGCTTGCCGCCGGCGAAGGTATCGCGGATCAGCGGGTGCGTCTTGAAGCGCTGGAATTCCTCGAATGGCGACAGATATGGATTGCGGTAATTGAGGTGGACGACGAAGCCGACGGCAACCAGGTTGTCGTCGTAGTGATAAAGGAACGAGCCGCCACCGGTGCGATTGTCGAGCGGCCAACCCATCGTGTGCTGCACCAGGCCCTTCTGGAACCGCTCCGGCGCGACTTGCCAGAGCTCCTTGAGGCCAATGCCGAATTTCTGCGGCTGGCGCTCCTGCTGCAGGCCGAAGCGCTCGATGAGAATCTTGGACAGGCTGCCGCGCGCACCTTCGGCGAACAAAGTATATTTGCCGCGCAGCTCCATGCCGCGGGCGAAACCCGCCTTGTGCTGGCCGTCCTTGGCGATGCCCATGTCGCCGGTGGCGACACCGGCCACCGCATCGTTTTCGAACAGCACTTCGGCGGCGGCGAAGCCCGGATAAATCTCGACGCCCAAGGCCTCGGCTTTCTTCGCCAGATAGCGGCAGACGTCGCCCAGCGAGGCGATGAAATTGCCGTGATTGCTCATCAGCGGCGGCATCAAGGCGAGCGGTATCCGCAATCCCCCCGAAGCGCCCAGCGCGTAAAAGCGATCGGCGGCGACCGCGGTCTTGAGCGGGGTGTCTTCGCTACGCCATTCCGGAATGAGACGGTCGAGCCCGACCGGATCGATCACCGCGCCGGAGAGGATATGCGCGCCGACCTCGGAGCCTTTCTCCACCACCACGACGGATTTATCCGGCGCGACCTGCTTGAGCCGGATCGCCGCGGCAAGGCCGGCCGGCCCCGCGCCCACGATGACGGTGTCGAATTCCATCGCCTCTCGGGCCGGAAGCTCCGCGGTGTTCATGGCCTGCTCCGTATCCCCGGGCGGTTGACGTCGATGGTTCACGAAATTATTGCGGTAACTATCGCCTGGAAAAGCCGCCGAACACAATCGCTCCAATTGCAGCCGAGTTGCCGTGGTTCCCCACTTTAAAGACGCACGCGAGCTCCTCGCCTTTTATCTCGATGCCGGCGCCGACGCGCTGATCGGGGAAGAGCCGATCGACCGCATGGCGGAAGCACCGCCGCCAGAAAGACAGGCGGCGCCCGCCGCAGTTCGCGTCGCGGGTGAAGGCGTGGCGGGTCAGGGTTTACGCGGCTCCTCCGCGGACCGGCTTCGCCGCCTCGACCCTCCCCTTGCCGCAGAGGAAACGATGCGGGCGCCGCCCGCAGCGCCGGCTTCGCCCGAGGCTGCGGTCATGGCGGCGCGCGAGGCGGCGCGGACGGCGCAAACGCTCGACGAACTGCGCGCGCTCCTTGAAGCCTTCGAGGGCTGCGCCTTGCGCGCGACCGCGACGCGGCTTGTCTTCGCCGACGGCACTGCCGGAAGCCGCGTCATGTTCGTCGGCGAAGCGCCCGGCTATGACGAGGACATTAGCGGCCGCCCCTTCGTCGGCCGTTCCGGCAAGCTGCTCGATCTGATGATGGCGGCGATCGGGCTCGATCGCACCTGCGCCTATATCGCCAACGTCGTGCCGTGGCGGCCGCCGGGCAATCGTACGCCGACCCCGCAAGAGACCGCGATTTGCCTGCCGTTCATCCGGCGCCAGATCGAGCTCGCCAACCCCGACTTTCTAGTCTGCCTCGGCGGACCCGCCACGCAGACGCTGCTCGCGATCAAGGAAGGCATTACGCGCGCCCGCGGCCGCTGGTATCCCTACGATACTGGCACGCGCGAAGTCCGCGCGCTGGCGACCTTCCATCCGGCTTTTCTGCTGCGCAGTCCATTGCAGAAGCGCTTCGCGTGGCGCGATTTCCTGGCGCTGAAGAAGACGATGGGCGCCTAACGACTTGCGCCTGAGGCCCCAAGTTCGCCCGCGCATAGGCACGGTATTCCGCAGATCACTTTGCGGCGGCGACGCTGCCCGGCCTGATCATGCCCCAGCCGATCCATAGGACCGGCAGCCGTCCTTGCACCGGCCGGTCGAAGGCGCGCGGCACTTCCGGCACCAGATCGGGAAAATAAGCCTTGATGTCGGGCGGCGGCCTGGGCGTGGTGTCGGCGCTGAGCCAGACCACCACGGCGCCTTTCTTGCGGATGTCGTCGGCGGTAACCCAAGGCGAGCGCGCCGGATCGGCATCAAAGAACACGCTCGGGCGGCTCGGCGCGGCGAGCGCAATGAGCGCGGCAAGGCGCGGATCGCCGGTCACCACCGCCAGCGGCTGCCCGGTCCGGCGCTGAAAGCTGTCGGCGAAGAACCGGCCCATGGCATTCGCCGGCTGGGCCACTCGCAAATCCATGCCCGCGGCCCAAGGCAATGCGACGATCAAAATCGGCACGAACAGCGCAGGCGCGATCTGCAATCCGGTCCAGGTGAAGCCGAGGATGCGCTGATGATAGAGCGCGATGCTGTCGCCGGCGGCGACCACGAGCGCAAGCCCGGAAAGCACGACGAGCGGCGCCGCGCCGCCGATCGGCGCCGTTTGGCCGAGAACGACTGCGGCAATCGTCGCAAGCAATCCCGGAAACAGCGCAAAAGTCTTTACATAGGTCGCGGCAAGGGGATCGACGGGAGAGCGCGGGAGCGGCGGCGCCGGGGCCGCCCGCGCGCGTGGCCAGCCACCGGCGAGAACGAGAAGGATGGCGAGCCCGGCATGAGCGAGAATGAGGGCGGCCAAGAGACGGAGCCACAGCGCGGCGTTGACACCGGCGATGTCGCTATCGCGCAATCGATCGAGCGTCGCGGTTAGCGCGTCGCCCATTCCGCCAAGCCAGACCAGATGCAGAAACAGGAAAGCCACGAGCCCGAGCGCTGCGATCCATGGCTCAACCGTATTCAGCGCGGCGCGGCCGCGCACGGTAACTGCGGTGAAAATAAGCAGCGCGCCGAGCAGAAGGAGCGCCGCGTCGCTGGTGCAAAGAAGGAGCGCCGCCGCAATGCCGGCCCAATACCAGGCGCGGCGCTCGCCCTTCATCGCCCGCCAGTAATGCAACAGCACCATCGACCATAGCGCCATGGCAAGGATCGGCGGCCCGAAATCCGGCGACGGCACTGTCAGGAGCGCAACGCCGACCATCAGCAGCATCGCCATGGCGGCGTGGCTCGGGCCGACGATGGCGCGGCCGAGCGCATAGACGCACCAATAGGTCGTCACCACGCAGGCTTGCGCCAGGACATAAACGCCGACGATGCCGGCCGCGCGAAACGCGATCTCCGCCAGCCAATAAGCGAGCGGCGGTCCTACTCCGGCGTCAAAGCGCAATTCATGGCCGATAGCCAGAAGCTGGGCGAGACCGCTCGGCGGCGCCGAATAAAACAGCGCCGGCACCGCAATCCACACCGCGGCTTGCGCGAGGGCGGCGGTCCAGAACACCAACCACGGCCGCGAGCGCAGCATTTCGACATAAAGGGGAACGTAGAACATCGGGGCTAATGCCACTCCGCCCAAACAAGCTTGGTACGGCGGCCAAGCTAGAGTGGCAATACGGCGGCCACCACCTCGTCCGCCTCATCGTCGATCAAGCCGAGCGCGTCGGCGACCGGAGAGAACGACCGGCGGTGGTGAATGGTCGCTCCCAACCGGTCGAGCGCGGCGAAATGTTCGGGCACGCTGTAGCCCATGTGGCGCTCGAAGCCGTAACCGGGATGCGCCGCGCCTAGACACGTCATCAGCCGGTCGCGGGTGACCTTCGCCACGATCGAGGCCGCGGCGATCGAGGCGACCAGACCGTCGCCGCCGATAACCGCCTCGCAATCGCAACCGGCATCGATGCGGTCGCGCCCGTCGACGAACACCAGGAGCGGCGATACCGAGAGCGCCATGACGGCGCGGGCCAGCGCCCACAGCGAGGCACGCAAAATATTATCGCGATCGATGCGCGCCGGCGGCGCCATCGCCACCGCGACGTGCGCCCGCGCGCAAATGCGATCGTAAAGGATTTCGCGTCGTTCCGGGGTCAGGCGTTTGGAATCGTCAAGGCCGCGCGGAATATTGTCCGGATCGAGAATGACCGCCGCAGCGACCACCGGGCCAGCGAGCGGTCCCCTGCCCGCTTCGTCGCAGCCGGCGATCGGCCACACGCCGCGCTTGAGCGCGGCCCGCTCGCGCCGGAAGCTCGGGCGGACAACGATCTCGTCGCCGAGCGGCAGCCGCGACGATGTGGCGTTCTTGCCGTTTCGCTTAGCGCCCGACGTGCCGTTCGGCTTGCCGCCGGTTCCATCGTTTGCGGTTCGACTCATGCCGCATCATGCGCATGCACCGCCATGCTCCGCAACGGGCCGCGAACCGTCCGCGTGCGGCGACGTTAGTTTCAAGGCGGCGCAACGAAGGCGGATGACTCAAATGGTTCCTTCCTGGCTCCATTTTCTCGCCATCGCCATGCTGGTCGCGGGCGCGGTCATTGCCGCCGGCATCGGCATCGACGAGACGCGTCATCCACAACGAATGTGGATCATGAATCTGGTCTGGCCGTTATGCGCGCTGTTCGGCACCATATTTGTGCTTGCCGGCTACCTGGCTTACGGCCGGGCGCGCGACGGGAAGCACCAGCCCAAACCATTCGCGGCGACGGTCGGTATAGGTGCGGCGCATTGCGGCGCCGGCTGCACGCTCGGCGATATTGTTGCCGAATGGCTCGCTTATCTGGCGCCCGCCGTCGCTATCGCGTTCGGGTGGCAGTCGCTATTTGCGGATAAGTTGTTTGCGGTCTGGATTTTGGATTTCATTCTGGCTTTCGGCTTCGGCATTGCGTTTCAGTATTACGCCATCGTGCCGATGCGAAAGCTCGCCCCGCGTGCAGGACTTCTCGCCGCGTTCAAGGCCGATGCACTGTCGCTAATGGCCTGGCAGATTGGAATGTACGCCTTCATGGCGTTTGCCCAGTTCTATCTGTTTCGGCAGCTACTGGGCGTCAGGCTCGAAGCCGACAGCCCGGAGTTCTGGTTCATGATGCAGATCGCAATGATCTGCGGTTTTTTCACCAGCTATCCGGTCAATTGGTGGCTGATCCGAACCGGGATCAAGGAAGCAATGTAAATCATCGATTGCCAAACCCGCGGCTAAAACAAATCGAGCTGCTGGCCGGCCGGCCGCGGCGGGCGGAAATGCTCGGTGGTGGTCTTCACGCTCGTTTGATTGAAGCCCAGCCGCTCGCAGGCGACCTCGAAGCGGCGGCCGATCATCCAGGCGATCGGGCCGGAGCCGGTCATGCGTTTGCCGAAGGTGGGATCGTTGTCTTTGCCGCCTCGGGTATCGCGGATGAGCTTGAAAACGTGTTCGACGCGATCGGGGAAGTTCTCGGTCAGCCATTCACGGAACAGATCGCGCAATTCGTGCGGCAGCCGCAGCAGCACATAACCCGCGTTGCGGACGCCAGTCTCGGCCACCGCCTCCAGGATGCGCTCGACCTCCGCGTCATTGATCGCCGGCATGACCGGCGCCACCAAAGTCGAGGCCGGCACGCCGGCTTTGACGAGCTGCCGAAATGCCTCAAGGCGGCGCGGCGGGGTCGAGGCGCGCGGTTCCATAACGCGCGCCAATTTGGCATCGAGCGTCGTGACCGAAATCGCGACCTTGACCAGATTACGTTCGGCCATCCGCGTGAGGACGTCGAGGTCGCGCAACACGAGCGCCGACTTGGTGACAATGCCGACCGGGTTGCCGGCGCGTTCGAGCACTTCGAGAATCCGGCGCGTGATCTGATAGCGGCGCTCGATCGGCTGGTAGGGATCGGTATTCGAGCCAAGCGCAATGATTTTCGGGACGTAAGCCTTTGCCGACAATTCACGTTCGAGCAATTCCGCCGCGTTCGGCTTCATGAACAGCTTGGATTCGAAATCGAGACCGGGGGAGAGGCCGAGATAGGCGTGGCTCGGCCGCGCATAGCAGTAGACGCAGCCGTGCTCGCAGCCGCGGTAGGGATTGATCGATTGCTCGAAAGAAATATCGGGCGACTCGTTGCGGGCGATAATCTTACGCGTCGCGTCGGCGGTTACCGTGGTCTTGAACACGGGCAGTTCTTCAATGCCCTGCCAGCCGTCGTCGAAGGCGACGCGGGCAATCGGCTCGAAACGGCCGGACGCATTCGACGAGGTGCCGCGGCCGCGCCTTCGCTCGCGCTCGACGGCAGTTCCCAATTCGCCCGCCGGCGTGGAGGGCAGCGGTGCCGGCGGGCGACGCAACGCGGATGAACGGCTCATGGTCAACTCCTGCAGGGATACTAACGCCGACGCTAGAACAAAACAAGAACGAATCCGCGTGAACCCTGCCTATAAACAAACCTTGGAGCCAACCGGTGGACGGCCTATCCATCCGCTTGGAACCACTGAATTTTTCAACGGCCGATCGTCCATGCTTAGCGTCATCATCCCGACGCGGAATTCGGAACGCGCGCTGGTGCCCACGCTGGCCGCGCTGGTGCCCGGAGCCACCGCCGGTCTTATTGCCGAAGTGCTGATCGCCGACGACGGCTCGCAGGACGAAACCGCCGGCGTCGCCGACGTCGCCGGCTGTAATTTTCTGACCGTGAACGGCAGCCTCGCGCAACGGCTCAAGACGGCGGCGGCCGCGGCTCGGGCGCTTTGGCTGATGTTCCTGCGGCCGGGAATCGTGCTCGACACGCCCTGGACGGGCGAGGTCGCACACTTCCTGCAGGCTACGGAGCGACCGCAGGCGGCCATATTCCGGCGCGGCACCTCGGAGAACAGAATGCGCGAGTGGCTGCCGCGGCTCGGCTCCGCGCTCGGAGCCTCGCCTCGTCCCGAACAGGGCCTCCTCATCGCCCGGCAGCTTTACGACGCCATCGGCGGACATTCCGACCGCGCCGCCGATCCGGAACGTGATCTCCTCCGCCGCGTCGGCCGGCGGCGCCTCGTCAAATTGACCACCCAGGCGTTCGGCGACCCCTGATCGCAAAAAAACGAAGATTCTCGGCGATCGAACCCGGCCGGACATATACTTGACTAAGTCACCTATCTGTCCGATGCTGTGCCATGCCCGGCCGAACAGCAAAACTTCGCGTCGCTGAAAAAGGCGCCGCGCCTGACCGCATCGCCACGGTGCGCGGCTTCAATCGCTTCTACACCCGGCAGATCGGCGTGCTGCGCAAAACCTTCCTCGACAGCCCCTACTCGCTCGGCGAGGCGCGCGTGCTTTACGAAATCTCGTGCGGCAATGGCTCGACGACGGCCACCGAAATCGGCCGCGGGCTCGACCTCGATGCCGGCTATCTCTCGCGCCTGCTGCGCAACTTCGAAAAGCGCGGGCTGATCCGCCGCACCGCCGCGGCGAACGATGCCCGGCAAAGCCATCTGACTCTCTCGGCGCGCGGCCGCAACGACTTCGCGCCGCTCGACCAAAGCTCGCAGCGCGACATCGGCGCGATGCTGGGCAAACTCACACCGGACGATCAGTTACGGCTGATTGCGGCGATGAACACCATCCAGACGCTGCTCGGCGGCGCAGTGGACGCCGCCGTCTCGGCGCCGGAGCGAAACTACCGCCTGCGTGCGCCGCGGCCCGGCGATTTTGGCTGGATCGTCAAGCGCCATGCCGAGCTTTACGCCCAGGAATACGGTTGGACCGAGCCGTTCGAAGGTGTCTGCGCGCAAATCGTCGCCGACTTCGCCAACAAGAACGATCCGCGGCGCGAACGCTGCTGGATCGCGGAAATGGATGGTGAGACTATCGGCTGCGTCTTTCTGCTCGCCGATAGCGATACCGTGGCGCGCATCCGGCTCTTGTTGGTCGATCCGAAGGCGCGCGGGCTTAAGCTCGGCGCGCGGCTCGTTGCAGAGTGCATCGCGCTCGCCCGCCGCGCCGGCTACCAGAAAATCACGCTGTGGACGCACAGCGTGCTTACCGCGGCGCGGCATATTTATCAGCAAGCCGGTTTTACGCTGACCAGCAGCGAGGAGCGGGTGAGCTTCGGCAAACCCGTCGTCAGCGAGCACTGGGATTTGCAGCTGTGAAAGCGGCAGCAGCCAGCATACGCGACCGCCGCTAGCGTCTTCTGATTAAACCGTCGCGCCCCGCCGCAGATGCTCGTCGAGCCGCGGCATGATCTCGACGAAATTGCACGGCCCGTAACGGTAGTCGAGCTGATGCACCAGAATTTCGTCCCAGGCGTCCTTGCAGGCCCCCGGCGAGCCCGGCAGGCAGAAGATATAGGTCGAGCCGGCGACGCCGGCGGTGGCGCGCGACTGAATCGCCGAGGTGCCGATCTTGGGAAAGCTCACCACCAAGAACAGCGCCGAGAATGCGTCCATCTTCTTTTCGAACAGCGGCTCGACCGCTTCCGGCGTGACGTCGCGGCCGGTAAAGCCGGTGCCGCCGGTCGTGATGATCACGTCGATCACGGGATCGGCGATCCACGCCTTGACCCGGCCGCGGATCGTTTCGACGTCGTCCGGCACGATGCTGCGCTCGGCGACGTAATGGCCCGCGGCGACGACCCGCTGCACCAGGACCGCGCCCGATTTGTCGTCCTTCATCGAGCGCGTATCGGAGATGGTCAGCACCGCGATTTTCAGCGGGACGAATTGCTTTTTCTCGTCAATGCCGGGCATCGCCAACTCTCACGCAACTGAAACTCTCCGGCTCGGCCGGGACAAAATACACAATCTTTTATTAGCTTAGGCTTGGCAGCCGGCATTGCCAAGGGCGCTTAGAGTGAGCTTGCTGACATGGTATCGCAGGCCGAGAGCTGACCGGAATCAAAACCGTTTTGAAACCAGCGCTTGCGCTGCGCCGACGTGCCATGGGTAAAGCTGTCCGGCACGACGTAGCCCTGCATTTCCTTCTGCAGCCGATCGTCGCCGATGGCCGCGGCGGTCTGCAGCGCCTGGTCGACATCGCCGGGGTCGAGGAATTTATGCTTCGCTTGGGCGCGGTTCGCCCAGATGCCGGCGTAACAATCCGCCTGCAATTCGACCCGCACCTGCAGCGCATTAACCTGGGTTTTGCTCGCAGCGGCCTGCTGCGCCGCCATCACTCGCGGCAGAGTGCCAAGCTCGTCCTGCACGTGATGGCCGACCTCGTGCGCGATCACATAGGCCTCGGAGAAGCGGCAAGCCTTGTCGCTCGAGCAGGCGTCGAATTTGTCCTGCATGTCGCGAAAGAACGACATGTCCAGGTAGATTTCCTTATCCTGCGGGCAATAGAACGGCCCCATCGCCGATTGCGCCATGCCGCAACCGCCGTCGAGCGCACCGCTATAGAGCCGCAGCCGCGGCGGATGATAGGTTCGTCCCATCGCGGTGAAGATATCGCTCCAGCGGTCCTCCGTGTCGCCCAGCACGGCGGCGACGAAATCCTTGGTTTCGGCGGTGCGCGCATCGTCGGCGGGCGGCGGTCCGCTTTGTTGGACGATTTGACCGCCGCCGGACAGAATCTCGGCGCCGTTGATCAAGGTGCTCGGATCGATGCCGAGCGCCCAGCCAACCAGGCCGAGAATAATGATGGTGCCGAGACCGAGACCGTGCGCACCGCCCGGCATTCCGAAGCCGCCGCTGGCGCCGCGATCGTCCTCGACATTGCTGGAGCGGCGGAATTCATCCCAACGCATGTATTTGCTCCTCGAGACGCGGTGCAGCCGCGTTCATCAAAACGCAACTATTAGCTCCGGCGCAAGCAAATAGCCGAATATTTCCCGGCATTTATTGCCTAGTACGAACGCGTTTTCAGTAACACGTTTTTTACTTTGCGACGTCATGATCCCCAATGTCGGTTGTAGGTCCCGCGTCGCCGACAGCGTCGCCTGAGTCAGAGTTCTGAGTCATGGTTGTGTCGCGTCGCGGGGCGTCTGCAAGGGCGCCCCGCACTAAATTTGAGTCCGAGTCTGACTCCAGCACCCGCATCGTCATCGGCGATTGCGTCGCCGAGATGTCGAA